>NZ_AKIY01000323.1 GCF_000282615.1 Bradyrhizobium sp. YR681 | reverse complement strand
CGTGGAGAGCCCCCCTCACCCGGATCGCATCTGACGATGCGATCCGACCTCTCCCCGCAAGCGGGGCGAGGTGAATTCGCGGCAACACCGGTGAACATCATCAGCCCCTACTCCGGAAACGTGACCATGCGCGTGAAGCGCGCGAGGATCTGGTCGAGCAGCATGCCGACGACACCGATCAGCAGGATCGCGATGATGACGTTGGTGATCGAAAGGTTATTCCACTCGTTCCAGACGAAATAGCCGATGCCGGTGCCGCCGACGAGCATCTCGGCTGCGACGATCACGAGCCAGGCGATGCCGATGGAGATGCGCATGCCGGTCAGGATCGTGGGAGCCGCCGCGGGCAGGATCACCGTGAAGGCGCGCCTGATGGTGCCGACCTCGAGCGTCCGCGCGACGTTGATCCACTCCTTGCGGACGCTGGCAACGCCAAAGACGGTGTTGAGCAGCATCGGCCAGATCGAGCAGATGAAGATCACGAAGATCGCGGAGACGGATGAGTCCTTGATGGTGTAGAGCGCCAGCGGCATCCAGGCGAGCGGCGAGATCGGTTTGAGCACCTGGATGAAGGGATCGAGCGCCTTGCTGAGCAGCGGCGACATGCCGATCAGGAAGCCGAGCGGGATCGCGACCAGCACGGCGAGCAGGTAGCCCGTGCCGACGCGCGCGATGGAATAGCCGAGCTGGATGCCGAGCCCCTTGTCGTTCGGCCCGTTGTCGTAGAACGGCCGCCTCAGATGCTCCCAGAGCTTGGCGCCGACATCGAGCGGCCCGGGCATGGCGGATTTGCCCTGCGTCGCGGTCAGGCCCATCAGCTTGGCGTATTCCGGGCTCATCGTCGCGACCGGCGCAGTGGAGCGCGTGGCAAGATGCCAGATACCGAGGAATGCCGCGAGCAGTGCGATCGAGACGAGGCCCGCGCGGAGACGGAGGGAGGGGGTCATGGCACAAACCCCACCGCACGTGTCCCGGACGCGATGCAGCACTCCCGGCGATGCGCAGCATCGTCCGGTGTGCTGCTTCGCAGAGCCGGGACCCAGTCGGGCCGCATGGGTCCCGGTTCTGCGTCGCACCGCTTCGCGCTGCGCCGCGCCCGGGACACGAGAGCTGAGAACATCACGACGCCTTCTTGATCTTGAAGCTCGCGACATAGTCCTCGGGCTTCGCAGGATCGAAAGTCTTGCCCATCACCGCGAACGATTTGTACGCGGTCGCCGGCGGCGACAGCCCCATCTCGGTCATCAGCTTCTTGGTGTCCGTCGCCAGATACACCTGCTCGGCGACCGCCTTGTAATCGACATCGCCCTTGATCTGGCCCCAGCGCTTCATCTGCGTCAGCATCCACACCGCAAAGGACTGCCAGGGGAACGGATCGAAATCGACGCGCTTGGCGTCGGTCTTCACCCCGCCGAGCCCATCGGCGTAGGTACCGGTCAGGACCTGCTCCAGCACCGTCACCGGCGCGTTGATGTAGTTGGCGGGCGCGATCGCTTCGGCGATCTGCTTGCGGTTCTCGGCCTTCGAGGCATAGGCGGTGGCATCGACGATTGCGCGCGTCAGCGCCGCAAAGCTGTTCGGCGCGGTCGTGATGAATTCCTTGCTGGCGGCAAAGCTGCAGCAGGGATGGCCGTCCCAGATCTCCTTCGAGAGCAGATGCATGAAGCCGACGCCGTCATAGATCGCGCGCTGGCAGATGTTGTCCGGCGCGAGGAAGCCGTCGATGTTGTCGGCACGGAGGTTGGCGACCATTTCCGGCGGCGGCACCGAGCGCAGCTGCACGTCGGTATCCGGGTCGATGCCGTGCTCGGCGAGATAATAGCGCAGCAGATAATTGTGCATGGAATAGTCGAACGGGATCGCGAATTTCAGGCCCTTCCAGTCCTTGGGGTCGCGCTTGTCCTTGTGCTTGGTCGCAAGCACGATGCCCTGCCCGTTGATGTTCTCGATCGCGGGCACGGCGAAGGGAATGGCGTTGGCACCGAGGCCGAGCGAAATCGCGATCGGCATCGGCGCGAGCATGTGCGCGGCGTCGTATTCCTTGTTGATGGTCTTGTCGCGGATGACCGCCCAGCCGGCGGTCTTGACCACTTCGACGTTGAGGCCGTGCTTGGCATAGAAGCCCATGGGAGCAGCCATGATGATCGGCGTGGCGCAGGTGATCGGAATGAAGCCGACCTTGAGGTCCTTCTTCTCGGGCGTGCCGGTCTGTGCAAACACTTCCGTCGCGGTCTTGAGCGGGAAGAATTGCGACAGCGCAGCGAGCGCCGTGGACGCACCGACCGATTTCAGGAAGGCGCGCCGCGCCACGTCCTGCGGGAACATCGCGCGCATGACGGCGGAGGCGACAACGCCCTCGTAACGCGTCTCCTCGCTCTCGACGGGGTCGCAGCGCAGCGCCGTGGCCTGCTCATGCTCGGCGGCGGATTGGTGCTCGCCACAGGCACAGCCGGCTCGAAGGTTGCGGTTCGGATCAAATGGATTGTCGAACGTGGACATCGGAGCTCCCTGCGTCATTGCGAGGAGGAATTACGCAAGGAGCATGCCATTGCCTTGGGAGCGGCCAGTGCCTTGATGACGCAATATTTTCTCGTTCGCTTGGTCATTACGAAAACTCGTGATAAACGAGATTTCGTAGTTCAATCACGAGATATCGCCATGGCAACGACGCCAATGCCCGGCCGGGACGATACCGCCGAAGCCCTCGACCCGCGCATCGCAGCGTTCGAATCCTCGGTCGAGGCAACCCTCCTGGTCGATCCCTATGGCGACGAGATCATCGACGCCAATCCAGCCGCCTGCACCCTGCTCGGCTATGACCGCGCCCTGCTGCGGCAGACCAGGGCGAGCACGCTCCATGCCGGCGAACTCCCGGCGCTCACCGTGTTCACCCAGGCCGTGCTGCATATGGGCGCCTACTGGACCACCGCGCTCAACCCCCACCATGCCACCGGGCAAACTCTCCGGCTCGAATATGCCGGCTGCCTGCTGCCCCATGACGGGCGCACGCTGGTGCAGCTCACCCTCACCGATCTCGACGCGCGCCGCCGGCGCAATGTCGATGCCGCTGCGGAGGACCACATGCGCAGCGGCATTTCGACCTGGCAGCGGGTCGAGCGCGTGTTCCAGGACATCGAGCGCGAGAACCAGTTGATCCTGCGCGCCGCCGGCGAAGGCATCTATGGCGTCAATGCCGAGGGCAAGACCACCTTCGTCAACCCCGCGGCCGAGCGGATGCTCGGCTGGACCGCCGAAGAGCTGGTCGGCCGGGAAATCCACCCCATCGTGCACCACACCCACCATGACGGCCGGCACTATCACAACCATGACTGCCCGATCTACGCGGCGTTCCGCGACGGCGCGGTGCATCAGGTCGACGGCGAAGTGTTCTGGCGCAAGGACGGCTCGCCGGCCTGGGTCGAGTACACCTCCACGCCCATTCGCGACCGCGGCGTGGTGGTCGGCGCCGTCGTGGTGTTTCGCGACGTCAGCCAGCGCCGCGAGGCCGATGAAAAACTGCACGCCGCCCTCACCGAAGTGGATCGTCTGCGCGAGCGGCTGGAGCTCGAAAACGCCTATCTCCAGGAGGAAATCCGCATCGAGACCAATCCGCGCGGCATCATCGGTCAAAGCGAGGCGATCCAGAGCACGCTGCGCCAGGTCAAGCTGGTGGCGCCAACCACGGCGGCGGTGATGATCACCGGTGAATCCGGCACCGGCAAGGAGCTGATCGCGCGCGCCATCCACGAGGATTCCACCCGCAGCGACCGGCCGCTGATCCGCGTCAACTGCGCCGCGATCCCGCGCGAATTGTTCGAGAGCGAGTTCTTCGGCCATGTCCGCGGCGCCTTCACCGGTGCGACGCGCGACCGCATCGGCCGGTTCGAGCTTGCCGACGGCGGCACACTGTTCCTCGACGAGGTCGGCGAAATCCCGCTGGAATTGCAAGGCAAGCTGCTGCGCGTGCTGCAGGAGGGCAATTTCGAGCGCGTCGGCGAGGAGCGCACCCGCGCGGTCGACGTCCGCGTCATCGCCGCGACCAACCGCGACCTCAAGCAGGAGGTCCAGCGCGGCCGTTTTCGCGAAGACCTCTATTTCCGCCTCAACGTGTTCCCGATCGAGACCGTGCCGCTGCGCGAACGGCGCGAGGACATTCCGCTGCTCGCCCAGCACTTTTTGACGCGCGAGAGCAAGGCACTGAAATCGAATCTGCGACTGTCGGAGGGCGATGCGCGACGGCTCACACGCTACGACTGGCCGGGCAACGTCCGCGAATTGCAGAACGTGATCGAGCGCGCCGCGATCCTGTCGCAGAACGGCCGTTTGCGCATCGATCTGCCCGACTCCTCCGGCGCGCAAGCTCCGACCGCCGCCGCGCGCCAGAAGGCCGACGCACGGCCCGCTGTCATGACCTCATCCGAGATGCGCGACCACGAGCGAGACAACATCCTGGCCGCGCTCGAGGCCTGTGCCGGAAAAGTGTTCGGCCCCGGAGGCGCGGCCGAACTGCTCGATATCAAGCCGACCACGCTGGCCTCGCGGATCAAGGCGCTGGGGATTGCGCCCCGTCCGCGAGCCATGTGATCGCAGGCGCTCACGCCGCCTTGGTCGTCACCTCCGATGCGATCGGCAAGCCCTGCTCGATCGGCAGCGACGGATCGCGCGACCATTCGTTCCAGGAGCCGAAGTACATCCGCACGTCCTTCACGCCCGCGTTCTTCAGCGCCAAGAACGTGTTCGACGCACGCGCGCCCTTGAAGCAGTAGAGATAGACCGGCGTGGTCGTCGAGATGCCGACCGTGGCGCATTCCGCCAGAATCTCGTCCTTGGATTTGAAGCGCGGGCCTTCGGCGGTCGGCTTCATCATGCGGTACCATTCCAGCCACACGGCGCCGGGGATGCGGCCCTTGCGCGGGCAGAAATCCTTGCCATAAGGCGAAGAGCTGTCGCCGATCCACTCGTCGACGTCGCGCACATCGAGGATGGCGATGCCGGGCTTGCCGACCGCGCCGAGCATAGTCTTGGCATCGATCAGGATCTCGCCGGCTTCAGGCACGATCGAGAAGGAGGCCTTGGCCGGTGCCGGAACATCCTTCGTCACCGGGAAGCCCGCAGCCGACCACGCGTCGAAACCGCCATGCAGCACCTTCACCTTGGGATAGCCGAGCATGGTGAGAAGGTAGTAGCCGCGGCAGGACTGGCCGAAGCCCGAGTTCATCGACTGCTCGTAGATCACGGCCGTCTCCTTGCCGGAGAGGCCGGCGCCGCCGAACGCGTCGGCGAACTTGGTTTTCAGCTCCGCCATGCCCTCTGGCGTCGAGGTCGCGAGGAATGTGAAGATCTCATGGACGTTGACGGCATTGGGCAGATGGCCAGCGGCGTAGGCGTCGGGATTGCGGGTGTCGATGACGACACACGGCTCGGTTTTCAAGAGATCGGCAAGTTCGACGGCAGTGATCAGGACGTCAGTCATGGCAGCCTCTCCGTTGAGGTTGGGGGTCTTCGGGGTGGGCACGTAAGAAATCAGGAATCGGCGAGCATCTTGCGCAGCTGCTTGGTGGCCGGCGTGACGATCGCGACGAAATAGGCCTCGCGCAGGCGCCGCTGCGCGCGGTGGCTCTTGAGGTAGCCGCGCGCCCCACAATGCAGCATCGCCGCATGCGCCGCCGCGACGCTGGCCTCGCCGGCGCGAAGCCGGAGCGCAATCACCTTGCGCCAGTAGGTCTCCTCCTCGTTGTAGGGATCGCGCGCCAGCGCCATGGTCTCGGTTTCGAGCTCGGCGGCGAGATCGCGAAAATGCACCGGCTGCTGCGGCAGATAGCGGTTGATGTGGCCGAGGGGATTGTCGACCTCGTCCATGATGTTGATGCAGTCCCTGATGACGCCGAGCGCCATGCCGGCCTGAAGCAGGATGAAGCCGGCGCGGATCTTCTTGACGAAGGGCGCGGCGGGATCGGCGAGGATCAGATCGTCCGGCACGAAGGCGTCGCGAAACTGCACGCCATAGGTGCCGGTGCCGTCCATCGCAAGGAATGGCTTGCACGGCGTCAGCGTGATCGCGGGATCGGAGCAGTCTGCGAGGAACATGACAGTGCCCTGATCGTCCTCGCGCTCGAAGATGGTGCCGAAGTAATGGTCGGGACCGAGATTGGAGACCCAGGGCAGCGCGCCGCGCACGATGTAACCGCCCTCGACCTTGCGCCCTTTCAGCTTCAGCTTCTCGATGCCGAAGAAGCTCTTCATGGGATTGGAGAGCCCGGTGCCGCCGAGCACGCGCCCCGTCGAGAAGGCATCGCCGAAGCGCCTCGCGAGCTTCATGTTGGTCGAGTTGGCGGCGTACCAGACCAGCGTGTTCTGGCACCACGCCATGAAAGCCGTTGCGCCGCAGACCTGGCCAATCTCGGCCATTGCCTGGATGGCGCAGCGCAGATCGGCAGGCCCCTCGTGGGGCACGTGACTGCCCCACGCTCCCACTGCGCCGAACTGGCGCAGCACCTCGGCCGGATAGACCGTACCGTCGTCGATACCGGCCGCGAGCGGCGCGAGCTGCTCCCGCGCAATCCGCGCCACCTCGCCGGCAATGGACGGTGCGGGCTGATCCAAAATGTCGGCCCGTGATAAAGCCAGTGACCCCATGATCGTCTCCCGCACCCTGTCCTGATTGCTGTCTGCTAGATGCCGACCTCGAGATTGACCGGGCGGGTGAAGGTGTTGGCGACCGGCGACCATTTCTTCACATGGGCAACCAGCGCGTTGATCTCGTCCTGCGAAATGCCCTCGCAATCCATGTCGACCTTGACGCGGACGTCGGTGAAGCCGACCGGCTTGTCCGACATGTCGCCGGTGCCCCAGACCGCGGTGATGTTGAGGTCGCCCTCGAGCTCCAGCTCGAGCTTGTTGACGATCCAGCCGCGATGCACGGCGTTGGCGTGCAGGCCGACCGCGAGGCATGAGCCGAGCGCGGCGAGCGAGGCTTCCGAGGGGTTCGGCGCGGTGTCGTCACCCAGAAGTCCCGGCGGTTCGTCGACGATGTAGGGCGGCAGGTTGCGGATGTAGTTGGCATGGCGGAATTTTCCTTCCGCGACCGTCTTGCATTTCAAGGTCTTGATGACCTTCGGATTGGCCTTGCCGCTCGCGATCAGTTGCTCGAGGCCATTCTTGTCGATGGGCGCGAGGCAACCCGTCAGCACTGTCTTTTGAACGACGGCAGTCATCATCTTCTCCCTGGCAGCCGTGGAATCCGGCAGGATACCGAACGGTCTGTTTCCTTGCATGGAGCGTGCCAGAGGTGGCCGAAAACAAAAGGCGAGACATTGAAGCCGCTTAGCGAACCCTGCTTGCGGATTGATCAGCGCCCGCTTGCTCAAAGCCGATGCAGATGGGCTTTGCCATGCGAATCTTTTCAGCGCGGAACAGATGCGGCTTGCTGATGCGGCGTCGCTGCAGGTAAGTTTGGACTCATGGCAAAGACGTCATCGAAGAAGACCTCGCCCCACGCCGCCGCCGGTGAAGATGAATCCGCGCGCGGGCGCCTGCTGAGTGCCGCGACCCATCTGTTCTGCAAGAACGGAATCAACGCCACCGGCATCGATGCGATCATCGAGGAAGCCGGCACGGCCAAGACCACGCTCTATAAGTTGTTCGGCTCCAAGACCAATCTGGTTAACGCGGTGCTGGAGAGCGAAGGCAGGCAGTGGCGCGAATGGTTCATCGGCGCCATGGAGGCAGGCGGCGGCGACGCGCAGGCCAAGCTCACGCGCATCTTCCCGGCGCTGAAGAGCTGGTTCGCCGAAGAGCGCTTCTACGGCTGTCCCTTCATCAATGCAGTCGGCGAGCACGACAAGGACGCCAAGCAATTCCGCAGCATCGCGTTGAAGCACAAGAAGATCGTGCTCGGCCACATCGAGAAGCTCGCCGGCGAGCTCGGCGCGACCGAGCCCGCCGTGCTGGCGCATCAGCTCGGGCTCCTGATCGACGGCGCCATCGTCGCGGCGATGATCTCGCGGGATCCGGCCGTGGCGGACACCGCGGCGCTCACCGCCGGCCCCCTGCTCGGCCAGTCCAGGGGGAAGAAGAAGCGCGCGGCGGATCAGCTGGAAGCGGTGTGAGCGCCCCCATCTTGTAGCCCGCATGAGCGTAGCGACATGCGGGACCTTTCCCCGGATATCGCTTCGCTCATCCGGGCTACGACGCTGAAGACGGTGTAGGTCCGTAGGGTGGGCAAAGGCGCAAAGCGCCGTGCCCACCATCTGTCTCTGCATCGCAAGAATGCGTGGGCACGCTTCCGCCTTCGCTCTTCGAGCTACGGCGGACAAGTCGCCCACCCTACGAGACCCGCTTCATAAACCCCTTGATCGCCTCAAGCACCGGTTGCTGGTCCCCCGCAAAGAACCAGTGATCGCTGCCGTCGAGTTCGACGAACTCCGCACCTTTGATCCGGCTCGCCACGTCGCGGCCGGCCGCGATCCGCACGGCCTGGTCGCCGCGCCGGTGCAGCACCAGGGTCGGCACGACAATCCGCGGCAGCAGGTGCCGCACGTCGGCGTCGCGAAATGCCTCGAGCACGGCCGAGATGCCGCCGGGGCTGGAGGCGGCACGCAATAGCCCGGCCCACCAGGCGCGCGCCTGGGGATCACCGGCAAGGCTCGGCGCAAAGGCTTCGATCCCGGCCGGGCCGCCCCATTGCGCGACGAGCTGCTTGCTCCAGGCGTCATACTGGCCGGCGCGCAGCGCGTGCGGATAGTCCTGTGACCAGCAGCCCTTTGCGAGTGCGCCGAACAGGATGAGCCCGGCCACGCGGCGCGGTTCATCGACCGCGAATTTGATGCAGGCCGGCCCGCATTCGGATGCGCCAAACAGCACGACGCGGCGCGAATCCGCCGCGTGGAGGACGGTGCCGATATCTTCCGCCGTCACGTCGATGCCGGGCGCCGCTCCGACCCTGTCGGACAGGCCGATGCCGCGACGATCGAACACGATGAGACGCCCGAGCTTCGTCAACGACGTGAGAAACGCCCGGCTCGCCGGATGCTCCCAGGCGCGCTCCACATGTGAGACGAAGCCGGGCATCACCAGAATATCGAGCGGGCCGCGGCCATAGGTCTGATACGCCAGATGCGCGCCCGAGCCCTTCACATAGCGTGTCGCCGGGATCGCATAGCGCAGCGGCGCCGCGGCGGGGCTGATCAGCGCTTCGGTCTCGGCTTCCGGCGCAACGCCAAGCTCGTCGCGCAACCGCTGCGCCAGTGCCGCGTGATGCCGCTCCGCCCCGCTGCGGTCGCCTGATAGCAGCAGGCTGCGGATCAGGTGCCGGCCATAGACCTCGCTGAGCGGATCGAGTTCGACCAGGCGCCCCGCATACGCGGTCGCGGCAAAATGGTCGCCGGCAGTAGCCTTGTCCTGCACCAGACGCTCCAGCGCATGCACGAGCCGTCCCCGCAGCGCCTCGCGGCGAAAGAACGCCCAGTCGTCGAATTCAGCGGAGTCCTCCGGAGAGAAGCCGGCGAGGAAGTCGCCCCGATAGATCCGGCAGGCCTCTTCGAAGTCGCCGCGATCGCAGTCGCTCTCGAACAGATGCGTGTCGAGCGTCAGCTCGACCTCCGGCGACCACCGCAAGCTGGTGCGGTCGGTCTCGAACACCGGCTGGCCCAAGGTGAGCTCGATGCGATGAAGCAGGCGCCGCAGCCGCGCGAGGCCGGTCTCCCGGGGCGTTTCCGGCCACAGCAGCGTGGCCATGACGTCACGCGCGACGGCGCCTCTGGCCTCCGCGAGATAGACCAGCAGCGCAAGCCCCTTGCGCAAGGCCAGCTTGATCGGGCGGCCGTCGGCATGGACCTCGGGGAACCCGAACGTCCCCAGCGAAAAAACCGTCATGGAGATCCTTCCTTGCCCGCCCGGGTCCCTGAGGGACGCGCAGGGGACGGTCCAGCGGGTACGGTCGGGCCAGATCGAGCCCGCTCGCTCACCGGCGGCTCAGGCCCCTGCATGCGGCACCGCCGTATCAGGCACAACAGGAAAAACCATGGTCGCGCGCCTCGCAATCCTGCTCTACGCCATCGTGAGCTATGGAATATTCACCATTTCATTTCTCTACGCGCTCGGTTTCGTCGGCAATTATGTCGTGCCGAAGTCAATTGACATCGGCGGCTCCGCGAATTTGGGCGAGGCCATCGTCGTCAACCTGCTGCTGATGAGCCTGTTCGCAGTCCAGCACAGCGTCATGGCACGCGCATCCTTCAAACGATGGTTGACCCAATTCATTCCCGCCGCCTGCGAGCGCAGCACCTATGTGCTGCTCTCCAGCCTGATCCTGCTGCTGCTGTTCTGGCAATGGCGTCCAATCCCGACGCCGATCTGGCAAACGAGCGGAATTGCGGCCGGGCTGCTGATCGGCGTGCACTGGTTCGGCTGGCTGCTCGCGTTCGCCTCAACCCACATGATCGATCATTTCGATCTGTTCGGCCTGCGCCAGGCTTTCGTCGCGCTCCGCGGCGCCGAAATGCCCGATCAATCCTTCAAGACCCCGCTGCTGTACAAGATCGTGCGCCATCCGCTGATGCTGGGCTTCCTGCTCGCGTTCTGGGCCACGCCCGAGATGAGCGCCGGCCACCTTCTGTTTGCGCTCGCGAACACGGCCTACATCCTGGTCGCGCTGCAGTTCGAGGAACGGGATCTGATCGCCGTGTTTGGCGCGACCTACCTGGCGTATCGCCGGCGCGTTCCCATGCTGGTGCCGCGTCTCTTCGGTCGCCGCCGGACGGAAGAGCGCCCGTCGCCGCGGCCTGCCGGCGCGCCGCAATGAACGTCGTAACATGCCGCGCGCTCGCGGCCGCCCGAGCGCCCGATCCGGAGGCCGCGGACGCCGCCGCGTTCGCCGACACACTCGATGGGCTCGATGCCGGCCTCTTTCTCGTCGACGCGGACGGGCGGCTCATTCACGCCAATGTCGCCGGGCGAGCCGTGCTCGAAACATGCAACGTCCTGCTCGAGATCCGCGGGCAACTGATGGCCTGCGATCCCATCGTCAGCCAGACGTTGCGGCGCGTCTTCGCAGCGTGCGGCCTCGGCGATTCGGCTCTCGGCGCCGCCGGAATCGCACTCCCGATGGTCGGGTTGGACGGGCAGCGCCACGTCGCCCATGTCCTGCCGCTGACGTCAGGCCCGCGCCGGCGTGCGGGTGCCGGCTACAGCGCCGTCGCCGCCTTGTTCGTTCGCAAGGTGGCGCTGACAATCTCGCCCCGTTCGGAAGCGCTCCGTGACGCATTCAAATTGACGCCGACCGAACTGCGCGTCCTGCTCGCGATTGTCGAGCTCGGCGGCGTTCCCGAAGTGGCAGCAGCCCTTGGTGTTGCCACGACGACGATCAGGACGCATGTCCGCCGCCTGTTTGAAAAGACCGGCACCGCGCGACAGGCCGATTTCGTCAAGCTCGTCGCGGGATATGCGACGCCGCTGAGAGACATTGGAGGGTCACAATGAAAGCGGTTCTCTGCAGTTCGTTCACCGGACCCGATGATCTGCGCCTCGGTGAGATCGACGAGCCGAAGCCGGCCGGCGACCAGATTCTCATCGACGTCCATGCAGCCTCGGTGAGCTTCATGGACCACCTCCTGGTCTCGGGCCTCTACCAGATGCGGCCGCCGACGCCCTTCGTGCCCGGCACGGAGGCATCCGGTGTCGTGGTCGCAGTCGGCGACAAGGTCACGACATTCGCCCCCGGAGATCGCGTGGCGTGCAGCAGCTGGACCGGCGGCTACGCCGAACGGATGATCGCCAGGGAATCGAAGAGCGTGCATCTACCTGATGGCGTCGCGTTCGAAGCTGCGGCGACGGTGCTGCACAATTACGGCACGGCCTGGTATGCGCTGGTCGAGCGGGCCAAGGTGCGGCGCGGCGAGACCCTCTTGGTCACGGGCGCGGCCGGCGGGGTCGGCCTCGCCGCCGTCGATCTCGGCAGCCATCTCGGCCTTCGCGTCATCGCCGGTGTCGGTTCCGACGACAAAGCCGCTCTTGTGCGCGACTACGGCGCCAGCGAAACCGTCAACTATCGCAGCGAAGATCTGCGCGACCGCATCAAGTCGCTCACATCAGGAAACGGCATCGATGTCGGCTTCGACAATGTCGGCGGCGCCATCTTCGAGCAGATGGCACGGCTGATGGCATGGGGCGGACGGCTGATGCCGATCGGCTTCACCGGCGGCGAGATTCCACAAATCCCGATGAACCTGCCGCTTCTGAAAAACTATTCCATCCTCGGTGTCTTCGTCGGCGCCTGGGCGGAGAAATTTTCTGCAGAAGCCGCGCGCATGGACGACACGCTGATGCAATTGCTGGCTGGCGAAAAGATCCGCCCGCATATCGACCGCATCCTCCCTTTGGAGCAGGCCGGCGACGCCATGCGGGCCATAGCAAATCGCACGGTTCAGGGACGAATTGTGCTCAAGATCCGATAGAGTGCAGTGGCGACGGCAACAGAGGAAGGCAGCAATTGACAGCGATCATCATCGACAAGCGCTTTTGCGGTCCTCCCAACTCAGGCAATGGCGGCTACGTCTGCGGCCGGCTCGCCCGTCATATTCCCGGCGCCGTCGAGGTGACGCTGCGCGCGCCGCCTCCCCTGGACACGGCGCTCGCAGCCGTCGCAACGGATGGCGGCACATGGGAGCTGCGCGACGGCGCCAAAGTCGTCGCGACCGGGCGCACGACAAGCGTCGAGCTTGCGCGCATTGAGGCAGCCAGCTTCGAGGAAGCCCGCGCCGCCGAATTGCTGACGCCAGTCAAACCGCACGAGCATCCCCTTCCGACCTGCTTCGTCTGCGGACCCGCAAGAGCGAAGGGGGATGGCTTGCGCATCTTCGCCGGATCGCTCGCGCGTCACACCGCCGTTCTCGCGGCAAGCTGGACGCCCGATCCGAATCTGGCCGGCGAGGACGGCTTGGTCGCTCCGGAATTCCTCTGGTCGGCGCTCGATTGCCCCACCGGCTTTGCCTGCAATTGCGATCCCCAAAGCGGCAGCTACGACAGCACGCCGCTCCTGCTCGGACGGATGTCGGCACGGATCGAAGCCCGCCCGCACCCCGGCGACCACTGCATCATCACGGCATGGCCAACCGGCCGCGACGGCCGCAAGCGCACGGCCGAGGCAGCGCTCCACGATGAAGCGGGCAGATTGCTGGCCGTTGCGAAGACGACATGGATTGCAGTCGATCGCGACGTGCAGCTCGGGCGCGGATGATGTTCGTAGGGTCGGCAAAGGCGCGCAACGCCGCTTTGCCCTGCCCAAAAAACTACACCGATGTCTTCGAGAACCCGGCCGCCAGATGATCGATCAGCGCGCGAACAGCCCGCGGCAGGCCTCGTCGAGTCGTGAAGACGAGATGCACCATGCCGCGGTGACCGCGCCATTCCGAGAGTACATGGACGAGCTTGCCTTGTCCGAGTGCCTCCCTGCAGAGGTGATCGGGCAGAAGCGCAATGCCGAGGCCCGCGACCGCCGCATCACGCACGGCACTGAAGTCACCGCACCCCATGCGCGGTTCGTGTTTGACGACACGAGCGCGCCCGTCATCCGTCTCGAGATGCCACTCGACCATGATGTCCTCGTCTGATGTCGCCAGCGTCGGAAGCGTGCTCACATCATCCAGAGTTCGCAACCGGCTCGCCAATTGCGGACTGGCGACGAGAATGCGCGTGGACGTGCCCAGCGAGCGCATGGTGAGCGCAGCATCGCCCACAAGGACGGAGCGGACGCGCAGAGCCACGTCGATCCGCTCTTCGATCAGGTCGACCGGCCGATCGATGGCGACCAGTTGCAGGCGCACCTTGGGGTACCGGATCAGGAAGCTCGACACGAGCCCGGACATCTCCGCGACCATGCCGGTCGGGCAGCTGAAACGAATGCGTCCGTGCGGTTCGGCTTGCGCTTGCGTCACCAGTGCCTCGGCCTGCTCGGCCTCCGCCAGGATCGCACGGCAGCGTTCGTAGAAGGCTTGCCCTACTTCGGTGACGCGAAAGCGCCGGCTCGATCGCTCGATCAGGCGCAGGCCCAGGCGCTCCTCGAGCCCGGCAATCCGCCGGCTGAGCTTCGACTTAGGTTCGCGCAGGGCCCTTCCCGCGGCGGCAAAGCCGCCATGCCCCACCACTTCGGCAAAATAGGCAAAGTCGTTCAGATCGGCCTTCATTGTTCCTCCTATAGAACGCTGTGTACCATATCTGACGTCTAGTCGCATCATCGTTCCATTGGCATCTAGGACGGGCAAGGGCGATTTGGCCCAAATGCTTCCAAAGGAGACGGACGATGACGGACAGGTTCAACAACAAGGTCGTGGTGGTGACCGGCGGCACGAGCGGCATCGGTCTTGCGACCGCCAAGGCTTTTGCGGCCGAGGGCGCCTCGGTGTTCATCACCGGCCGCCGCCAGGACGCGCTGAACGCGGCCGTGAAGTCGATCGGCGGGCGCGTGACGGGGGTACAGGGCGATATGGCTGTGCTCGCCGACATCGACCGGCTCTACGATGCCGTTCAGAAGAAGCACCAGCACATCGACGCGATCTTCGCCAATGCAGGTGGCGGCGAGTTCGCACCGCTCGGCGCGATCACCGAGGAGCACTATCAGCGCACGTTCGACACCAACGTGAAGGGCGTCCTCTTCACAGTCCAGAAGGCGCTGCCCTTGCTCCGCGATGGCGCCTCGATCGTTTTGACCGCATCGACGACCAGCGTTTCAGGAACACCCGCGTTCAGTGTCTATTCGGCGACCAAGGCCGCGGTGCGCAATTTCGCACGCAGCTGGATCCTCGACCTCAAGGATCGGCACATCCGCGTCAACGTCGTCAGCCCCGGCGTTACCGAGACGCCCGGCCTGAACCATCTGTTCGGCGCCGGTGAGCAGGCCGAAGGCACCAAGACCTATCTCGCCGGACTGATCCCGGCCGGTCGCGTCGGCCAGCCCGAAGAGATCGCCAAGGCCGTGCTGTTCCTGGCCTCTGACGAAGCCAGCTTCGTCAACGGCGTCGAGCTCTTCGTCGACGGCGGTCAGACGCAGATCTGACGCAATTCGCAGGGTGGGCAAAGGCGCAAGGCGCCGTGCCCACCATCCGCAATGGTGGGCACGCTGTCGCTTTGCCCACCCTACAAGGCCAGTGCATTTTGGAGACAGACCATGACCCGGACAAATGAATCGGCGGACCGCATCCACGAGCTGCTTCACCGCAACCTTCAAGAGGTTTTCGGCGAGGGCGATGCCAAGCGCCGTCGTGCCGCCATCGACGAGCTCTGGACGGAGACCCCCGTCCTGTACGTCCCGCCAGGCATCATCGTCGGCCGGGACGCGATCGACGAATTCGCCGGCGATCTGCGCGCGACGCATCCCCACTTCGTCTACACGCCCACAGGCGCGCCGCAGGCACTTCACAACGCCGGGCGGCTGGCCTGGACATCGGGCCCGCGCGGCGAAGCGCCTGATTATACCGGGTGGGACGTCATCATCGTGGAGGACGGCAGGATCGCTGCGCTCTACGTGTTTCTCGACCAGCCGGGCAAGTGAAGGCTGGCCAAGCGACTGGTTCGTAGGGTGGATTAGCGAAGCGTAATCCACCCTGCTTCAGCGAATGCGGGACGAAGTTGATGGATTACGCCTTCGGCTAATCCACCCTACGAGACCTACGAAGCTTGCTCGATCATCCCCTGCAACCTCACCAGCTCCGCCTCGAGGTCCCGCTCCACATCCGCAGCCCGGATCTCCAACACCCGATAGTCCCGCGCCTCCAGCCACGAGCGTCGCCCTGCGCGGTCCGCCGCGATGGTTTCGCCTTCGCCCGGGTTGACCAGCTCGATCGCGATCCGGTGCGGGAAGGAAACAAAATCCGGGATGTGGCGGCCGACCGGGGTCTGGCGCTTGAACCCTCCTGCGAAACGGCGATCGCGCGTGAGCGCCTGCCAGAGCAGGCGCTCGGCGTCGGTCGGGTTGCGGCGGAGCAGGCGCGCGAGGCCGCGCACGGTCGAGCCGCTGTCGTGGACGCCGCCGCCCTGCCCGTGCTCGGCCAGCAGCGCGCGCAGGCGCGTGGCCTGCTCGCCGTCGAGGACGCCGCCCTTGGCCGGGCCCTTGCGCCCTTCCGCGATCGCCATGACGACGCCATGCAGGGTGTGCATGTCCTGCTTGGTCGGCTCCATCCGGCTGAAGATGTTGCGCAGGTTGACCAGCATGGTGTCGCGCTTCTCGGCCGGGCGCAAAAACTCGACCCGGTCGAGCTCGCGGATGAGATTGTCGAAGAATGCCTGCATCTGATGCTGCGAGGCCCGCTCGGAGCGCTCCGGCATGGCATGCGGCAGCGCGCCCGAGGTCGCCCGCTTGAACCATTCGTAGCCGACCAGCAGCACGGCCTGGGCGAGATTGAGCGAGGCAAAGCCCGGATTGACCGGGAAGGTGATGATCCGGTTGGAGAGCCCGACCTCCTCGTTGGTCAGCCCCCAGCGCTCCCGGCCGAACAGGATACCGGCCTTGCCGCCGCTCGCGACGTGCCCGGCGATCTCGCCGGCCGCGGCTTCGGGCCCCACCACCGGCTTGGCCTGATCGTGGGGACGAGCTGTGGTGGCGAACAGCAGGTCGATATCGGCGACCGCCTCTTCGACCGTGCCGAACAGTTCGACCTTTTCCAGAATGTGGTCGGCGCCGGCCGCGGCGCGCTGGGCGGCGATGTTGGGCCAGCCGTCGCGGGGGTTGACGATGCGCAAGGCGCCCAGCGCGAAATTGCCCATGGCGCGCGCACACATGCCGATGTTCTCGCCGAGCTGCGGCTCGACCAGGATCACGATGGGTCCGTCGAGGGACAGGCCCGCCTTGCTCTTGTCAGTCCCCGACATCTCGTTTCGCTTTCACTCTGGTCTCAAGGCCTTGGGAAGGCCTTCTTCAGGAATTGATTCAAAGCCGGCCTCGCCTCGATCCGGGGGTCGGCCGTCTGCTCGCCTGTCGTTTGCCTGTCCTGACGAAATTCTCAAGGGAAATAACGGGTTGGATTCGGTTTTTGAATCTCGCCTGAAACTTCAGCCCCACCCCTGCCGCCGGCGGCCATCCCGCCCCCCATCTGTGGAAGCTGGATGAGCTAAAAGTGCATAATCACTTGGCTTTCGCCCGCTGCTATCAGGTGCTAAGAGGCGGCGGATATTCCAGTTGGCGCCGGCGGCGCCGTTCCAAGAAGGCTTTCCCGATCATGGCAAAAATCAAGGTGTCCCAACCCGTCGTCGAACTCGATGGCGACGAGATGACCCGGATCATCTGGCAGTACATCAAGGACAAGCTGATCAACCCCTACCTCGATGTCGAGCTGCTCTATTTCGACCTGGGCATGGAATACCGCGACCAGACCAACGATCAGGTCACGATCGACGCCGCCGAAGCGATCAAGAAGGTCGGCGTCGGCGTCAAGTGCGCCACCATCACCCCGGACGAGGCCCGGGTGAAGGAGTTCAACCTCAAGCAGATGTGGAAGTCGCCGAACGGCACCATCCGCAACATCCTCGGCGGCGTGATCTTCCGCGAACCGATCATCTGCAAGAACGTGCCGCGCCTGGTTCCCGGCTGGACCAAGCCGATCATCATCGGCCGCCACGCCTATGGCGACCAGTACCGCGCCACCGACATCAAGTTCCCGGGCAAGGGCACGCTGACGATGAAGTTCGTCGGCGAGGACGGCACCGTCATCGAGAAGGAAGTGTTCAAGACCCCGGGCGCCGGCGTCGCGATGCAGATGTACAATCTCGACGATTCCATCATCGACTTCGCCCGCGCCTCGCTGAACTACGGCCTGCTGCGCAACTACCCGGTCTACCTCTCGACCAAGAACACGATCATGAAGGTCTATGACGGCCGCTTCAAGGACATCTTCCAGGACGTCTACGAGCGCGAATTCAAGAAGGAGTTCGATGCCAAGGGCCTGACCTACGAGCACCGCCTGATCGACGACATGGTGGCCTCGGCGCTGAAATGGTCCGGCGGCTACGTCTGGGCCTGCAAGAACTACGACGGCGACGTGCAGTCCGACACGGTCGCGCAGGGCTACGGGTCGCTCGGCCTGATGACCTCGGTGCTGCTCACCCCCGACGGCAAGACCGTGGAAGCGGAAGCTGCCCACGGCACGGTGACCCGCCACTACCGCGAGCACCAGAAGGGCAAGGAGACCTCGACCAACTCGATCGCGTCGATCTTCGCCTGGACCCGTGGCCTCGCCCACCGCGCCAAGCTCGACAACAATGCCGAGCTCGCCAAGTTCGCGAACACGCTGGAGAAGGTCTGCGTCGACACCGTCGAGGAAGGCTACATGACCAAGGACCTCGCGCTCCTGGTCGGCGCCGACCAGCGCTGGCTCTCGACCACCGGCTTCCTCGACAAGGTTGCGGAAAACCTCACGAAGGCGTTGGCGGCGTAAGTCGTCCGCAATTTCGCCTGACTGGGCCAGACATCATCACGGGCCGCGCGGCAAGCGCGGCCCGTTTCTTTTGGACCATTGCGAGGAGATGCGACCATGTCGATCAAGTTTGCCGTCCCCTGCCTGACGTTGCTCATCGCCATGGCGGCCCCCGCAGCCGCTGCGGAGCCCGAACCGGCTGAGGCCGCCCGCGGGCAACTGAAGCTCAGCCTGCCGGAGGCCATCCGGGCTCCTGGCGAGCAGCTCGTCACGGTCCTCAACGCCGAAGGTGCTCAGGTCTATGAATGCAAGGCGGCCGCCGACGGCAAGCTCGCCTGGACCTTTCGCGAGCCGATCGCAACTCTGCTCTCCGAAGGAAAGACTGTCGGGCGACACTATGCCGGACCAAACTGGGAAGCTGCCGATGGCAGCGCCGTCGTCGGCAAGGCGATCGGCAATGCGCCGGGCACCACCGCGGCCGACATTCCCTGGCTTAAGCTCGAAGTGACTGCCCACCGCGGCAGCGGCATGCTCACGCCCGTCACCACGGTCCAGCGCATCAGCACCCATGGCGGCAAGCTGGACGGTGCCTGCGATAAAGCCGGAGAGTTCAGGAGCGTGCCCTACTCGGCCGTCTACGTCTTCCTGAAGAAGGGCTGACCGATGCTCTTCATGGTGATCGAACGCTTCAAAGACCGCGATCCCATCCCGGTCTATCGCCGCGTCCGCGACGAGGGCGTCAAGTTTCCGGAAGGCCTCAAATATCACGGCAGCTGGATCGAGCCGAATTTCGACCGCTGCTTCCAGCTGATGGAATGCGACGACGCCCGCCTGCTGCAGGAATGGGTGCTGAACTGCCAGGGCCACGGCATGACCTTCGAGATCGTGCCCGTTGTGCCCAGCAAGGAGACGCGCGAGGTCGTGGCGCCCTTCCTCGACAAGGCGTGACGGCTACGCGCCGGGGCCGTCCTCCGGTTCGGCCTGCGCCAGTTCGGCCGGTGCGAGATCGCCGGTGTCGGCGAGCCGCGCCTTGGCGGTGGTGTGGACGTGCTCGGCCAGCGTCGGCATGCGCTCGATCAAAGCATGAAAATCCTGGGCATCGAGCACCAGCAGGCGCGTCTTGCGCGTCGCCGTGACCGTGCCGCTGCGCTTGGTCTTGTGCAGCAGCGCGATCTCGCCGAAGAAAGTGCCGTCGGTGAGCCGCACATGCTGGCTCGGCAGCGCGATCTCGACCTCGCCGGCGGTGATGAAATACATCGAGGAGGCGGCATCGCCCCGCCGC
Source organism: Bradyrhizobium sp. YR681 (assembly GCF_000282615.1). Taxonomy (GTDB): domain Bacteria; phylum Pseudomonadota; class Alphaproteobacteria; order Rhizobiales; family Xanthobacteraceae; genus Bradyrhizobium. The sequence goes on along the minus strand of NZ_AKIY01000323.1, from coordinate 17,270 downwards.
ACCAGGATCTCGCCCTGCTCCACGGTGCGCGCGCGGAGCAGCCGCATGATGTCGGCGATCTCGGCCGCCGACAGATGCGAGAACAGCGGCACCCGCGCCAGCATGCCCCACGTCACCACGAAGTCGCGCCGCTTCACCTCTTCGGCGAAGGCGGTGGAGATGATCGCGACCGGCAGCGCGATCATGGCGAAGCCCGCGATGATGGTGAAGACGGAGATGAACTTGCCGAGCGCCGTCACCGGCACGACGTCGCCATAGCCGACGGTGCCGAGCGTCACGATCGCCCACCACATCGCCTGCGGGATGGTGCCGAGCTTGTCCGGCTGCACGTCGCGCTCGACGGCGTAGAGCAGCGAGGCGAAAGTCAGCACCGCGCCGATCAGGATGACGATGCATCCGATCAGCGCCCGCCGCTCGGCATGCACGGCGGCGAGCAGCGAGCGCATCGCCGGCGAATAGCGGATCATCTTGAAGAACGGCAGCACGCCGAGGGCTGCCAGCGTCGCGTGCCGCCCCGTGGCCAGCACGAATGCAGCAGGCAGGAACGCCATGAGATCGATGATGCCGAGCGCGGAGAAGGCATAGCCGAGCCGGTCGGCGAGCGCAGAACCCCTGCGCGGCGTATGACCCGCCACCGTCCACATCCGCGCGGCATATTCCAGCGCGAACACGATGACGGCAAGAACGGTGATCGCTGAAAATAGCGCGCCGAACTGCGCGTCCAGCTCCGGCACCGAGGCGAGGATCATTGCGGCGACGTTGAGCACGATGACGCCGATGATGATCTGGATGAAGCGCGACCCGACCGAATAGGCCAGCGGATCGTGCTCCAGCAATTCGTAGAGGCGATCCCTCAAATTGGGATCGCGAAGCCCACGCCCTTGCGGAACGGGGCGCATGGCGTTTACGCGCTTGCCATCTTAAGCACCCGCCATGGCTTTTTCGATCGCCGCAAGCGCTTCGGTCGCCTTGGCCCCGTCGGGGCCGCCGGCCTGCGCCATGTCGGGCCGGCCGCCGCCGCCCTTGCCGCCAAGGGCTTCGGAGGCGACGCGCACCAGGTTCACGGCGTTGAAGCGCGCGGTGAGGTCGGCGGTGACGCCGACCACGACACCGGCCTTGCCGTCCTCGGTGACGCCGACGATGGCGACCACGCCGGAGCCGATCTGCTTCTTGCCGTCGTCGGCGAGGCTCTTGAGATCCTTCATCTCGATGCCCTCGACCGCGCGCGCCATCAGCTTGACGTCGCCGATTTCACGAACGCCTGAAGCTGCGCCGTTGCTGGCGGCAGCACCGCCGCCCATCGCGAGCTTCTTGCGGGCATCGGAGAGTTCGCGCTCGAGCTTCTTGCGCTCCTCCATCAGCGCGGTGATGCGCGCCGGAACGTCGTCGAGCGAGGTGCGCAGCTCGTTCGCCGCGGTCTTTGCCAGCGCCATGGTCTCGTTGGCGTGCCGGCGGGCGTAATTGCCGGTCAGCGCCTCGATGCGGCGCACGCCCGAGGCGACCGCGCTCTCGCCGGTCAGCGTGATCAGGCCGATATCGCCGGTGCGCCGCACATGCGTGCCGCCGCAGAGCTCGACCGACCAGCCGAGCGCGTTGGTGCCGCGCTCGCGCGCGGTCCTGCCCATCGAGACGACGCGGACCTCGTCGCCATATTTTTCGCCGAACAGCGCGCGTGCGCCGGCCTCGCGGGCCTCGTCGACGCCCATCACGCGGGTGGTGACCTCGTCGTTTTCCAGCACCACGTCGTTGGCGATGTCCTCGACGCGGGCAAGCTCTTCGGCCGTGATCGGCTTCGGATGCACGAAGTCGAAGCGCAGCCGGTCCGGCGCGACCATCGAGCCGCGCTGGGCGATGTGATCGCCGAGCACCTGGCGCAGCGCCTCGTGGATCAGATGCGTCGCCGAGTGATGCGCGCGGATCGAGGAGCGCCTGCCGTGGTCGACCTCGAGCTGGAGCGCGGTGCCGAGCTTCAGCTCGCCGCTTTCCACGTTGCCGACATGCACGAAGAAATCGCCGAGCTTCTTCTGCGTGTCGGTGACGCGGAATTTCAAGCCACCCTCGCCGGTGAGCACGCCGGTGTCGCCGACCTGGCCGCCGGACTCCGCGTAGAACGGCGTCTGGTTCAGCACGATCGCGCCCGTCTCGCCGGCCTTGAGGCTGGTGGCCTCCTTGCCGTCCTTCACCAGCGCGGTCACCACGCCTTCGGCGCTTTCGGTCTCGTAGCCCAGGAATTCGGTCGCACCCAGCTTCTCGCGCAGCGGGAACCAGATCGCCTCGGATGCCGCCTCGCCCGAGCCCTTCCAGGACTCGCGCGCCTTGGCCTTCTGGCGCTCCATCGCGTCGGTGAAGGAGGCCTGGTCGACGCCAATGCCGCGCGACTTCAGCGCGTCCTGCGTGAGATCCAGCGGGAAGCCGTAGGTGTCGTACAGCGTGAAGGCGACGTCGCCGTCGAACATGTCGCCCTTCTTCAGGGACGCGCTCTTCTCGTCGAGGATGGCCAGGCCGCGCACCAGCGTCTTGCGGAAGCGGGTCTCTTCCAGCCGCAGCGTTTCCTCGATCAAATTCTCCGCGCGCATCAGCTCGGGATAGGCCTGGCCCATCTCGCGCACCAGCGCCCAGACCAGCCGATGCATCAGCGGCTCCTTGGCGCCGAGCAGCTGCGCATGGCGCATCGCGCGGCGCATGATCCGGCGCAGCACATAGCCGCGGCCCTCGTTCGAGGGCAGCACGCCGTCGGAAACGAGGAAGGCCGAGGAGCGCAGATGGTCGGCGATGACGCGGAACGAGGCCACGGTCTGCTCGTTCGGCCCGCTGCCGAGCGCCGACGACGTCGCGTCGATCAGATGGCGGAACAGGTCGGTCTCGAACACGCTCTCGACGCCCTGCATGATGCTGGCCATGCGCTCGAGGCCCATGCCGGTGTCGATCGAGGGACGCGGCAAATCCACGCGCTCCTCCTTCGTCACCTGCTCGTATTGCATGAACACCAGATTCCAGAATTCGAGGAAGCGGTCACCATCCTCCTCCGGCGAGCCCGGAGGTCCGCCCCAGATGTGCTCGCCGCGATCGATGAAGATCTCCGAGCAGGGGCCGCACGGACCGGTGTCGCCCATCGCCCAGAAATTGTCCGAGGTCGGGATGCGGATGATGCGGTCGTCCGAGAAGCCCGCGATCTTCTTCCACAGGCCGGCCGCCTCGTCGTCGGTGTGGTAGACGGTGACGAGCAGCTTGTCCTTCTTCAGCCCGTATTCCTTGGTGATCAGCGTCCAGGCGAGCTCGATCGCGCGCTCCTTGAAATAGTCGCCGAACGAGAAGTTGCCGAGCATCTCGAAGAAGGTGAGATGGCGCGCGGTGTAGCCGACATTGTCGAGGTCGTTGTGCTTGCCGCCGGCGCGCACGCATTTCTGCGACGTGGTAGCGCGCTGATAGGGCCGCTTCTCGACGCCGGTGAAGACGTTCTTGAACTGCACCATGCCGGCATTGGTGAACATCAACGTCGGATCGTTGCGCGGCACCAATGGCGAGGACGACACGATCTCGTGGCCGTTCTCGGCAAAGAAGTTCAGAAAGGTCGACCTGATCTCGTTGACGCCGCTCATGTTCATCCAATCGGGTGTGCCAGAGCATGATCCGGAAAAGTGTGAACCGGTTTTCCGGAAATATCTTGCTCAAACAAAGAGCTAAAGCGCGATGACTCTCATCGCGCTTTAGAACCCGCTTTACTGCCATCCAAACCTGACATTTGGGCTGATATCTGCGGGTCAAAGCGCTTTTAGACAAGGCCAGCTTCGCTGTCCAGAAACTGTGCAATGTGATCAGTGGGTTGCCGTGTCAGCGCAATCCCGTTGAAAGCCGCTCGAGCCGCGTTGACAGGCTTGGCCGGCCTGTGGTCTGTACCCATCTGTATCGTACGGCCACGTCGGGAGAGACCGGCAACTGGTAGCCGGCGCCGAAGGAGCAACCGCCCCGGAAACTCTCAGGCAAAAGGACCGCGTGGCTTTGACGACATCTGGAAAGAGGCGCCGACGGGCTTAGGTCCGGACTGCGTCCGCCGACGGGATAATACTCTCAGGCACAGCGACAGATGGGGCTTCGACTGGTTGCTTCCGGGGAATCGTCCCCGGGGAACCGCCGAGGGCCCCGTAATGCTTGCGCGCGACGACCAAGATTCCCTGAAAAAGACGCCCCTCCACGGGCTGCATGTCTCCCTCGGCGGCAAGATGGTGCCGTTCGCGGGCTATGACATGCCCGTGCAGTACCCCGCGGGCGTACTGAAGGAACACCTCCATACCCGCAAGCTGGCCGGCCTGTTCGACGTCTCCCACATGGGCCAGCTCGCGCTCCGGCCGAAATCGGGCAAGCTCGAGGACGCCGCCCGCGCGCTGGAGCGGCTGGTGCCGCAGGACATCGTGGCGATTGCACCCGGGCGGCAGCGCTATGCCCAGTTCACCAATGCGGATGGCGGAATCCTCGACGATCTCATGGTCGCCAATTTCGGCGATCACCTGTTCCTGGTCGTCAACGCCGCCTGCAAGGACGCGGACGAGGCTCATCTGCGCGCGAATCTCTCCGGCGACTGCATCATCGATCAGCTTGCCGACCGCGCGCTGATTGCGCTCCAGGGTCCAAAAGCGGAATCGGTGCTGGCGAAATTGTGTGCAGAGGCGCCCGCCATGAAGTTCATGGACGCCGGCCCGCACAAGGTCGCCGGCCTCGATTGTTTCGTGTCGCGCTCCGGCTACACCGGCGAGGATGGTTTTGAAATTTCGGTCCCCGCCGCCGACGCGGAGCGCCTTGCAAAAACGCTGCTGGAAAGCCCTGATGTCATGCCGATCGGCTTAGGGGCCCGCGACAGCCTGCGGCTGGAAGCCGGGCTCTGTCTCTACGGCCACGACATCGATACCGCGACCACCCCGGTCGAAGCCGCGCTGGAATGGTCGGTGCAGAAGAGCCGCCGCAGCGGCGGCGCGCGCACCGGCGGTTTCCCCGGCGCGGACAAGATCCTGGCCCATTTCGACAACGGCGCATCCCGCCGCCGCGTCGGCCTGCTCGCCCAGGGCCGCGCGCCGGTGCGCGAGGGCGCGCTGCTGTTCGCCGATAGCGCGGGCGGCGAGCCGATCGGAAAGGTCACCTCGGGCGGTTTTGGCCCGAGCCTGAATGCGCCAGTGGCGATGGGCTATGTGCCCGTGAGCCGGAGCGCGCTCGGCACAAATCTCTTCGCCGAGGTGCGCGGCCAGCTTCTGCCGCTCACCGTCGCCGCCATGCCCTTCGTGAAAAACACCTACAAACGCTGAGGACAAGACAATGACCACGACGCTGTACACTTCCGACCATGAATGGCTCGCCATCGACGGCGACGTCGCCACCGTCGGGATCACCGATTACGCGCAGTCCCAGCTCGGCGACGTCGTGTTCGTCGAATTGCCCAAAGTCGGCCGCACGCTGAAGAAGACGGAAGCCGCCGCCGTCGTGGAGTCGGTCAAGGCCGCCTCCGACGTCTACGCGCCTGTCACCGGCGAAGTGCTCGAGACCAACGCCGAGCTCGCCGCCGAGCCGGCGCTGGTGAACTCGGACGCGCAAGGCAAGGCCTGGTTCTTCAAGATCAAGATTGCCGACAAGAGCGAGCTCGGCGGCCTCATGGATGAAGCCGCGTACAAGGCACATACGGCGTGAGATGAAGCGAGCACTGACCTCACATTCAGTGTCATCGCCCGCGCAGGCGGGCGATCCAGTACGCCGCAGCTTCTCGGTTCAAGCCGTGACGCCTGCGTTTACTGGATGCCCCGCCTTCGCGGGGCATGACGGCGACAGCGAAATCTAAAGCGAGGACCCATGATGACCGCGCACCGCAAATCCAACGGCGACACCGCCACTTTCGTTCGCCGCCACATCGGCCCGTCGGCGCGCGATGTCACCGCAATGCTCGAAACCGTCAGCGCCAAGAGCGTCGACGCGCTGATGGCGGAGACGCTGCCGGCGTCGATCCGGCAGGCCGCCCCGCTCGATCTCGGCAAGCCCTTGAGCGAGACCGAGGCGATCGCGCACATGGCCGAGCTGGCCGCCCAGAACCAGGTCTTCACCTCGCTGATTGGCCAAGGCTATTCCGGCACGATCCTGCCCGCGGTGATCCAGCGCAACATCCTTGAGAACCCGGCCTGGTACACGGCCTACACGCCCTATCAGCCCGAGATCAGCCAGGGCCGGCTGGAGGCGCTGCTCAACTTCCAGACCATGATCTGCGACCTCACCGGGCTCGACGTCGCCAACGCCTCGCTGCTGGACGAAGCAACCGCCGCGGCCGAAGCGATGGCGCTCGCCGAGCGGCATTCGCAGGTCAAGGCAAAGGCCTTCTTCGTCGACAAGGACGTGCATCCGCAGACGCTGGCGGTGATGCGCACCCGTGCCGAGCCGCTGGGCTGGACCCTGGTCGTCGGCGATCCCCTCGTTGATCTCGACAAGTGTGACGTGCTCGGCGCGCTGCTGCAATATCCGGGCTCTTCGGGCGCCCTGCGCGACCTCCGGCCCGCGATCGCGGCGCTCAAGGCAAAGGGCGCGCTCGCGATCGTGGCCGCGGACCTGCTCGCGCTGACGTTGCTCGCCTCGCCCGGCGAGCTTGGCGCCGACATCGCGATCGGCTCGGCGCAGCGCTTTGGCGTCCCCATGGGTTATGGCGGGCCGCACGCGGCCTATATGGCGGTGCGCGATGCCTTGAAGCGCTCGCTGCCCGGCCGCATCGTTGGCCTGTCCGTGGATTCCCGTGGCGCGCCGGCCTATCGCCTCGCGCTGCAGACCCGCGAGCAGCACATCCGCCGCGAGAAGGCCACCTCCAACATCTGCACCGCGCAGGTGCTGCTCGCCGTGATCGCCTCGATGTACGCGGTCTATCATGGCCCCGAGGGCCTGACGCAGATCGCGCGCAACGTGCACCGCCGCGCCGCCGTGCTCGCGGCGGGCCTGCGCAAGCTCGGCTTTGCGCTGCAGTCCGAAACCTTCTTCGACACACTCAGCGTGGATGCCGGTGCAGGGCGAGCCGAGATCGTCGCGCGCGCCGCCGCCGAAAAGATCAATCTTGGTGTTGGCGATACGAGCTTGCGGATCGCACTCGACGAGACCACGACGCCGGCGACTGTCGAAGCCGTCTGGCGCGCCTTCGGCGGTACGCTGTCTTACGCCGAAATCGACGCCACGACGCGCGAGGCAGTGCCTGATACGCTGAAGCGTACCACCACCTACCTCACCCATCCCGTGTTCCACGCGCATCGCTCGGAGACCGAGATGCTGCGCTACATGCGCAAGCTCAGCGACCGCGACCTCGCGCTCGACCGCGCCATGATCCCGCTCGGCTCCTGCACCATGAAGCTGAACGCGACCACCGAGATGATGCCGCTGACCTGGCCGGAGTTCGGCAGCCTCCATCCGTTCACCCCGCGCGAGCAGGCCAGGGGCTATCACGCGCTGTTCGCGCGGCTGGAACAATGGCTGTGCGACATCACCGGCTATGACGCGATCTCGCTGCAGCCTAATTCGGGCGCGCAGGGGGAATATGCCGGCTTGCTTGCGATCCGCGGCTATCACGCGGCGCGCGGCGAGACGCACCGCAAAATCTGCCTGATCCCCTCCTCCGCTCACGGCACCAATCCGGCCTCGGCCGCGATGGTCGGCATGGACGTGGTGGTGGTCGCCTGCGAGAAGAACGGCGACGTCGACGTCAATGATCTCCGCGCCAAGGCGGAAAAGCATTCGAACGATCTCGCCGCGGTCATGATCACCTATCCCTCGACCCATGGCGTTTTCGAGGAGCACATTCGCGAGATCTGCGACATCGTGCATAGCCATGGCGGCCAGGTGTATCTGGACGGCGCCAACCTCAATGCGCAGGTTGGCCTCTCGCGGCCCGGCGATTACGGCGCCGATGTCAGCCATCTCAATCTGCACAAGACCTTCTGCATTCCGCATGGCGGCGGCGGCCCCGGCATGGGCCCGATCGGCGTCAAGGCGCATCTTGCGCCGTTCCTGCCCGGCCACCCGGCGACGAACGGTGAAGCGCCGGTCGGCCCGGTCTCCGCCGCGCCGTTCGGCTCGGCGTCGATCCTGACCATCTCCTACATTTACATCCTGATGATGGGCGGTGACGGCCTCAAGCGCGCCACCGAGATCGCGATCCTCAACGCCAACTACATCGCAGCCAGGCTCGATCCGCACTTTCCCGTGCTCTACAAGAACGAGAAGGGCCGCGTCGCGCATGAGTGCATCGTCGATCCCCGTCCGCTGAAGACGACATCAGGCGTCACCGTGGACGACATCGCAAAACGCCTGATCGACTACGGCTTCCACGCCCCGACCATGAGCTTCCCGGTGCCGGGCACGCTGATGATCGAACCGACCGAATCGGAATCCAGGGCAGAGCTTGATCGCTTCTGCGACGCGATGATCGCGATCCGCAAGGAGATCGCCGAGGTCGAGGCCGGCCGCTTCGAGATCACGGCCTCGCCGCTGCGCCACGCCCCGCACACCGTGCACGACATCGCGGACGACGACTGGAAGCGCGCCTATACCCGCGCCGAAGGCTGCTTCCCCGCAGGCAGCTCGCGCACCGACAAATACTGGAGTCCGGTCGGCCGCGTCGACAACGTCTATGGCGACCGCAATCTGGTGTGCTCCTGCCCGCCGGTGAGCGATTACGCGGAAGCCGCGGAGTAAGACGCGGCGGGGGATGGGCAAAGCAACTCGTCCGCCGTAGCTCGAAGAGCGAAGGCGGAAGCGTGCCCGCGACCTTTGTCTGTGTTGAAATAGGGTGGGCACGGCGCTTGCGCGCCTTAGCCCACCCTACGGCCTACAGCGCAAAACGAAACGGGCCCCGAAGACGTCGGCAACTCAACGTCCTCAGCGCCCGCTCCTCGCGAAAAACTCTTCGCGGTAAGGCTTACTCGTCCGCCGGCTCCTCGCCGTCGGCGTCGCGCTCCGGCGTGCCGGCGAGAATCTGCTCGGCGATCAGGCCGGAGTTCTGGCGGATCGCAGTCTCGATCTTGGCGGTGATGTCGGGGTTGGCCTTCAAAAACGCCTTCGAATTCTCGCGGCCCTGGCCGAGACGCTGGCTGTCATAGGAGAACCAGGCGCCGGATTTCTCGACGATGCCGGCCTTGACGCCGAGATCGAGGATCTCGCCCATCTTGGAGACGCCCTCGCCGTACATGATGTCGAACTCGACCTGCTTGAAGGGCGGCGCCAGCTTGTTCTTCACCACCTTGACGCGCGTGGTGTTGCCGACCACTTCGTCGCGCTCCTTGATCGCGCCGATGCGGCGGATGTCGAGGCGGACGGAGGCGTAGAATTTCAGCGCATTGCCGCCGGTCGTGGTTTCCGGCGAGCCGTACATCACACCGATCTTCATGCGGATCTGGTTGATGAAGATCACCATGGTGTTGGACTTGTTGATGGAGGCCGTGAGCTTGCGCAGCGCCTGGCTCATCAACCGCGCCTGGAGACCCGGCAGTGCATCGCCCATCTCGCCCTCGAGCTCGGCCTTCGGCACCAGCGCCGCGACCGAATCGACCACCAGGACGTCCACCGCACCCGAGCGCACCAGCGTGTCGCAGATTTCCAGCGCCTGCTCGCCGGTGTCCGGCTGCGAGATCAGGAGCTCGTCGATGTTGACCCCGAGCTTGCGCGCATAGACCGGGTCGAGCGCGTGCTCGGCGTCGATGAAGGCACAGATGCCACCCTTCTTCTGCGCCTCCGCGACCGTGTGCAGCGCCAGCGTGGTCTTGCCCGAGGATTCCGGCCCGTAGATTTCCACGACGCGTCCCTTTGGCAGGCCGCCGATCCCCAGCGCAATGTCGAGCCCCAGCGAGCCCGAGGACACCGCCTCGACATCCATGGAACGGTCGTTCTTGCCGAGCTTCATCACCGAGCCCTTGCCGAACTGGCGCTCGATCTGGGAGAGCGCGGCGGCCAGAGCTTTAGTCTTGTCCATGGAAGATCCTTCGACGATACGCAGGGCAGTGGTGGACATTGGGTCGTGCTCCTTATGGCGAGGATTCGCTAGGGGGACAAACGATTGGCGGGGCGGGCTGGCGATAAAAGCAATGTACCCTATTTGTTCCTAGTTCGCAATATGTTCTTTTGTGAATTTGGGCGCTGGCCTGTTTCCGAGCGCGGGTAGCCTAGCTTGATTTCAAGACTGGCCTGAAATGGCCTATTCTTGGTTCTGATGAGCAAGTCGCCCAAAGACTTACGGATACTGTTCCCGCCTGCACTCACGAGCGATCAGACGGGCACGCTTCAGAGTCTTCAAAACGGAGCAGAGGACGCCGACCTTCCAGATTGGATGGTGGAAGATTGTCTGGCGCTTGGGATTCTTGAAGAGAGCCGTCCTGGATTCTACCGGATCACGGACATTGGCCGCGCCGCCCTGAAGATAGAACTTGGCCGCGAGCAGGAGTAAGGCCGCCTCAGTTGGCGCCCGCTTTGTATGGAAATGGGGGCAATTCCGGCCCCCTCTTGAGCCCATAGCCCGAAACCCTGCTCCGCAAAGCCAGACAGACCGAGACCGGCTCGCACATGGGCGGGTGGCTGAGATCGCCCGGGCTGCGGCCTCCCGATTATCATCTCCCCCGGCGCGGGAACTTTTGGCGGGTGCCGGTACTTGCTCCTGTTGAAAGCAGGACCGCATGTTCATTCTCATTGAGAAGATCGCGCCTACTCCCCGTCCGCAAATCTTCAACGACAACGACGCCCAGGACGCCCTCCTTCTGAAACTGGCGGAGGATCAGCGCTGGATGGAGCACATCGCCGCGGCCTTGGCCGCGAAGCTCAAACGGATCTGGCATGGGGACCGCTTCCGTTCGCCTTGTTCGGTGGCCCCAGTTGGGCAGCGCGAGGCCGCCTCGATTGAGTTGATAGGCAGTATCCCAATTCACTCGCGTGACTAACACCGGACGACACGGTTCCTATGTCCGGAACCGGGCACAGATGCTATTAGCCTGACATCACCGATCGGACCTCGGCGATTATCGGTGACTGAGAGCTCTTGCGCTCCCGCCTGATCAAGAGCGGTGAGGCCGGCCAAGATGACAGAGACGGACAAGGCGGATTCCTCTCGGGCCAACGGCCCGAAGTGCCCCTCATGCTTCCTCGCGCTCGGACAGCGGATCCTGACTTTGTTCGATCCGACCGCAAACCGAAACGTGCAACTCTTCCAGTGCAGCAAGTGTCGCAAGCATGTTTGGGAGGATGAAGTGGCCTGAAGCCGCCTCGCGCAGCCGGCGGACTGTGCGTAACATCGACCACGCCGCCAGTTGCACACCCGTTCGGCCGACGACGTCATTCGAACGAATGAACCTTTCGCCCAATCGCACGGACAAACAACTATCGGGATTTTACTCTCACCCTCCCGGGGCTGGAATGCCGCCGTCCGCGCTTGATTTAAGCGGGCGGCGTTTTTGCTTCCATGGCCGCGATCGGCCCCAGCGCTCAGGGGCTGGATGCAAGCGCCGGGGCCTTCGGGTGGCCGAGCGGCTTCCAGGCCGCGCAAGCCCAGTCAAAACCCAGTCCGGACCCTTGTCTGTCCGGTCCGCGACGAAACCTTGCCACTAGTGCGCGATGGGAGCTGTGAGCTCGGAACAACCTGACATTTGTTAAGTTGCCCCCTCGTGAATTCGAGAGGGCGCCATGCCAGAGGATGAGCTGACGAACAAGGCGGAACGCGCGCTCGTCACAGCTGCGCTCGGCACCGTGATGCTGATCATGTGCCTCGGCACCTTGCTGTACAGATAGAGCAACGCGACGCCTTTCGTCCGCGCTGCATCATTTTCGCGGATCGCTGAACAGCATCAATGCGAGCCAGCTGGCGGAAACCTGGATCTTCGCGTCGCCGGGAATGAGCAACGCCAGCGCCCTGCGCTCCCTGCCCTTCGCAAAAAGTGAGGTGCGACGTTGCCGATCGTGGCGTCGCCTGAAGCTGACGTGCATCAAAGACGCACGCGCTGGATGCCGTCATGCTTCCACAATCCCGCGGCATCGAACTTTTTCGCGGTTTGCGGCCTTCTATCGGGTTGGGCCGCAATAATGGGGACACCTCGGCCATGACGGAAAACACGCAGCATGATGCAACCAGGCGCAATCATCTGCTCGAGGCGGCGCATGAGGAGATGATCAAGTTCGAGCGGAAGGAAAACGAGTTCCGCAGGAAGGACCGCGAAGAGCGCGCCGCCGAACTGCACCTGCCGCTCGACGCGATCAAGGTGCATTAGGCCGGGCTTCAGGTATCTAAATACCTCATTTAACTCATTGATCAGCCGTCACGATTGTGTGGCGGCCTACTGTGCATGGGGTTGTTTTCGAGTTTTTTGAAAGGCGCGTCCGTGCGCCGGCCACCGGCATGCGCGATGGCCGGGTGTTGCGTGCACCGGCTCACAGCAGCGCCAGCAGCACGAGGCCGATCACCAGCACCACGAAGCCAGCCGCTGTCGCGGCGGCAAATGACCGCTCTACGTTGTCCATGATGCCACCCCGCTCCCGGCGGGCCACGTTTCCCCCATGGCTGCGCCGGGCATTGCGGAATCTCGCCTGCGGCTGTGGCTTGAGTGGTGCGGTCGGGTGGCCAAATTGGGACGCGTGCGGGGCCAGTCTGCGGCCTCCAGGACGCAGCTTTCGCCACTGCCGTCAGGCACCTGTCAGCAGATTCGCCTAATGTCGCTGCGCCCGGTGGACCAACACCGGGCCTCCATACCCAGCCGACGACCCCGCTCCTCCCCGAGCGGGGTTTTCTGTTTTGCGCGGATGGACCAGCGCCTCGGGCGCAAGCGGATCTGCGGCGTTGTCAGGCTGTCGTAAGCTCGGCCAGCTAGGGTCGTTTGGCTATGGTGTTGCAGCCCAGCACCTCAGCCTCCAATAACCTTCTCCCCGCTTGGCTCTCCCCAAGCGGGGTTTTTTCATGCCTGCCCGCCGCTCTCCTCCCGCGTCAGCCGCAGCGAGAAGGCGCGGATCGCGGGCGCCGCGAGCAGCACGATCGGCAGCATCGCGGCCCATGCGATCAGCCACGACACCATCCAGTGCGCGAGGAAGACCGTCGCACCCGTTGCGGGAAAGCTGGCGATGCCCGCCGCGATCAGCGAGGTCAGGCCGGACTGGATGACACCGAAGACGAAATTAGAATAGCGGCGGGGAATGCCGAGCATGACGCGCCCATGTTGTTGGCCGTCGTCAGGTCAAGCAAGGGACATGCCGTCACGCGCATCGAGATGGATGTGCCGCGGGATCGCCGGCGCTCGCTCAGTGCCGCGAGTTCGGCAGCGGCGCGCACTGCCTCGCGTCAGTGCGATCAGCGCGGCACGACAAACCTTCGAAGCGCCAGAAGGTGACGACGCTGGTCTCGCCGCAGGCGTCACAGACGAGCGTCTCGTCACCGAGCATATAGCGTCCGCGCCTGAACGTCGACGACGACGCCGGGTGCCGGCAATGCGGACAGACCAGCGAGAAATTTCGTGCACCCCAGCGCAGCACAAGATGTCTCAGCCAGTTCACGCGTTCCTCTCTCGCGACGTCGCGCTCCCGCTCTTCGGCTCTTCGGCGCCTCAGCAGAGCATAGATGCGCCGCACGCAAAAGTGGAAAAGCCTCAAACACGCATGTTCGCTTCGAATGGTCGCGACCTATCGTGTCGCCTGCGGCCGCGAGCGCGGCAGTTCCCGTCGCGGGAGTCCGGAACCGTCAGGCCGCGTTCCCTGCTCCGTGGTTCTCCGACCATGAACAAAGTTCCGCAGTTGCACACGTCGTCTGGCGATTGATCCTGCGCACGCCGCGAGCCCGCATCTTTCGAAATCGGATTTCGTTTGTTTCGGAGCGCGCGCGCTTGCGAGATTTCCGTGAACTATCCAAGACTTATCAGCAGATTTCTCTTGTCCCGGGAATATTATGACGCCCAACATGTTTTGCATTGATGGAAGGTGAATCGTGGGAGGTGAGACCATGAATCACAGGGGCGTCGAGTTCACCGTCGCCAAGACGGCAATTCCTGGAATCTGGCAGTGGCAGTTCCGCATCGGCGAACAGCTCAAGACCGGCAAAACCGAGACCAAGATCGACCTCTTGGCGATCCGGCGCGTGCAGCTGCGCATCGATCGGGAGCTGAAAGCGATCGGACGCAAAACGGCCTGAACGAGACGGCCTGAACTGCCGGGCCGAGACCGGCGCGATTGTGCGCCGCAATACGCCATGGCTTGCACGGAACCGCGGCATCCCGGGCCGGGGGTGGTGTCCGTAGCGGCCCGGAATTGATCTGCCGGTGGTTTGGGACTGCACTGCGCACCCACGGCCTTGAAGCCGGGCCATCACGCGACCGGTGCCAGCCATGCCGCTCTATTTCTTTCGAATCCGGAACGGCTGTTATTCTGGCTGTGCGGACCAGGCGACGGAATTTGCCGACCGCGATTTGGCCTGGAAGGAAATGACCAGCGTGTGCGCCGACATGGCCGTGGGCATTGCCCGCAGGCTCAAGGAAAACTCCGAATGGCACATGGAGCTCCTGGACGAGGCCAAGCAGCCGGTGTTCCGCATCCGTATCGTTGCCGAGACGCTGGACTAGGCGCGGCCGCTAATCCGCGCTGGGCAGCCGCCGCATGGTGAATTCGATGTCGCCGCCGGGCAGCTCGCGCCAAGTCTCGACCACGCTCATATAGCCGGCCTTGGGGTAGCGGGCGAAGAACGCCTCCGCCCTCGCCCGCGCCGCCGCGCGCGGCAGGGTGAAGGTCTCGCGCAGGTAGCCGTCGCCGTCGCGCCCGGCCGGCTTGCCGCCGATCCCGCGCCGGCGCGCCATGCGTTCGGCGAGATCCCGCGGACGATCGGCCATGACCTGCCCTCCTCTACGCAGCACATGAGGGCAATGTAGGGAGCGGGCCGGATGAAGGGGAGTCCCGGCCGGAGGCGTCAGCCGCCTCCGTCGGGGCCATCCCGTCAGTTCGCGGCCGTGCCGGTCTTGGTCTTCTTCGGCGCGCTGGTCGCGGCCGCCTTCGGCGCGGGTTGCTTCGGCGGATCGGAGCGCATGCCGCCCCAGGGATCGTTGGACGCCTTGGCGTCGGGGATCTTCTTCAGCGTCTCCTTGTAGGCCTTTTCGCGCTCTGCATCGGCTGCCTTCTCCTCGGGGGTCTTGCCCGGGCCTTCCTGCAGCAAATTCAGATTGGGCATTTGCGCATAGGCCGGAGCCGCCAGCACGGCCAGCAGCACCGCCGCCATACGGAAAAGCTTCATCACATACTCCTCGATCATCCATCTGGGGCGGATCAACCGCGCCTTGTCGTCCCTGTCAACCGGCCGTCCGGACCCGAATGCCGCGCTAGAGCCTAGAGGCGATCCGATCGGCACGATTTCGGTGCATGCAGCCAATCGTCCCAGATCGGGCCGCATCTGGTGCAGCCGTCCAGCACGAGGCCGAGCGCCACCAGCGAAAACACGAGGACACACCGACGCAACATCGTCCACCCGCTCCCAAGCATGCCATCATATCGGGCGAAGTCGGGCATTTTCAAGCCGAGGAGACCGGCGCCAGACCGGGTGACTTTGCCGCGCCGATCCGCGCAAGATGCGCCGAAACATCCGGCAACACAGGAGGCAACGACCGCAATGCCATCGCAGCCAGACACCGAGTTCGGCATCGACGACGCCAGACGCATCCTCGGCGAGGTCTTTGCGCCCTGGGTCCAGGATCTCAACCTCACCGTCGAGCGCATCGAGCACGTTCAGCCGGCGGACGTAGCGGACTGGCAGCCGGGCGCGCTGCTCCGCATGCCATTCTCGGAGCGGCTGTGCCGCAACGGCGGCGTGGTCTGCGGCCAGGCGCTGATGGCGCTCGCCGACACCGCGATGGTGATCGCGAACCTCGCCGCCAATCGCGGCTATCGTCCGATGACGACGGTCGACCAGACCACGCATTTCATGCGCGCGGTCTCCTCCTCGGACGTACTGGCCGATGCGCGCGTGGTGCGGCTCGGACGCACCATGAGCTTTGGCCACGTCACGCTGCTTTCGGCCACCGACAACAAGCAGGTGGCGATGGTGTCGAGCGCGTTCGCGATGCTGCCGGGCTGAAAATCATCCCAAAAGAAGAGAGCCGCGTGAGCGCAAGGCGCACCGCGGCTCTCTATCACGATCGGATCGAAGCGAGATGCTGGAGCGCGATTTTATCCGCGCTTCAGCCGGCCTGCCTTCAAGAATTACTTGCCGAGAATTTCGTCGGCCGCAGTGACGATGCTGACGGTTGGATTCTTTCCGCAATAGGCACCGAACTTCTTTGCATTCTCGATGAACACGTCGGTGTCGATGATCGCGTTGTCTTCGTCGCCCTTGTACCAGCCGTCCATCCAGGTCAGCACGACCGAGATGTTGTCTTCGCCGCTCTCGAGGAACTGCTTGCAGGTCATGGTCGAGAGATCCCACTTGACGGCGTGGGCAGGCATCGATGACAGCGAGAACGCTGCGGCGAACAGGATCGAAAGCGTGGTCTTCATCGGAATCTCCATCGGCGCGTAACGCCATAAAGGAAAGGCTTGTGAGGAAAGTCGGCGGGGGTGACTCGCCGCTTCAACGTCGTAAACGAAGTCTGAAGCGCTGCGCAAGTAGCGCCAGTATTGAGTTTAGTTCAACGTAATTTCTATGCACTATTTCACGATCGTCATTATGGATTAATGCGGATGATCGAGAAGCGTGCAGCGCAGCGTTACCGTGTTTTCAAGGGTGGAAAGCTCACTTTTGAAGACGGCGGGATCGCGTGCACGGTTCGAAACATGTCGGAAGGCGGCGCGGCGATCGACCTCGAGGTCTCTGTCATACTGCCGAAATCTCTCACACTTTCGATCGCGCGCGACAATTTTGTACGGGATTGCCGCGAAGTGTGGCGCAGCGACAGGCGCATCGGCCTCGCTTTCGTACAGTAGTCCATATCATATGAATGATCGTTCGCATCGCACGCGCGATGTCGCGCTATACTCGCACGGCACGATGACGACGGCGCCAGCGCAGGCCCGCGATCACGAGTGCGATGAACGCGAACGCAATCGCCGCCGACACCGTGAAGAATCGTCCGCCCGGACGATCGATCGTGCGCGACCATAGCGACGGTCCCTCGCCCGGCCGCGCCAGGCGGAAGGCAACGACACTGTCTCCGATCGAGGTGCCGGCCTCGGAGTGACCGCCGGCGCCGATCGCGACATATTGCTCGCCCTTCCAGAGATAGGTCATGGGATTGGCAACGCCGGGCACCGGCAGCCGGCCCTGCCAC
>NZ_AKIY01000322.1 GCF_000282615.1 Bradyrhizobium sp. YR681 | reverse complement strand
GAGCGATCAGGCAAAGCTCGGGCGAAACAAGCCGCGAGGATGCGAATGTGTGTCTGCAATGACGATGTGGATACAGATGAGCGCGAGAAACTCAGGTCTCGTGCCCCGGACGCCGCGCAGCGCGTAGCGGTGCGCTGCAGAGCCGGGGCCCATGTTGCAGCGAGTGCTTGGGCTCGCTGGGTCCCGGCTCTGCGCAGCAACGCTTACGCGTTGCAGCGCGTCCGGGACACGAGAGAGCCTTACAGATACCGCGTCAGCTCGGCCTTGAACTGGCCGTACACCGCGTCCTCGATCTGGCTGCGGTTGATCCCGATGTCGCGCAGGGCGCGGTCGTCGAGCTCGTTCAGCGTCTTGACGGCGGAGCGGCGCTCCAGGCGGTCGAACAGCGCAGTGGCGGCAGTGACGAGCGTGCCAAAAAATCCGCTCGACGAGGATGGGCGTAAACTCCGCCCGGCAGTTTGCGAGATCGTGGTCATTTTCTTCTCCGGCCTGTTGTCCACGCGGCGAAGCGGATGCCGTTGGCACAAACGCCTGAGCGCCTGCACCTCATTTGCCGTCGGATTGCTCTCGCTCACCTCGGCTCAATCGTGGATCTTGATGGAACTTAAATGCTCCAGTACACTACTCGGAGCAAGTAAAACATTGCTCTCGGTGCAATAATGTCCAAGTTCGAGTACGTGAAGCTTGCCGATGCCATTGCCTCGGATATCTCTAACGGCACGTTAAGGCCGGGCGACCGGCTGCCGCCGCAGCGCAATTTTGCCTATGACCGCGGTATTGCGGTCTCGACCGCGAGCCGGGTTTATACGGAGTTGCTCCGTCGCGGCCTCGTCGTCGGCGAGGTCGGCCGCGGCACCTTCATCTCCGGCGACATCAGGCGCGAGGTCGAGGCGCTGAGCGAGCCGCGCGACGCGCGGATCGATTTCGAGGTCAATTATCCGTTATTGCCGCAGCAATGGGCGATGATCGCCAAGAGCCTCGCGGGGCTCGAGCGCGTCGACGCGCTGGAATCGGCGCTGCGCGTCTCGACCAGCACCGGCACCAAGAGCGCGCGCAATGCGGCCGCGGCCTATCTCGCGCGCAAGGATTTCACGCCGCAGGCCGAGCAGATCGTCTTCACCGCCAACGGCAAGCAATCGCTCGCGGCCGCGCTCGCCGCGCTGGTGCCGACAGGCGGACGCTGCGGCGTCGAGGCGCTGACCTATCCTTACGTCAAGAGCATCGCCGCGCGATTGGGCGTGACGCTGGTGCCGATTCCGATGGACGAATTCGGCGCGCGGCCCGATGCGATCCAGAAGGCGCATCGCGAAGCGCATCTGTCGGCGCTGTATCTCCAGCCCATCATCCAGAACCCGCTCGGCGTCACCATGAACGCAACACGGCGCGCCGACATCATGCGCGTCGCCGAGAAGCTCGATCTCACCATCATCGAGGACGCCGTCTACGGCTTCCTCGCCGACGACACGCCGCTGGCGGCGCTCGGGCCGGACCGCTGCATCCTGATCGACAGCCTGTCCAAGAAGGTCGCGCCGGGCCTTGCGCTCGGCATCCTCGTCGCGCCGCCGCACTTGCGCGAAAGCGTGATGAGCGCGGTCCGCACCGGCGGCTGGATCGCCTCGGGCCATGCGCTCGCATCCGGGCAGCGGCTGATGGCCGACGGCACCGTCGCCGAGCTGACGCGGCTCAAGCGCATCGACGCTACGCGCCGGCAGCAGACCGCGGCAAGGCTGCTCACCGGCTACCAGCTCGCCGCCGATCCGCGCGCCTATCATCTCTGGCTGACGCTGCCGCCGCACTGGCGCTCGCAGACCTTCGTCGCCGCGGCCGCCCGGCGCGGCATCGCGCTGACGCCGTCCTCGACCTTCGCGATCGCGCATGGTCACGCGCCGAACGCGGTGCGCCTCGCCCTCGCCCCGCCCACTCTCGAGCAGCTCGATTCCGGCCTGCGCACGCTCGTCTCGCTGCTCGGCACCAAGGAAGAGGATTTTGACTCGACGGAGTGACGCGCCGTCTAGGGCAGCAGGGCCCTGGGCACTTGATCAAAGCCGTAGCTCTGCGGCTGGTTGCGCCGGACGAAGCCGCCGACCTGCCAGGCGAACAGCGCGGCAAAGCCGAGGATGAACAATGCGCCGGCGAACTCGCCGATCAGAAGTGCGCGGATCAACAGCCCCGTCATCGCCACCGTCAGCACCGCCAGGAACGCCAGCATGACTGCATAAGTCTTGCCGCCGAGGCCGGCGGTGAGCGTCGCGCGGCTGCCGGCCTTGGCCATCCGTGCGTGCAATTCGACGATGAAGCTGCGAAAACCGTTGTCCTGCGGCGCCATCAGCGCCGCGGTCTGCCAGCTCGTCGACAGGATCCTGATGCGGCCGCCGCCGGCGTGGCTGACATCGGCGCGAAAGCGGTGCTGCTGCATCGAAACCGGGCGGAACGACAATCTGACAGCACTGATCTCGTCATAGCGCCACAGGCCGGAGCGGCCGGCGATGTGCCAGGAGAGGCCTTCGTCCGTCAGCTCGAAGCGATGCGCCGAGCCGATCAGCGACGCCTTGTAGGCGTAGCTTGCACCCGGGGCGTCCTGCGCGTCGGAAACCTGCATATCGACAATCAATCCCGTCCGCGATCTGCTTGCGCGATCGCCCTCGCCCATCCTACAAGCGGGACATGGCTGAGACGACCTTTTTTCCGCGCCGCCTGATTCTCGGCGCCGCCGTGATCTCCGGCGTGCTGCTCGCGCTCGCCGTGCACATGCTGGGCGCGCGCTACGGCCTCGACCTCGGCGGCCTTTGGCGCTCCGACACGCATGAATTCATGCCCGCGGGCGCGGCGATCGCCTGGTGGCTGATCGCCACGGTCGGTTTTTCCGGCGGCTATTTCACCGCAAGCTTGATGCAGAGCGCCGCCGACGGCCAGATCCCGCACCGCATGCGGCAGTTCCTGATCGCGGTCGGCGTGCTCCTGCTGGCAGGCGCGGGCCAGGTGGCCTCGGCGCCGAGCGCGGTCCCGACCACTTCCGGCCTGCTGGCCGCGCTCGCCGCGCTGTGCCTCGGCGCCGTGATGGCATATTGCGGCGCGCATTTCGCGCTGCGCCGCGGCTGATCCTTACGCCGACGCGCGCAGCCGCGGGCGGTCCAGCATGATCGCGACATCCGAGGCAGGCCGCGGCTTGCTGAAC
This sequence comes from Bradyrhizobium sp. YR681, assembly GCF_000282615.1. Lineage (GTDB taxonomy): Bacteria > Pseudomonadota > Alphaproteobacteria > Rhizobiales > Xanthobacteraceae > Bradyrhizobium. The sequence continues at coordinate 75,439 of NZ_AKIY01000322.1, read as the reverse complement.
AGATAGCCCTGCGCCTGGGTGCAGCCCTCGCGCCTGAGCAGTTCGAGCTGGGCGTCGTTCTCGACGCCTTCCGCGGTGGTGACGATGCCGAGGCTGCGGCCAAGGCCGGTCACGGCGCGGATGATCGCCATGGAATCCTCGCGCGTCGCCAGCTCCGAGACGAAGGAACGGTCGATCTTGATCTTGTCGAACGGGAAGCTGCGCAGATAGCTCAGCGACGAATAGCCGGTGCCGAAATCGTCGAGCGAGATCCGCACGCCCATGGCGCGCAGCTCGTGCAAGGTGGTCAGCGTCGCCTCGCTGTTCTGGAGCAGCACGGATTCGGTGATCTCGAGCTCGAGGCGTTGCGCCGCGAGCCCCGACAATGCCAGCGCTTCGGTCACCGATGCGATCAGGTTCGGATTCCTGAACTGCACCGGGGACAGGTTGACGGCGACGTCGACATCGTCGGGCCAGGTGGCCGCGTCGGAGCAGGCGGAGCGCAGCACGAACTCGCCGAGCTGGACGATGAGTCCGGTCTCCTCGGCCAGCGGAATGAAGCTGATCGGCGCGATCAGGCCGCGCTGCGGATGGTTCCAGCGCAACAGCGCCTCGAAGGCGACGACGCGGCCGCTGGCGACGTCGCGGATCGGCTGGTAGTACGGCTCGAACTCGTCGCGTTGCAGCGCCGCGCGCAGATCCATTTCCAGCAGGCGCCGCGCCTGTGCGCGCGCGTCCATGCCGGTCTCGAAGAAGCGATAGGTGCCGCGGCCGTCGGCCTTGGCGCGGTACAGCGCAAGGTCGGCGTTCTTCAGCAGCTCGTCCGGATTGCTGCCGTCCTGCGGCGACAGCGAGATGCCGATCGAGACCCCGATGATGATCTGATGGTCGTCGATCTCGTAAGGCGCCGAGATCACCTCGACGAGGCGGCCGGCGAGGACTCTCGCCGCCGCTTCCTCGGAGCGTCCGATCTGGACCACGGCGAACTCGTCGCCGCCGAGCCGCGCCACCGTGTCGTCGTCGCCGACCGTGGCTTTCAGCCTGCGCCCGACCTCCTTGAGCAGCGCATCGCCGATCGGATGGCCGAGCGAATCGTTGATGTCCTTGAAGTGGTCGAGGTCGAGGCAGAGCACTGCGAGCTGGTCGTTCGAACCGGCCCGGCGCAGTCCCTGCTCGAGCTGCTCGTGGAACAGCACGCGGTTGGGCAGGCCGGTCAGTGCGTCATGGCGCGCCATGTGCGAGATCTTCGCCTGTGCCTCCAGCCATTCGGTGATGTCCTCGAAGGTCGCGACCCAGCCGCCGCCCTGCATCGGCTGGTTGACGACCCGGATGGATCGGCCGAACCGGTCGACGACCTCGCTGGTGCTGCGGCCTTCGCGGGCGTCGGCTACGAGGCGCGCGAAGAATTCATCCGCATCGCCCTGCCACTGGCCCCTGGCCTGCTCCTCCCTGAGCACGTCGACCAGCAGGCGGCCCGCCAGCGGGACGTCGGTGCGCCCCAGCATCGCCGCGTACCGCTCGTTGAACAGCATGATCTTGCCGTCCGCATCGAACATGCACAGCCCCTGCGACATGTTCTCGAGCGCGTTGTCCAGCACTACCTGCTGGCGTCCCAGTTCGCCCTTGGCGCGGCGGTCGAGCACGGCCGCCGCGAGCGCGATCGCGAGGATGGCAACCGCGGCGCTGGCGGTGAGGACGGACAAGGAGGCCGGCGGGATCGACAGGCCGCTGATGACGATCGCAGGATCCGGCGTCAGCTCCACGGCGCCCATGGCGGTGAAATGATGCGAGACGATGGCGACGGTGAGCAGCACCGACGCACCGAGAGCATTCGCGAGGCTGTCGCGTCGTCCCGCGACAACCAGCGCCAGCGAACCAAAGACGATGCCGAGCACGATCGAGACCGTTACGATGCCGCTCGCCCAGCCGATGCGCGCGGGAATCTCGAGCGCCATCATGCCGGTGTAATGCATGGCTGCAACGCCGCCGCCGACGACCGCGCCGCCGAGCGCAACCGGGATCGAGCGCCTTGCCGATACCGAGATGCTCAGGCCGATGAAGGTGACCGCGATGGCGAAGATCAGCGACAGGACTGTCACGGGAACGTTGTAGGCGCCGCCTGCACCGGGCCCGTAGGCCTGCATCGCGATGAAATGGGTTGCCCAGATGCCGCAGCCGGCGACGACGGCGTCAAGCGCGATCCACGCGACGCGAGCACCCCCATCCGTTGCACGCGCGCGGTGAAACAGGCTGATCGCTGCCGCGCTCGCGAGCAGACACACTGCGCCACCGAGCGCGACCAGGCGCCAATCATGCTGGTCCGTGAGACAGTAGAGAACTTGATACATTGCCGGCCCCTATCGGCCGACACTTGAACCGACAGAAATGGACAGTCGGTAACCGGCTACGCGCCTGTTTCAGGAATGGTGAATCGAGGATGTGCGCGTTTGCTCACATTGCGCGTTCAACTGCTGCAACCAGGCCGATCAATTGAGGGGCCGGCAGCAAGACGGCCGCCGATATGATTAGCGACTGGTGAAGGCTCGTCACCAGCGCGCCCACCTTCACGGGGGATGGAGGCAGCAACAAGTCGCCGCGCGGATGACCGCGCGGCGCCCCCTCGCAGCCAGCCTTGCCTCAGCTCGCCGCGCGCAGATTCACCTTGCTCTCGGCAAGCGTCGTGAGCTTCTTGTCGGTCGCCTTCTCCTCCTCGAGCGTCTTGGCCAGCACGGCGGCACAATCGCTCCGGCCGAGCTGCTTGGCCCAGGCGATCAGGCTGCCGTAGCGGACGATCTCGTAGTGCTCGGCGGCCTGCGCCGCATTGATCAGCGCCGCATCCAGCACCGCCTTGTCGGCGACCTCACCTGCGGTCTCGTCCGCTTCCTCGATGATGCCGTCGATCGCCGGGCAGTCGACAGCCTTCACTTGCGTGCCGTGCATCTTGAACACTTCCTCGAGCCGCTTGACGTGCTGCTTGGTTTCTTCGAGGTGCGTCAAAAAGCCCTGCTTCAGCTGCGGATCGGTCGCCTTGTCTGCCATCTTCGGCAGCGCCTTGGTGAGCTGCTGTTCGGCGTAATAGATGTCCTGAAGCTGGTGCACGAACAGGTCGTTCATGGTCTTGATGTCTTTTGTGAACAGTCCCATCGGTCCGATCCTCTCGGGTTTCGGGAACACGGAGGCACCGGCTTGCACGAAAAGCCGCATATTCCGCCCGTGTTCGGTTGCTGATGGGGCGCTAACGAGCCCATGGCATCGACGTTCCAAAAAAGCCCCGATCCGTTGCGCTGGAACAATGCCGGCGGGGCCACGATATGACATCGTGTCGAGATACGACCACGCGATCCGGGCCGATCTTGCGACTCATATGCTTAACGCGCGGCCGATGTGAACCACGTATGACAAAAGCAGCCGGTGTGGCGCAGAACCTATCCTTGTCAAGGGCTGCACAAGCCGCTGTTTTTGCCTTAAATGAGCTACATCATGCCTAGCGATCGACGCCGAGTTCAGGCAGTGATCGCACCCGACCGGCCAATGTCTGGCCCGGTCGGTCTTGCCCCCCGCCGGGAGGATGAATGCACGGACTGCTGCCCGCGTTGAAACGCGGCTTCAAGAGATGGATCGGCTGGCGAAGGCTCGGCATTGCCGCAAGCGTCTTCATCATCGCCTTCGCGATCACCACGCTGGTGCGGACCCTCAAGGGCATCGATACCGGCGTCATCCTGACCGCATTAACCGAGATTCCCCGCGGCAATATCGGGCTGGCGGCGATCTGCGTCTTCTTCGCGTTCTGTACGCTGACGTTCTACGACTTTTTTGCACTGCGAACGATCGGCAAGAAGCATGTGCCCTATCGCATTGCAGCGCTCTCCAGCTTCACGTCCTATTCGATCGGCCACAACATCGGCGCCACGGTCTTTACCGGCGGGGCGATCCGCTTCCGGATCTATTCGGATTACGGGCTGAACGCGATCGATGTCGCCAAGATCTGCTTCCTGTCGGGCCTGACCTTCTGGCTCGGTAACATCTTCGTGCTCTCGATCGGCATGGCGATCCATCCCGATGCCGCCTCCTACATGGACCAGCTGCCGTCATCCATTAACCGGCTGATCGCGCTCGGCGGCCTCGCCTCCATCGCCGCCTATCTGGTCTGGCTCTGCATGGGCGAGAAACGACGCGAGCTCGGCCAGAAGGGCTGGAAGGTGGTGCTGCCCTCGGCGCCGCTGACGCTGGTGCAGATCCTGATCGGCGTGGTCGATCTCGGCTTCTGCGCGCTGGCGATGTACCTGCTGGTGCCGGCCAGCCCGCAGATCGACTTCCTGTCGCTCGCCGTCGTGTTCATCCTGGCAACGCTGCTCGGCTTTGCCAGCCATGCCCCCGGCTCGATCGGCGTGTTCGATGCCGCCATGCTGGTAGCGTTGCCGGAATTCGGCCGTGAGCAGCTGCTTGCGACCCTGCTGGTCTTCCGCATCCTCTATTTCGTGATCCCGTTCGGCCTCGCCATCTCCATCATGGGCGCGCGCGAGCTCTGGATGAACGTGGTCGAGCCTTGGCAGGAGCGGCGGCGGCTGGCGGAGGCCTGCGCGCAGGCCAACCTGCCCAAGCAGGTGGCAGCGATGGAGCGCGAACGCGCGCTGCGGCAGGCCAACAAGCGATAAAGCGGTCAAACAAAGGTTGCAGGCGGAGGAGCAATCCTCTCTTATTTCCGCCTCAACTTTGCCGTTGAACACGCTGGCCATGATCCCTGTATCCTTTCGTACCCTCTCCGCGGGCGCCCTGCTTCTTGTCGGGATTCTGACGTCTTTGCCGTTTCCGCGCGCGGCCGCGCAGGATGCCGGCGCCATGCAGATCAATTGGGAGGTGCGCAACCGCTTCCGTCTATTCCGCGAGGAGCGCGATTTCCTGCTCCATGTCGAGAACGCGCGAAACCGCAGCGTCCTCGCCGCCGAGCAGTCGCTGGAGCTCCAGAGCGAGGGCCGCGGCTGGGCCCGCAACATGGTCAACCGGCTCTGCATCGACCTCCAGGGCCGGGTCAACCAGCCCTGCACCCGCGACAACGTCAAAGAGAACTACATCACCCCGATCGACCACCCGGTCACGGTGCGCCTGACCGGCGCGGTGCCGGTCGGAGCCACCTGCGCGTGGACGTTCGACGACGGCGACGGGCCGCAGACCTCGACCTTCGACTGCGCCGAGCCGATCAATCTGCGCGTCCGCTACGGCAAGCAGACGGTCGCGACCGTCGACGTCTCCTCCGGCTCCGATCCGACCCAGCGCGTCCAGACCGAGATCCAGGTCCGCGACGTCTTCGTCGCCGGCCTCGGCGACAGCATCGCCTCCGGCGAGGGCAATCCGGACCGGCCGCTCGCACTTTCGGACGAGGGCTTCTGCTTCCGCTCCTATCTCGGCACCGCGGGTGCGCAATATTACCGGCCGAGCCGCGCCGGCTACAAGGGCGGGCGCGCCTGCGAGGCACCGGACACGCTCGCCAACTGGCAGCGCTACGGCGCGCTCTGGTTCAACTCGCCCTGCCACCGTTCGCTCTACAGCTACCAGGCCCGCACGGCGCTGGCGCTCGCGGTGCGCTACACCCACATCGCGGTGACCTTCCTGCCGCTCGCCTGCACCGGCGCCAGCATCGGTGACGGGCTGCTCGGCTCGCAGCGCGCCCGCGAATGCGCACCGAACAAGAACGGCACCTGCCAGACCAGCGTGAACGCCCAGGTCGCCGAGCTGCGCGAGGCGCTCACCGCTGCAAAAAAACGCCAGCCCGACCGCAACCTCGATCTCGTGCTGCTCTCGGTCGGCGCCAACGACATCTACTTCTCCGGCCTCGTCGCCGACGTCATCGTCGAGACCGCAACCGAGCGCGCGCTGTTCCGCCGCTCCGGCGTGATGGCGAGCGTCGACGATTCCCGCGACGCGCTGCAGCGCGAGCTGCCGCAGAATTTCGTCAAGCTGCGCGAGGCGCTGAAGCCGCTGGTCGGCGGCGACCTCTCGCACGTGGTCTATGTCTCCTACGCCAATCCGGCACTCGCCGATGGCGGCGTGCCCTGCCGGGGCGGCCGCGCCGGCTTCGACATCCATCCCGCCTTCAACGCCGATCCGCAGCGTCTTGCCCGCGTCTCGACCTTCGTCGACACCGAATTCCTGCCGCAGCTCAAGGCGCTCGCCACCTGCACTCGCGGCGCACTGTGCCGCGATCCCGAGGCCGACCGCATGACCTTCGTCGATACGCATCAGGCCGCGTTCGCCGATCACGGCTTTTGCGCGCATTCGGGCAACGATCCGGAATTCGATCGCAGCTGTTTTGCCGAGAACGGCCAGAGCTTCAATCCGGATATCGTGAGCGCGGCGAGCCAGCCGATGCTGTGCGGCCGCGGCGCCTCCGAGTATCGCACCTACCTGCCGCGTGCGCGCTGGATCCGCGACGCCAATGACAGCTATTTTGCCGCGATGACCTATCCGCAGGGCCTGCCGGCGGCGAGCCAGCCGACCGACATCCACGACGCCACCTGGGGCGTGCTCTCCGCCGTCTATGGCGGCGCCGTGCATCCGAGCGCCGAAGGCCACGCCGCGATGGCGGACGCGGCGCTGCCGGCTGCAAGCGCCGTGCTCGGGCTCGATGCAGTGTCGCCCGGTGTCACGCGCGGACTGCTGGCACCGCTGCTACCGGGCGCGCAGCAGTAGAAGCAAGCGAGTTCTCTCCACCGTCATTGCGAACGCAGCGAAGCATTCTAGAGTCTCCCGCTGAAAGATTCTGGATTGCTTCGCTGCGCTCGCAATGACGAGCTTTTGGCTTGCGTCTGGGCGCCGCCAAGATCGTTCCCTCCACCCGCCGTTCCATCAATCCAAAAACGGCATCGATCGATACTCCCTTGAACTTGGACACTTTGCCGCGCGCGCCTCTAGGAGTCGTCGTGAGGAAACATTTCGAGTTCTAAGGAGGCGCCTGATGAGCGCAGTGGTGTCCGCAACGGACGTGAGGAGGTCTCGCGTCAGGCTGTTCATCGTGACCATGCTGTTTCTGGTCACGACCGTGAATTATGCCGACCGCGCCACGCTGTCGATCGCCGGCCCCGCGCTTTCGAAAGAGCTGCATCTCGATCCCGTCGCCATGGGCTGGATCTTCTCGGCGTTCGGCTGGTCCTATGTCGTGGCGCAGGTGCCGGGCGGCTGGCTGCTCGACCGCTACGGCTCGCGCCTCGTTTATGCCTTCAGCATCATCGTCTGGTCGCTGTTCACGATGATGCAGGGCTGGGTCGGCTTCCTCAGCGCCGGCGCCGCTATCAGCGTGCTGTTCGCGCTGCGCCTGCTGGTCGGCGTCGCGGAAGCGCCGTCCTTCCCCGCCAATGCCCGCATCGTCGCGGCCTGGTTTCCCGGCAATGAGCGCGGCACCGCGTCGGCCTTCTTCAATTCCGGCCAGTATTTCGCCACCGTGATCTTCGCGCCGCTGATGGGCTGGATCGCGCATGATTACGGCTGGCGCTACGTGTTCTTCGTGATGGGCGCGCTCGGAATCATCATGGGTCTGGTCTGGATCAAGACCGTCTACGGCCCGAAGGAGCACCCCGGCATCAACGAAGCCGAGTTCGACTACATCAAGGAGGGCGGCGCGCTGGTCGATCTCGACGCGCCCAAGAACGATCTGATGCAGGAGCGTGCGCCCGAAGCCGGCTCCGGGTGGGACCACATTCGCCAGTTGCTGTCGAACCGCATGATGCTCGGCGTCTATCTCGGCCAGTACTGCATCAACACGCTGACCTATTTCTTCCTGACCTGGTTCCCGGTGTATCTCGTCAAGGAGCGCGGCCTGTCGATCCTGCAAGCCGGCTTCGTCGCCACGCTGCCGGCGCTGTGCGGCTTCATCGGCGGCGTGCTCGGCGGCGTCATCTCCGACATCATTTTGCGCAGGACCGGCTCGCTGACGCTGGCGCGGAAAATTCCGATCGTCGGCGGCATGCTGCTGTCGATGTCGATCATCGCCTGCAACTATGTCGACGGACAGGCGATGGTGGTCGGCTTCATGGCGCTCGCCTTCTTCGGCAAGGGCATCGGCGCGCTCGGCTGGGCGGTGGTCTCCGACACCTCGCCGAAGGAAGCCGGCGGCGTCTCCGGCGGCCTGTTCAACACTTTCGGCAACCTCTCCTCGATCACCACCCCGATCGTGATCGGCTACATCCTGGCCGCGACCGGATCCTTCAACGGGGCGCTGGTGTTCGTCGGCGCCAACGCGCTGGTCGCCGCGTTCGCCTATCTCGTGGTGGTCGGCAAGATCGAGCGGGTGGTGCTCAAACGTTCCTCCTGAGGGCTCCCACGGGAGCTTGACCAGGCAACTCAACGGCGGCTCCTCAGCCGCCGTCTTTGTTTTGGGGATGATCGATGCTAGAAGTGCCGGGGAAACGCCTTATCCATCTAAGGCATGTATCGATGTTCGACCTCAACCAGCTCCGCTGTTTCGTGACAGTTGCGGAGGAATTGCATTTCGGCCGCGCCGCCGCCCGGCTGAACATGACCCAGCCGCCGCTGTCCCGGCAGATCCAGGTGCTCGAGCACATCATCGACGCGCCGCTGCTGGAGCGTACCAGTCGCTCGGTGCGGCTGACGCCTGCGGGGCGCAGCTTCCTGCCGGAGGCGCGGCGCATCCTGAAGCTTGCCGAAAGCGCCTCGCAGGTCGCCCGCCGCATCGCGCTCGGCAAGACCGGCTCGCTCAAGATCGGCTTTACGGCCGCCGCGGCCTACGGCTTCCTGCCCGAACTCGTTGCGGCCTGCCGCGCAAAACTGCCCGAGGTGGATTTCTCGCTGAAGGAGATGGTGTCGGGCGACCAGTTCGAGGCGCTCAGCTCCGGCCAGATCGACGCCGGCCTGCTCAGGCCGCCGATCGCCCGCCCGGAAGTCGCCAGCCGCCGCGTCGTCGCCGAGCCGCTGCTCGCCGCGATCCCGAAGAAGCATCCGCTGGCGAACGCCGACAGCGTCACCATCAAGGATTTCGACGACCAGCCCTTCGTGATGTATTCGCCCTATGAGAGCCGCTACTTCCACGATCTGCTGGTGGCGCTGTTCACCCGCGCCGACGTGCTGCCGCGCTATGTCCAGCATCTGAGCCAGATCCACTCGATCCTCGCCATGGTCCGCGCCGGCCTCGGCCTTGCCATCGTGCCGGCCGCCGCCGCGAGCCTGAAAATCTCCGACGTCCGGCTGCGGCCGTTGAAGCTGCGCAACCGGGTCCCGGTCGAGCTGTTCATGGTGTGGCGCCGCGACGACGAGAATCCGCTGCTCTCGGCGCTGGTCAAAATCGCCAGCGAATTGTCCTCCGCGGAGGTGGTGGAGGATTGATGCTCAATCCGCATCGGTCGATATAGGCTTTGGCTTGGACGCGCATCGAACGGTCTCCTAAACCACGGCGCATGGACGCGCGGCTTCAGCTGCGGCCTCGACAACACACAGCAGGGAGCAGCCCCCATGAGCAAGATGACCCCGCAGGAGATGGCCCAGAAGATCGGATCTGGCCTCCTGTCCTTCCCCGTCACGCCGTTCAAGGCGGACTACAGCTTCGACGAAGCGACCTACCGCGCCAACATGGACTGGCTCTGCGGCTATGATGTCGCAGGCCTGTTCGCCGCCGGCGGCACCGGCGAGTTCTTCTCGCTGACGCCTACGGAAGTCCCCCAGGTGGTCAAGATCGCCGTCGACGAGACCAAGGGCCGCGTGCCCGTGCTCGCCGGCACCGGCTATGGCACCGCCATCGCCCGCGAGATCGCGATCGGCGCGGAAAAGGCCGGCGCCGACGGCCTGCTGCTGCTACCACCCTATTTGACCCATTCCGAGCAGGACGGCCTTGCCGCCCATGTCGAGGCGGTCTGCGCCGCCGTGAAGATCGGCGTCATCGTCTACAACCGCGACAACGCCATCCTCCAGCCCGACACGCTGGCGCGGCTCGCCGAGCGCTGCCCGAACCTCGTCGGCTACAAGGACGGCATCGGCGATATCGAGCTGATGACCCGCGTCTACACCAAGCTCGGCGATCGCCTGACCTATGTCGGCGGCCTGCCGACCGCGGAAACCTTCGCGCTGCCCTATCTCGACATGGGCGTGACGACCTATTCCTCGGCCGTGTTCAACTTCGTGCCGGAATTCGCCACCAACTTCTACGCCGCCGTGCGCAAGCGCGACCATGCGACGATCCAGGCGGGCCTGAAGAATTTCATTCTGCCGCTGATCGAGATCCGCAACCGCAAGAAGGGTTATGCGGTCTCGATCATCAAGGCCGGCATGAAGGTGATCGGCCGCGATTCCGGTCCGGTCCGTTCGCCGCTGACCGATCTCAGCGAGCAGGAGATCGCGGAACTGGCCGCGCTGGTGAAGAATCTGCCCGCCATCCGATCGTCACAACAGGCGGCAGAATAACAGACGACAACAGGGAGGAGCGCGCGATGGCCCAGACCGATATTTCTGGCGCACCGGTCGTCACAGCGATGCAGGTGATCCCGGTCGCGGGCCGCGACAGCATGCTCCTCAACTTAAGCGGCGCGCATGCGCCGTTCTTCACCCGCAACATCGTCATCCTCACCGACAATGCCGGCCACACCGGCGTCGGCGAGGTGCCGGGCGGGCAAAAGATCTGGCAGACGCTCCAGGACGCGCGCGATCTCGTGATCGGCAAGACCGTCGGCGCGATGAACAACATTCTGGCCGACATCCGCACCGCCTTCGCCGACCGCGATGCCGGCGGCCGCGGCAAGCAGACCTTTGACCTGCGCGTCATGATCCACGCCGTCACGGCCGTGGAATCCGCCCTCCTCGACCTGCTCGGCCAGCATCTCAACCTGCCGGTCGCCGCCCTGCTCGGCGAAGGCCAGCAGCGCAAGAGCGTCGAGACGCTCGGCTATCTCTTCTTCGTCGGCGACCGCCGCAAGTCGAAGCTGGGCTACGTGCAGGGCGAGACCGGCAAGCCGGAATGGTTCAACCTCCGGCATAAGGAAGCGATGACCCCGGAAACCGTGGTGCGGCTCGCCGAAGCCACCCACGATCACTACGGCTTCGCCGATTTCAAGCTCAAGGGCGGCGTGCTGCGCGGCGAACAGGAAATCGAGGCCGTCACCGCGATCGCAAAGCGCTTCCCCAACGCGCGCGTGACGCTGGACCCGAACGGCGCCTGGTCGCTCGACGAGGCGATCAGCCTCTGCAAGGACATGCACGGCATCCTCGCCTATGCCGAGGACCCCTGCGGCGCCGAGGCCGGCTTCTCCGGCCGCGAGATCATGGCCGAGTTCCGCCGCGCCACGGGCCTGCCGACCGCGACCAACATGATCGCCACCGACTGGCGGCAGCTCTCCCATGCGCTGCGCCTCGGCGCGGTGGACATCCCGCTGGCCGATCCCCATTTCTGGACCATGCAGGGCTCGGTGCGCGTCGCCCAGACCTGCCGTGACAACGGCCTGACCTGGGGCTCACACTCCAACAACCATTTTGACATCTCGCTCGCCATGTTCACCCATGTCGGCGCCGCCGCCCCCGGCAAGGTCACCGCGATCGACACCCACTGGATCTGGCAGGACGGCCAGGCGCTGACCAAGGAGCCGCTCCTGATCAAGGGCGGCAAGATCGCGGTCCCCGACAGGCCGGGTCTGGGTATCGAAATCGACAGGGCGGCCATCGACGCCGCGCATGACCTCTATAAGCAGCATGGACTTGGCGCCCGGGATGACGCTATTGCCATGCAGGACTTAATCCCTGGCTGGACGTTTGACGACAAGCGCCCGTGCCTGGTTCGCTAAATACTCTGGAGGAAATGATGACTGCGATCCTGAAGAACTTCATCGGCGGCGAATGGGTCGACGGCTCCGGCGTCACCAAGAACATCAACCCCTCCAACACCAATGATCTCGTCGGCGAATACGCCAAGGCCGACAAGGCGCAGACCGAGAAGGCGATCGCCGCCGCCAAGGCCGCCTTCCCCGCCTGGGCGCAGTCGACGCCGCAGGTGCGCTATGACGCGCTGAACAAGATTTCGCTCGAGATCATCGCCCGCAAGGAAGAGCTCGGCCGCCTGCTCGCCCGCGAGGAAGGCAAGACGCTCCCCGAGGGCATCGGCGAGGTCGCCCGCGCCGGCCAGATCTTCGCGTTCTTCGCCGGTGAAGCGCTGCGCCTGATCGGCGAGAAGGGCGCCTCGGTGCGTCCCGGCCTCGACGTCGAGCTCACCCGCGAGCCGGTCGGCATCATCGGCATGATCACGCCCTGGAATTTCCCGATCGCGATCCCGGCCTGGAAGATCGCGCCCGCGCTCTGCTACGGCAACACCGTGGTGTTCAAGCCGGCGGAGCTGGTGCCGGGCTCCGCGCATGCGCTGTCCGAGATCATCACCCGCTCCGGCATTCCGGCTGGCGTCTTCAACCTCGTGGTCGGCTCCGGCTCGGTGGTCGGCCAGACCCTGCTCGAGCATCCGGACGTCGCCGCGATCTCCTTCACCGGCTCGGTGCAGACCGGCCGCAAGATCGCGCAGGCCTGCGTGCTCTCGAACCCCATGAAGAAGTTCCAGCTCGAGATGGGCGGCAAGAACCCGCTGGTCGTGCTCGACGATGCCGACCTCAAGACCGCCGTCGAGGTCGCCGTCAATGGCGCCTATTTCTCGACCGGTCAGCGCTGCACGGCGTCCTCGCGCCTGATCGTCACCGAAGGCATCCACGACCGCTTCGTCGCCGCTGTGGCCGAGCGCCTGAGCGGCCTGTCGGTGGACGACGCGCTCAAGGCCGGCGTGCATATCGGCCCGGTGGTCGACCAGAGCCAGCTCGACCAGGATCTCCGCTACATCAAGATCGGACAGGACGAGGGCGCCAAGCTCGCCTTCGGCGGCGAGCTGCTCAAGCGCGAGACGCCCGGCCACTACCTCCAGCCGGCGCTGTTCACCGAGGCCAACAACAACATGCGCATCGCGCGCGAGGAAATCTTCGGCCCCGTCGCCGCCGTCATCCGCGCCAAGAACTACGAGGAAGCGCTGGCGATCTCCAACGACACCGAGTTCGGCCTTGCCTCCGGCATCTGCACCAGCAGCCTGAAATACGCCTCGCACTACAAGCGCAACAGCGAGTCCGGCATGGTGATGGTCAACCTGCCGACCGCCGGCGTCGACTATCACGTGCCTTTCGGCGGCCGGAAGGGCTCGAGCTACGGCGCCCGCGAGCAGGGCTCCTATGCGCGCGAGTTCTACACGACGGTGAAGACGGCCTATACTTACCCGGGTTGATGGGCTGATATCGCAGGGTGGGTTAGCGCAGCGTAACCCACCTCTTCAACTTCCGCGGACAGAGACAATGGTGGGTTACGCTGCGCTAACCCACCCTACAAATCCCGGAGTCCTTCCATGGACCAGGACGTCGCAGCGAAAGAGCAGCCCCGCTACATCAAGCTCAACGAGCGCGACAATGTTGCGATCGTGGTCAATGATTTCGGGCTTCCGGCCGGCTCCCGCTTCGCCAGCGGGCTCACGTTGCGCGCCTTCGTGCCGCAGGGGCACAAGACGGCGCTGGTCGACATCGCACAGGATCAGCCAATCATCCGCTATGGCGAGGTGATCGGCCACGCGCTCTCGCCGATCCTGGCCGGCGAATGGGTGGACGAGGCGCGCATCCGCATGCCCGAGGCACCTGACCTCGACAAGCTGGAGATATCGACCGCCGTCCCCGCGCCGCTGCCGCCGCTGGAAGGTTTCACCTTCCAGGGCTTTCGCAATTCCGACGGCTCGGTCGGCACCAAGAACATCCTCGGCATCTCCTCCTCCGTGCAATGCGTCAAGGGCACGATGGAATACGCGGTCAAGCGCATCCGCGCCGAGCTGCTGCCAAAGTACCCGAACGTCGATGACGTCGTCCCGTTGACGCATGCCTATGGCTGCGGCGTCGCCATCAACGCCCCCGACGCGGTGGTGCCGATCCGCACGCTGCAGAACATCGCGCAGAACCCGAATTTCGGCGGCGAGATTCTGGTCATCAGCCTCGGCTGCGAGAAGCTCGCACCCGAACGGCTGGTCCCCGAAGGCGTCAGCGATGCCATCGTGCGCATGCAGGACGAAGCCTTCGACGGCTTTGGCGCGATCGTCGATGCGATCATGACCCAGGCTGAAGCCCGCCTGAATATCCTCAACAAGCGCACCCGCGAGACCTGCCCGGCCGCCGATCTCGTCATCGGCCTGCAATGCGGCGGCAGCGACGCGTTCTCGGGCGTCACTGCGAACCCCGCCCTCGGCTTCGCCGCCGATCTGCTGGTGCGCGCCGGCGCCACCGTGATGTTCTCGGAAGTGACCGAGGTGCGCGACGCGATCCAGCTGCTCACGCGACGCGCCATCAACGAGGATGTCGGCCGCGCGCTGGTGCGCGAAATGGCCTGGTATGATTCCTATCTGGCCCGCGGCGGCGCCGACCGCAGCGCCAACACCACGCCCGGCAACAAGAAGGGCGGCCTCGCCAACATCGTCGAAAAATCACTGGGCTCGATCGTCAAGTCCGGCTCGTCCGCCATCACCGGCGTGCTCTCGCCCGGCGAGAGGGCGACGCAGAAGGGCATGCTGTTCGCGGCCACGCCCGCCTCCGACTTCATCTGCGGCACGCTCCAGCTCGCCTCCGGCATGACCTTGCAGGTGTTCACCACCGGCCGCGGCACGCCTTACGGCCTTGCCGCCGCACCCGTGATCAAGGTCGCGACGCGCACCGAGCTGGCCCGCCGCTGGAAGGACCTGATCGATTTCGACGCCGGCGGCATTGCCACCGGTGAGAAGACCATCGAGGAAACCGGCTGGGACCTGTTCCGCCTGATCCTCGACGTCGCCTCCGGCCGCACAAAGCCGTGGTCGGACCGCTGGGGCATCCACAACGACCTGACGTTGTTCAATCCGGCGCCGGTGACCTGAATCCGGTCTCACTGACCGTCGATCAGGTGCATGTCGCCGAGCGTGACCGGCAGGCTGCGCGTGATGAGATCCGCAATCGCCGCGCGCAGCCGCTCGCTCGAAGGCGACCCGAACGCCTCGTCAATGGGCCCGCTTGGACCGGCAAGCCGCATCGTCCCGGTGTTGTCGAGCGGCGCAGCCGCCCGCTTCTCGATCACGTCGAACGACTTGCCGTCGATCACGCGCACCTCGTAGAGCGCATGGATCAACCCGTAATCGGCAAGCAGCGTCCGATATTGGGCGAGCCCGACACCCTCGACGTTGCGGCCATTTCCGAGTTTCGATCGTGCCCGGGTGATGACGATGTAGGCGTCCAGGCCCTGCGGCGTGACATTGCTGCGAACCAGATCCTTGAACGGATCGCTACGGAGAAGATTGACGGGTGCAACCGCCGAATCCCTGATCGCAGCGAACGCAGCACGCTGATAGCTCACCGCCTGCACGCGATAGCGTCCGCTCAGCAGCCCGGTGACCTGCTGGACGATCAGCTCGTCTAGTCCCCAGGCGCTGATCGAAAGGCTTTGCCCAGTGTTGTTGATCCCGGTCAAGCCGGCCTGCGTCAGGCTCATCTCCTCGCCGATCGCCGAGACGATGCCGATGGTCTTGATCGCCTGGAGCTTTGTCGCGCGTGTCTCGAACGCGGCAGCGGCGCCGAGGGCAACGCAGGCGATTGCGCAGGCCAGACCCAGGATTAATCTGCGACGCATGGCCTACCGAATCCTGAAGTCGAACGAATAGGACGCGCCGAGGCCGACAGTCGTCTGGTTCGACGATCCCCGCAGCTTGACGAGCGGGCTGTCGGCGGCGTCGCCGAGCAGCTTCTGGTATTCGACATAGGCATGAACCTCCCACTGCGGGTTGATGCGGTAGGAGATCTGGCTGCCGAACCCGACCGAATGCGCGCCGCCTTTGGCGTCGTACATCGGCAATCCCGACGCAGCCGCCTGCGCGGCATCGACGCCGAAATACGGTGCCGTCGCCTTGGTGCTCTTCCAGGTGAAGCGCGGGCCTGCCGAGATCGTGAGCCGCTGGATCAGCGGCACAATGACGTCGGCGGAGACATCGGCCACCGTGCCGGTATGGCCACCCATGCCCTGGCGCAATTCGCTGCGCAGGCGCAGCCAGTCGACCGGATAATATTCGACGAAGCCGCCGAGCTCATATGCGGCCTTGACGTCGCCGAGGCCGGTGAGCTCGGCATATTTGTCGCTCTTGCGCGACGAGACGTATTTGAACGCAGGGCCGGCGCGAAAATTGCCGACATCGAGCAGCGCGATGCTGGCGCTGTCGCGCGGCCCGCGAAACTGGTCGATCGACCCGGCGCGGCGGATGGTGAAGATCGGGATCGGGAGGAGCTTGCCGTTCTTCGCGCCGACGAAATCCGGCGTGTACTCCCCGCCGATGCCGACCATGACGGTCCAGTTGCCGGAGGGCGAAGGCAGCATCGGCACGTCGAACGGCGGAGCCGGCAACGTGAACGCGGTCTGCGCCGATGCCGATTGAGGGATCGCCATGGTCGCGCCGAGCGCGGCAAGGAAAGCAATCGGCCAAGTCCGCCGCGCGCTTGCCACAGGATCGAGAGCGGATTCTTCAACATGCTTCATTACGGGGCCCCGGACCGGCCTTGCTGGCCTAGTCGACTCGTGTTGGTTAGGAGCCCAGCATGTGGTCCGGCAAAATTGCCCCAAGATTGCAAGGCGACGCCGCCGCCCGGGACATTCCCGACTTGCGCGAAAACAATCGGCCGCACGACCAACATTGCCCGAACATTGCCGGGCCGCGCGCACGCTCGCAAACTTAGGCCGTCAGGGCCGGTCAGCGCGCTCGCTCCTGCCTTTTATTCGCCAAGCTCGCTGCCTTAATGGGAACCCTGCGCATGAGCCGAGACATCAGATGTCGGCCAGGGAGCGTAACGCTCGAGGTTTTGTGCCCCAGCAGAGTCAAGGACGACCCGCGTGCGCTCCCTCGTGATCGAAGACGAACCGCAGATCGGCGCTTATGTCAGCCGCCTGCTCGGGCAGCTGCACGGCGTCGTCGACCTCGTCGGCTCGATTGCCGATGCCCGTCATGCGCTGGACAATTTCAAATATGATCTTGCGATCGTCGATCGGATGCTGCCCGACGGAGATGCACTCCAGGTGGTCACGGCGCTGAGCCGGTCGCCGGACCGCCCCGCGATCATCATGCTGACGTCCAAGGACGCCAAGGAGGATGTCGTCGACGGCCTCAACAGCGGCGCCGACGATTATCTCGGCAAGCCGTTCGAGCCGCAGGAATTGATTGCGCGTGTGCGCGCGGTGCTGCGGCGGCCCCGGCTGCTCGCGCCCTCGGTGCTGTCGCTCGGCAATGTCGAGCTGCATCTCGGAAGCAACGAGGCGGTGGTGGCCGACACCAAAATCCTGCTGCGGCGGCGCGAGGCACTGATCCTCGGAGCGCTCCTGATGCGGCGCGACCGCGTCATCACCCGCACCGCCCTGATCGAGGAGATCTACGGCTTCGACGACGAGATCGAATCCAACACGCTCGAAGCGCAGGTCTCGCGCCTGCGGAAGAAACTGGCCGAGCTCGGCGGCGACGTCGAGATCCGCAGCATGCGCGGTATCGGCTACATCCTGCGGCTGGCAACACCGCGATGAAGTCCATCGCCCGAACGTTCGCGCTGTCGCTCGGCATCGCCGCGACGATGATCTTCCTGATCATGCTCGGCATCTTCGTCTCGCGATACCCGATGGAGGAACGCGAGTTCAGGGCGTGCCGGGTCGTGGCTGCGATTCTCGACCGCGCCACGGTGATCGAAGGGCAGAACCTGACGGTGCGTCAGACTCCCGGGCTCGAGGAGCTCAAGGCGGACAGTCCCAATCTGTGGTACGTCGTGTCCGCGGGCAGCATGATCAGCGAGTACGGCAGCGAACGCCGGCCGGCCCTTCCATTCGCATTTCCCTATCACGGGCCCGTCGGCTCGTCCGTCTTCAGCACACTCGACCAGAAGAGCACCTTCTGTCTCGCCGTCATGCAACGAGGTTCATTGCAGCTCACGACGATGATCGGCGAGCCTCAGGTCAGATTTGGCCGGATTGCGAGGAACTTCCTCGTCCGCAGCATTTTCTCGATCGCGCTGCTGGCGCTGGCATTCGCGGCGACCGTCGCGATCGGCTCGGCGCTCGCCGCACGGTTCGTCTCGCGCGGGATCGAACGGGTGGCGCGCCGCGCGCTCGCGATCGACCCATCGGCGCCGCAAGGCTTGATATCGCTGTCCGAAGTTCCCACCGAGCTGAAGCCGCTGGTCGCGGCGCTCAACCGCGCCTTCGGCGAGATCGACGCCTATATCAGGATGCAGCGCCGTTTCCTCGGCAATGCCGCCCATCAGCTCCGCACACCGTTGACGCTCTTGCGTGCGAAGATCGAGGACGTGCCCGACCCGGCCCTGAAGGTCGAGCTCGTGCGCGACGTCCGCCGCCTCACCTCGCTGGTCTCGGCCATGCTCGACCTGGCGCGGCTGCAAAACCACGCGATCGAGAAGCGGCCGATCGATCTCGCCGAGCTAACACTGGACGTGCTCGCCGATTTCGGCCCCTCGGCGCTGGATGCCGGCATCGAGCTTGCGCTCGAACGCGCCGAGGAAGGGCCGCTCCTGGTGCAAGGCGTGGACGCCGCCGTTCGCAGCGCGCTTGCCAATCTCGTCGGCAACGCGCTCATCCACGCGCATGGCGCCCGGCGCATCGTCGCCACGCTCGGCCGCGGCAGCATCTCGGTCGACGACGACGGCGCGGGCCTGCCCGATGACGCGGAGCACCGGCTGCTCGAGCCGTTTCAGACCGGCAACTGCGCGGGCGACGGCGCCGGCCTCGGCCTGTCGATCGTCCGCGAGATCATGGCCGCCCATGGCGGCGAGCTCGTCATCTCCTCTGCACCCGGCCGCGGCACGACGATGAGCCTGCGCTTTCCCGAGGCCGCGACGACCAGATCTCCGCAGCGCGATCTGCAACCGCACTGACGTGCCCCTTCCGTGAAACCGTCCGGAAACATCGGCGCGAAAAACGTCCTGTTTGTTTCGTCCCGTCGCATCACGCAATCAAATATGTCCGAACGCGGCCGTCGAATGTTCGTGCACGAGCGAACCTGTTGCGGCATTGCCGCGACCAAACCTCCGATTGCCATCCTTCACGGAGATTTTCCAATGCGCGTTCTTTCAATGATTGCCGTTGCCGGCGCCATGATTGCGAGCTCGGCCGGTGCGTTTGCCGGCGAGTTGCCCTCTTACGAAGTGAATTCGTTTCCGATCTCGGCGACGCAGGTCCAGGTGCTCGGCGGCGCCGGCGTCGAGGAGCAGTCGACTGCGCCTGCGATGATCGTCGCCGGCATGCCCGCCTCGCCCGCGCAAGTCTCGGTGCTGTCGCCACGCGTCAAGCGGCTCGCCAGCGCGACGACGGAGAGCGAGGCGCACTGACCGCAGGCGCCGAGGCGCACCACCTCATTCTCCCTTTCATGCATCCGCGCGCCGATATCAACCGGCGCGCGCTCATTCTATAGATATACTAATTCCAAATCTGATGATTGAGAGACGCTGCGTCCCTCCTGCACTTCAAGCGCCAGATCACACTTGTTAGTCGTCCCCGGTCGCAAATGACGGGGGGCGCAAATGACAAACTTTTTGAGGACGACGGCGAAATTGATCGGCGGCGCCCTGCCGCTGCTAGCCGGCCTGATGGACGCTGCACCGGCCGAAGCGCAATCATCAGCGCAGGAACTGGCTCCCGTCGTGGTCGAGCAATCGTCGTCAAGGCCGGCGGCGCGCACCCGTCCGGTTCGCTCCCGTCAAGCCACGCAAGCCGCAAGACGTCGCCAGGCCGCGCGCGTCCCATCGAGCGCGGATGCACCGGCGGCCAGTGCGGGCACGGAAGCGGAGACGGCGACGGGTCCGGTCCGGGGCTATGTCGCAACCCGCAGTGGCACCGGCACCAAGACCGACACGCCCCTGCGCGAGACCCCGCATTCGATCAGCGTGGTGACCGCCGATCGGGTCACCGACCAGGGCGCGACCACCGTGCAGGAAGCGCTGCGCTATGTGCCGGGCGTGTTCGCCGACGCCTACGGCGCGGATTCGCGCGGCGATTATCCGCGCATCCGGGGCCAGGACCCGAACATCTATCTCGACGGCACGCGGATGGTGAACACCTGGAATTTCAATGAATGGCGGCCGGAGCCCTACACGCTGGAGCGCATCGAGGTCCTGCGCGGTCCCTCCTCGGTGCTCTACGGCGACACCTCGACGGCAGGTCTCTTGAACCTGATCTCGAAGCGCCCGCAGGCGGAAAGCGCCAACGAGATCGGCGTGCAATATGGCAGCTTCAACCGCAAGCAGGTGCAGCTCGATTCCACGGGAAAGCTGACCAAGGACGGCGAGTGGCTTTATCGCTTCGTCGGCGTGTTCCGCGACAGCAACATGCAGACCGACTACGTCAAGGACGACCGCATCCTGCTGGCGCCGTCGCTGACCTGGCGCCCGACCAACAACACGAGCTGGACCGTGCTCGGCACCTATCAAAAGGACAATACGGGTTCCTCCACGGCGTTCCTGCCGCATGAGGGGACGCTCTATCCCGGTCCCAACGGCCTCATTCCGGTCAACCGCTTCACCAGCGAGCCAGGCTGGGATCGCTACCAGACCGAGACCGGCGCCGTCTCCAGCCTGTTCGAGCACCGCTTCAACGATGGCCTGACCGTCAGGCAGAACCTGCGCTATACGCATGTCGAGGGCATCTATCACGGCCTTTATCCGGACGTGTATTCCACACCGGACAATCCGTTCCTGGATGCCGAGCGTCGCACGGTGGCGCGCTACATCTGGGCCCGGGACAGCGTGAAAGATAATTTCACCTCGGACAGCAATGCCGAGCTGAAGTTCGCAACCGGCGCGCTCCTGCACAAGACGTTGTTCGGCGTCGACTACCGCGGCTACAAGGAACGCGCTTCGTCCGGCGGGGGCTACGACGCGACGCCGTTCGATCTCTACGCGCCGGTCTACACCGGCGTCACGCCGCCGGTCATGTCGGCGGAGCCCGATCTACGGCAGAGCCAGTTCGGCCTCTACGCTCAGGACCAGTTGCGGCTCGGGCCGTGGCTCGCCGTGCTCGGCCTGCGCCACGACTACGTCACCAGCGACACGCAGGGCTCGCCGGTCGAGCATTACCAGGCGACCACGGGCCGCGCCGCGCTGATGTACGAGTTGCCGTTCGGCGTCACGCCCTACGTCACCTATGCACAGTCGTTCAATCCGGTGTTCGGCAGCGGTGTCTGCGCCACGGGAGCCTGCACGCCACAGCGCGGCGAGATGGTGGAGCTCGGCTTCAAGTACAATCCGGCGCCCGGCAATGCCGTCAACGGCGCGATCTTCGACACCACCGAGCGGAACAGGCTCGCCAGCGATCCCGACAATCCGCTGCTCTCGATCCAGACCGGCAAGGTCCGCATCCGCGGCGCCGAGCTCGAGGTTCTCACGCGCGTCACGCCGGATCTCGATCTGATCGCCGCCTACGCCTATCTCGACGCCCGCGTCGAGAGCGGCGACAATGCCGGCAAGCATGTCGAGACCGTGCCGGATCACCAGGCCTCGCTCTGGGCGAAGTACCGCCTCACTTTGCTCGGCCTGCCCGGCGTCACGCTCGGCGGCGGCGTACGCTACGTCGGCCAATCCTGGGATGGCACCGACACCATCCGCACGCCCGACTACACCTTGTTCGACGCCATGGTCCGTTACGACAACGGCCCCTGGCGACTTCAGGTCAACGCCAGCAATCTCTTCGACAAGCGCCATCTCACGACCTGCCTGGCGCGCGGCGACTGCTTCCTCGGCACCGGTCGCACGGTGCTCGGCAGTGTGACCTACAAATTCTAGGAGCAGGGCTACGTCATGCTGCCCGGCATGAAGCAGCGCACGCGCGGATGGCCGTCGATATAGTGCTTCCACACCATGGTGCGGCCGATCTTGTTCGGCTCGGTGATGACAGCGCCGTCGGGTACGACGACCCATTCGCCGTCGAGATGGACGCGGTAACGGCCCTTGTCGGATTCCCAATCGACGTCGGCGACCATGTAGCCGTCGGCGTCGGAGCAGCATTGGCCGTATTCGCTGTGCAGGCTTTCGAACCAGGGCTTGAGCGGCGAGTTGGCGTAGCGCCCGTCGTCGCGCGCCATCGCCGATGTCGCCAGCAGCGCCGTCAGCCCGAGCAGCGCCGCCGCACATAGTCTTGCAAGTCGCATATCGTCTTCCCGCGGATCGCAATCAGCGCCGCGAGGGACAGACGCCGCCGTCCGCCTTCCGCACGGTCGCGGCAGGCGTGGAGACGGCGACTCGCTCCCCAGCGGCTTTGCGACAGCTATGCAAATCCGGCGCCAGCGCGCATTCCGGGGAACTACTGCCGCAGGCTGTTGCCCACGACCGCGTGCACGCCCTACATGTGTGACGCGCCGACGATTTGACGCCGTGATTTCGAGGCTTTCCTTGTTGCGCGGGGACGTGTACGAACATTGCCGCGAGCCCTATCGCATTGCTTAATCGACTGTTTCGATTAGAGAAATCAGGTGTCGGCGTGACTGGCATTGGACCGTCAGCGCTATGAGTGATTCAAAAGACCTGCTTCCCAGTCAGCAGGAGGAAGCGGATCTGCCCGCAAACCAGGTGCAGTTTGCGCTGGTGATTTCGCGCATGCTCGACACCGTGAGGGACGACCCGGACGCCAGACGGCAAATGGTTTACGACCTCGCCCGCTATAAGCTCCAGGAACAATTCACCTACGCCGACACCAAGAACATCGACCAGGCGAAGCGGGCCCTCGAGGTCGCCATCGAGGAGGTCGAGAAGTTCTCGCGCGACCAGGCTCCGCTGGAGCGCCTGCCCTCGCAACAACTCACGTCGTCCTGGGACACGGGCGGCGTTCCGATGTCCGGCGATGCCACCGTTTTGCGATCGGGGATCGGGACGTCTCGCAGCAAGCCATCCGCGAACTCGGGTGCGCTTCTGCCGGTGATCAAGCGGATGGCCGCCATCCTGCTTGCCGTCGGCGCCGTCATCCTGATCGTCTCGCAGCGCGACAACATCGCCGCACTGCGCCGTCAGATGTCAGCGCAAGCCCCGGAGATCGCGCAGGTCGCACCCAGGCCGGAGACGACAATCTCGGTTGCCAAGCCTGAAATGGTGCCGTCCGTTCCACCTCCACCAACGCGCGTGCTTCCGACCGACTACGGGATTTACGCCCTCATCGACGACAAATCGCTCGCGGAGCTGAAAGCGACCGGCGTGATGGCGCCCGACATGCGCGTTGCGATTTCAGCGGCGTTCAAAAAGCCCGATCAACCTCGTCTATCCAACGGCCGCGTCAAGTTCATCGTGTTTCGTCGCGACGTGGCCAAGGCAATTCCCGATCGCGTCGAGGTTCGAATCGTGGCGAAAATCGCCAGGGAGTATTCGATCGACGCCGCAGGCAAGGCACCGAATGGCGGAGATGATTTCGGGGTCGTCCGCAACATCGCCTACGCGTTCAGAGCGTCCCCGATGCCAGGGACCCCCGAAATGTACGAGCTTCATGCCAGCGATCCGGAGCTCGATCTTCCGCCGGGCTATTACATCCTGAGTCTGGGACCGCAGGCCTACTATTTCCAGGTCGAGGGCGAGATCACCGATCCCCGGAATTGCCTCGAGCGCGTCGTTAGCAGCAACGGCACGTTCTATGCGCCCTGCAAGAAGGCGCGGACGTATTGACGGTCCGTAGCCCGGTGAGCGGGGCTACACGAAAACGCGAAAGCAGTCTACTGCTTCGGCGCCGGCGCCATCATCGCGCCGCCCTTCTTCGCTGCGGGCGCGGTGGCCGGCTTGGTCGCAGCGGCCTGCGCGGGGAGATATTTCGCGACGATGGCGGGATCGACCTGCGCAATATTCGCGTCGGGCAGGCGCGTCCAGGTCTCGTCCTTGCCGAACAGGGAAATGCCGAGGAAGCCGCGCATGGTCAGGGTCTGGCCGTCCGGGCTCACCGTCATCTTGGCCTTCCAGATGTTGCCGTCGCGCGGATTGACCACGTTGCCGCCGTCATACTTCAAGCCGTCGCGCTTCATGTCGCGGATGAAGGAGAGCCCGAGCACCGGCGCGTTCTTGCGATCGTCCGCGCACTTCGCGCAAATCTCGTTCGGGTCGTCGCCGGGACGCGGAAAGGTCTTTGCGATCACGCCTTCGAAGATGCCGTTGTGGTCGATGAAGAGAAACCATCCCACCGTCTTGCCGTCTTCGACCTTCTGCCAGAGCCCCGCGGCGGTTGGCTGGGCCGACGTCGCAGCCGCGACCTGTGCCGCGGCCGGGCTCGCCGCACCAAGCGAGAGCGCGAGCGCGAGCAGCGAGAGCAGCCGAAAGCTGGAAAAGAGAGTCCGCATTATGATCACCTTGCTAAGCCAATCGCCTTTGCCAAGCCATGACTGGAATGACCGCAGACTACGGCGATTTCGCGAACGATTCCAGCACCAGAAACATGGGGCAGCGCCGTCCCGCCCCCTCGCGTCAGTTGACTCCGAGCTTCTTTTGCAGGCTGGAGGACGAGGTCGTGTACTGGAACACGAGCCGTTTATCCGGATAGACGTAGCGATGGGCTTTTTGCGACATCAGCGCACCCTCGTGGAAGCCGCACAGGATCAGCTTGATCTTGCCGGGATAGGTGTTGATGTCACCGATGGCGAAGATGCCTGGCACGTTGGTCTCGAACGCCGACGTCTCGACCGGCACGAGGTTGTTCTCCAGCGCAATGCCCCAGTTGGCGACCGGACCGAGCTTCATGGTCAGGCCGAAGAACGGCAGCATGGCATCGCAGGAAATTTCGCTGACGCTGTTGTCGTTGCTCTTCACGGTGGCGCCGGTCAGCCGGCCCTCCGTGCCGGAGAGCGCGGTGACCTGGCCGAGTCGCAGATCCATCTTGCCGTCGGCCACCAGCGCGCGCATCTGCTCGACGCTGTGGGGCGCGGCGCGAAAATCGTCGCGCCGGTGCAGCAGCGTGACGCGCTTGGCGAGCGGATGCAGGTTGAGCGTCCAGTCGAGCGCGGAATCGCCGCCGCCGACGATCAGAACGTTCTTGTCGCGGAACGTCTCCATCTTGCGCACGGCGTAGTGCACCGAAGTGCCTTCATAGGCTTCGATGCCCGGCACCGGCGGACGCTTGGGCTGGAACGAGCCGCCGCCGGCCGCGATCACCACCACCTTGCATTCGAACACCTTGCCGGCGTCGGTGGTGCAGCGAAATCCGGGATCGCCGATCTTCTCCACCGTCTCGATCATCTCGCCGAGGTGGAAGGTCGGATGGAACGGCTTGATCTGCTCCATCAGCGCGTCGGTGAGGCCCTGCCCCGATACCTGCGGAATGCCGGGAATGTCGTAGATCGGCTTTTCCGGATAGAGCTCGGCACACTGGCCGCCGACCTTGTCGAGGATGTCGACGAAATGCGCCTTCATGTCGAGCAGGCCGAGCTCGAAGGCGGCGAACAGGCCGCACGGGCCCGCGCCAATAATCAACACGTCGGTTTTGATCACGTCGCTCATGTCGTCTCTTTATCGATGGTTATCGGTTGGACGGCGCCCGGTGGGCAGAGGTGACCCTGCCTGTCTAGCCAACGGGGATGGATCAGGGAAGGCATAAAAGCGGGAGCGCCCCGCAGCCGCGCCCACTTGCCGGACCAAAATAACTGGGCTGTAACGAGGATGGATATGACGGAGATCAATCGGTGAACGCACCAAGCCGCCTCGACACGACGCCGCGCCTGGAGGACTTCCCCTTTCGCCTCGGCGACAATGTCCGCTTCGGCGATCTCGATCCGAACCAGCACGTCAACAACGCGGTCTACGCCACCTATTTCGAGACCGGCCGTGTCACGCTGATGAAGCTTCCCGAATACGGGCTGACCCCACTGGGCTTCGCCTGGATCATGGTGCGGCTCGACATGCATTTCCGCGCCGAGCTGCACTGGCCGGGCACGATCGAACTCGGCCTCGGCGTGGTGAAGCTCGGACGGACGTCAGTGACGTTCGAGCAGGTCGTGTTCTCGAACGGGAAATGCATCGCATCCGCGACGTCGGTCGGCGTCTTGCTCGACGAAGCGACACGGCGGCCCGCACAATTGACCGCGGAGGTGATCGAGAAGTTCAGGCCCTGGCACAAGCGCGGCATCGAGGTCGCGCCGCCCGCCGCATAGACAAGACGTGTTCAGGCCTGGCGTTCCGGCGTCGCCACCACGAGCCCGTCGAGCTCGTCGGACACCTTGATCTGGCAGGACAGGCGCGAGTTCGGGCGCACGTCGAAGCCGAAGTCGAGCATGTCCTCTTCCATCGGCGTCGGGCTGCCGACCTTCTCGCGCCAGGCTTCGTCGACATAGACATGGCAGGTCGCGCAGGCACAGGCGCCGCCGCATTCGGCTTCGATGCCGGGAATGCTGTTGCGGATGGCGGCTTCCATCACGGTCGCGCCGTTCTCGATTTCCACCGTACGGGTTTCGCCCTTGTGGTCGACAAAGTGGATCTTGGCCATGTGTGCTCGTGCTGCCGCGATGTTGGGGATAAAGGAGGGTCCGGGCTGTCCTATAACGGGTCGATCCGCCCGGCGCCATAGCGTTTTCGCGCGAAATGGACCCCGGTTCGCGCGAAGAAATCGCGTCAAAACAAACGACTAGCCCCTGATTTTGAGCGAGTCAAAATCCTAATGTTTCAGGATCGTCTCGATGGCGGCACGGACCTCGGCCACCGCCTCCTTCAGCGCGGCGAAGGCGTGGGGCCGGTTGTGGCCGGTCTGGATCGCAGTCTCCAGGCTGGCGGCGGCGTCGGCCACCGCAAAGGCGCCGATCCCGCGCGCCGAGCCCTTGAGCTTGTGCGCGAGCGCGCCGGTCTCGGCCGGCAGCGCCGTCATCGCCGCGAGCAGGCGGACCGCCTGCTCGGCGAACATCGCAAGCACTTCCTGTTCCAGCTCGGTATCGCCGAGCGTCATGCGGGAGAGGTGATCGAGGTCGAGCGGGCTGTCGATCGGTGCAAGCGGGGGCGAAGGCATCCAGTCCATCCGTTGCAGTTCAGGCGTCATGGCGCAGGCCCCGGCATCGCGTAACGTGTCCGCCGGTCCGGCGGTCAGGTTCCTGCACCCAAGCACGGAAATGGTTAACGAAATGTTTGGGCCGTTTTACGCAAATCCGCCCGTTTATTGACGAAAAGTTGCCACAATCCGACGAGTCCGGTGGAGAATTGCATTTGTTGCTAAGGCGTTACGGCGCGATCCTGTTAACGATGATTAAGATTGTCTTAATCGCAGCCATTTCATTCGCGACGCTCTGCCAATAGGATGTTGCGGAAATTGGCGGACAAGCCGTCCGGGTGGGGACGGCTCGGAAATCCGCGTAAGCGGCATGATCCGGTCTGTGGGCTTGCGTAGCGCGCAGGGCTCGCGGGGGACGCGTAAAAGTAACGAGGGCTCGGACTGAACATGGCGAACACTCCGAAAAAGGTCAAAGACCCGACAGAAGTTGCGCTTTCTGCGATCCAGGAAGCCCTGAACATCAGTGACACCGCTGCGGACACCAGCCGCAACGCCTCGATGCGCAACGAAACCTCGCCTCCGGTGGCGCCGCCGGCTCCCCCGATCTTCGACGAGCCGGGCTTCGAGCCGCGTCCCGCCGCCAATGAGCGGGCGGTGTTCGACCCGATCGAGGAGCCGCGCTCCTCGCGCCGCGCCGCCAATGACGATCGCGCCACCATCGGCCAGCTGCTCCAGACGCTGCAGACGGGACGTCCGACCCGCAACATCTACACCGGCGCGATCATCTTCACCGTCATCTGGCTCGCGGCCTGCGCCGCGCTGACGGTCGGTTTCCTGCCCTCGATCCGGGCCGCCATGGGCGAGAGCGGCGGCGTGCTGGCCATTGCCGGCCTCGTCACGATGTTCTTCGCGCCGATCATGCTGTTCTTCTTCCTGGCGAGCCTCGTCTGGCGCGGCCAGCAGATGAGCGCGGTGGCGCAGGCGATGGCGCAGGTCGCGATCCGCTTCTCCGAGCCCGAGGGCTCGGCCTCCGATTCCATGGTCACCGTCGGCCAAGCCATCCGCCGCGAGGTCGCGGCGATGGGCGACGGCATCGAGCGCGCGATTGCGCGCGCCGGCGAGCTGGAGACGCTGGTCGCCAACGAGGTCGCGGCGCTCGAGCGCGCCTATTCCGACAACGAAGTGCGCATCCGCGCCCTGCTCCAGGACATCGCGCATCAGCGCGACAACCTGGTCGGCCAGGCCGAGCAGGTCCGCAGCGCCATCTCCGGCGTGCAGATCGATCTGCGCCACGACATCGCGCTGATCTCGGACGCGATCGCCTCGCGCGTCGACGAGGTCGCCAAGTCCATCACCGGCGCGCTGGAAGAGCGCGGCGCCCACATCACCGGCGCGTTGAGCAATGCCGGCGACAACATGATCCTCGCGCTCGGCGAGCGCGGCGGCGACCTGCTCGACCGCCTCGAGGAAGCCAGCAACGAGACCACGCGCGCCGTGCTCGATGCCAGCGAGCGGCTGACCACCAGCCTCAATTTCAAGACCGGCCACGTCCACGACGAGTTCGTCGACCTCGCCGACCGCGTCCACGAGATGCTGAACGAGCGCATCGACCGCATCACCGGCGAGTTCGAGCAGCGGTCCGCCGCGATCGTCGACGGCATCTCCGAGCGTACCGAGCAGGTGCACGACAGCTTGAAGAATTCGTCGGACTCGCTGCTGCTCGAGCTCGAGCTGCGCTCCAACGACCTCTCCGCCAAGATCGACGACGCCGGCAACCGCCTCGCAACCCAGATCATGACGTCCGGCGACAAGGCGAGCGACGCGCTCGACGCCACCGTCAACACGCTGGTCGCCAAGGTCGTCAGCCAGACCGAGACCGCGCACGACTCGCTGTCGCTGCAGATGAGCGCGTTCGACGAACTGGTGAAGAACCAGGGCACCGAGCTGGTCGAGAAGTTCGCCCGCGATTCCGGCACGCTGGGCGCGCTGATCACCCGTCACATCTCCGAGTTCGACCGCACCGTGAAGACGTTCGGCGGCGAGATCGTCGAGCGCATGGGCCAGCGTACGCAGGACATCCACGAGAGCCTGAAGAGCTATGTCGACAATTTCGACACCCGCTTCACCTCGAACGGCGGCGCGATCACGGCCGTGCTCGACCAGCGCCTGGTGCAGTTCGAGACCACGATCGGCGAACGCGTCACCAACCTCGACGCCTCGCTGAACGACAAGATCGCCGGCCTCGACAGCACGATCGAAAGCCACATCAAGACCTTCGACGACCAGCTCGGCGGTCGCGTCGGCGCGCTCGAGCAGTCGTTCGACACCCGCGCCAAGTCCGTGACCGAAACGATCGACGCGCGCCTGAACACGCTCTCGACGTCGCTGACCGACGGTGCCGCGCAGGCGATCCAGTCGATCGACTCCCGCCTCACCCACCTCACGACGTCGCTCACCGACGGCGCGTCGCAGACCATTGAGGCCATCGACTCGCGCCTCAATCACCTCACGACCTCGCTGACCGATGGCGCTTCGCAGACCATCCAGTCGATCGACACCCGACTGACGCACCTCACGACGACGCTGACGGGCGGCGCGACGCAGGCGCTCGAATCCATCGATACCCGCCTCACCTACCTGACCACCGCCGTGACCAACGGCGCCTCGCAGGCCGTGCAGTCGATCGACACCCGCCTCACGCTGCTGACCTCGACGCTCACCGACGGCACCGCGCAGGCGATCGAGGCGGTCGACCGCCGCATCACCGGCGTCACCGAGATCATCGACGGCCGCAGCATGCACCTGACCGACACGGTCACGGCGCGCTTCCAGGACATCCACCAGGCCATCGAGACCAAGGTCGGCTCGGTCGCCAGCGACATCGACGTGCGCGTGGCGCAGTTCGAGGACCTGCTCGGCTCGCGTGTCGAGGCCGTCGCCGGCCGCATCGAGAGCAGCGGCCGCCAGGCCAGCGAGGACATGATGTCCCGCGCCGAGATGATCTCGACCGCGATCCGTTCGCATGTCGAGGACGCAGAGCGCTCGCTCACCAACCTCGTCGTCAACACCAGCGAGACGATCCAGACCGGCGCGCGCACCGCCCAGCAGTCGCTGATGACGGTCTCCTCCGACGTCAACGCCCAGCTCAAGATGACCTCATCCGAGGTCGAGCGCGCGCTGACCGCGGTCGGCACCGGCGCTGCGAACTCGATCCTGACCAGCGCCCGCGAAGCGCAGTCGACGCTGGTCGCTGCCTCCGGCGATGCGTCCAACCAGATCAAGGGGCTCGCCGCCGACGTCGAACGCACGCTGTCCGCAGCAGGCTCGGCGACCGCCGCCTCGATCCTGGCCGGCGCCCGCGAGGTGCAGACCACGCTCGTCACCGCATCTTCGGACGCGGCCAACCACGTCAAGACGCTCACTGCCGACGTGCAGCGTTCGCTGTCGCTCGCCGGCACCACCACGGCGGAATCGATCACCGCAGGCGCCCGCGATGCGCAGAGCGCGCTGATCGCGGCCTCGAGCGAGACCGCCAACCAGATCAAGGCACTCTCGTCCGACGTGCAGCGCTCGCTCTCGATGGCGGGCACCGCGACGGCCGAGACCATCACGACCGGCGCCCGCGAAGCCCAGAGCACGCTGGTGACGGCGTCCTCGGATGCGGCGAGCCAGGTCAAGTCGCTCGCGGCCGAGGTGCATCGTTCGCTCTCGCAGGTCGGCCAGTCGACCGCCGAGACGATCACGACCAGCGCCCGCGACGCCCAGAGCACCCTGCTCTCCGTCTCGGCCGAGCAGACCAGCCAGGTCCGTTCGCTCGCGGCCGAGATGCAGCGCGCACTGGCAACCGCCGGCGGCGCCACCATCGAGGCGCTCACCAGCGGCGTGCGCGAGGCCCAGGGCACGCTGATATCCGCCTCGACGGATGCGGCGAGCCAGATCAAGTCGCTGACCACGGACATCGAGCGCACGCTGACTGCGGTCGGCGCCGACACCGCCTCGACCATCCTCAACAGCGCGCGCGAGGCCCAGACCTCGCTGACCTCGACCTCGGCGGACGCCGCCAGCCAGATCCGCACGATCTCGACCGAGATCGAGCGCGCCCTGAGCACGGCGACGACGAACGCGACCAACGACATCCAGACCAGCGCGCTCAACGCCCAGAATGCGCTGATCAACGCCTCCAACGAGGCAAGCTCGCGCGTCAAGTCGAGCTCGGCCGACGTCGAGCGCTCGGTGCTCGCCGCCAGCAGCAGCTTCGGCCAGGCCATGACCGGCAAGACCGACGAGATCGTCACCTATGTGCAGCAGCAGGCCGACCGTCTCTCGAACATGATCGACTCCAAGCGCGGCTCGCTCGTGGACGCGATCGGCTCGAAGACCAGCCAGCTCACGCTCGACATCGACCGCGTCACCTCGGACGCGCTGAAGTCGATCGAAACGCGCGGCCATGCGTTCTCGCAGACCATGATGGGCAACGGCTCGGAAGTGGCCCGCACCATCAACGCGGCGAGCGAGATGGCCACCGGCGCCGTCGGCAAGTCGCTCAAGGACCTCGAACAGGCTTCGCGTGCGGCGATCGACCAGTCGCGCCAGGTCTCGATCGCGGCCGTCACCGAGATGCAGGAGACCAGCAAGATCCTGCGCACCGACACGGTGGCCCTGTTCGAGCGCCTGCGCGAAGGCAACATCCTGCTCCAGGAGGTGCTGACCGGTGCGCACGACAACCTCAACTCGCTCGAGCGGGCGCTGGTGACGCGTGTCGCCGACTTCGTCTCGGCGATGAACGACGTCACCTCGCGCAACGGCGCTGCGACGCAGAACCTGGAAGACCAGCTCAACGTCTTCAACACGAAGACCACGCGGGCACTCCAGGATCTCGGCGAGCTGTCGACTCAGTTCGACGCGCACGGCAAGGCGCTCGTCGACGCCGCCCAGGTCGTCGAGCAGAGCAACAAGAACACCACCGCCTCGCTGGCCGAACGCAAGGCGGCGCTGGAATCGCTCGTCACCACGATCGACCTGCGCACCACCGATCTCGACCAGCGCCTGTCGCGCTTCACCGGCCTGCTCGATGAATCGCTGGCCGCGGCCGAAGAGCGTGCCCGCGACATCGCACGCGTCGTCGCCGAGACCGCCGGTGCAGGTTCCGCCGCGATCACCCGCCAGTTCGAGGCGGTGCGGTCGGCGTCCGAAGAGGAGCATCGCCAGACCATCGAGGCCATGCACGACATCTACCGCCAGACCACCGACGAGGCGGATGCGATGTTCAAGCAGTCGGCCGAGAAGTTCGGCAACCTCGTCTCCAGCATGAAGCAGATGGCGTACGAGATGCATAACGAGCTCGAAGCCACCCGCAACGAGCTGCGCCGCGGCGTGCTCGAGATGCCGCAGGAGGCCGCCGAGAGCACGGCGCAGATGCGCAAGGTGATCGTCGACCAGATCGAGGCGCTCGCCGAGCTCAACCGCATCGTGGCCCAGCATGGCCGTGGCCTCGACGTCTCCACCACCGGGCGCACCAGCGTGGCGCGCCAGGAAGAGCCGATGCTGGCGACCGTCGGTGCCCGAGCTGCCGAGACCCGCGGCCGCGACACCGGCAGCGCCTCGACGCTGCCGCCGCCGGACCTCGGCATGCCCGCGCCCTCGCGCCGCACCGAAGCGCCGCCGGTCGCGCCTTCCAGCAACGACCAGGGCCGTGACGGCTGGCTGTCGGACCTGCTCAGCCGCACCGACGCCAACCAGGGCGCCCCGACCGGCCGTGAGGCTCCCCGTGGCCGCCAGCAGGCGCCTGCTCCGCAGCCGCAGGCCCCTCAGGCCAGCAGCAATCCGCTGGAATCGCTGTCGCTCGACATCGGCCGGCTGATGGACCGCAACCTCGCGGCCGAGATGTGGGACCGCTACCAGCGCGGCGAGAACAAGGCCTTCACCAAGCGCCTCTACACGCCCGCCGGCCAGAAGGCCTTCGACGAGGTCGCCCGCAAATATCGCGCCGACCGCAACTTCAAGGGCACGGTCGACCGCTACGTCGCCGAGTTCGAGCGCCTGCTCGACGAAGTCGCCCGCGACGGCCGCGGCCCGCAGGAGCTGCGCAACCACCTGACCTCGGAGACGGGCCTGGTGTACACGCTGCTCGCGCATGCGGCGGGCCGGCTGGGGTAAGCAGCGGATAGCAACATGACTAGAAAACGGAGGCCTGACGGCCTCCGTTTTTGTTTTGGGGCGGTGTCGTTCGGCGAACACTTAGGAGCCGCAATACCAATCCATCCCGTCACCCTGAGGCGCCGGAGCGAAGCGAAGGCCTCGAAGGGCGACAGCCCGGCTGCATCTGGGCCGCTCATCCTTCGAGGCTCCCCGTGCGCCGCGTTGCGTCGCACGGGGAGCACCCCAGGATGACGGATTGAGAATGAGACCGGACGTTGCCACCGTCATTGCGAGCGAAGCGAAGCAATCCAGGCTGCCTCCGAGGAAGCAGTCCGGACTGCTTCGTCGCAAGAGCTCCTCGCAATGACGAGTGGAGAGGTTCGCGGACTAGACGCCTACTGCCGCCGACGCTCGGTCGCTGCCGGCTTCGGCGGTTCGGCAGGCGGCGGAGCGGCGGCAGGCGCGCTGTTGCTGGCGCCGAACAGGACGCGGGTGGGGTTGCGGTCGAAATTGTTCACGGCGCGGCTGATGTCGCCGAGGGTGCGGCGGCCATCGCTCATCAACGCGCCGGAGCGCTTGTCGAAGTCGTCGGCGAGCTCGCGGATCGACTTCACCGCCTGGAACAGCTCGCCGCCGTCCTTGCCGCCGGCGAGCGTGTTGAGACCGAGCATGAGGCTGTCGGCCTTGAGCATGAC
This sequence comes from Bradyrhizobium sp. YR681, assembly GCF_000282615.1. GTDB lineage: Bacteria > Pseudomonadota > Alphaproteobacteria > Rhizobiales > Xanthobacteraceae > Bradyrhizobium. The sequence continues at coordinate 41,642 of NZ_AKIY01000322.1, read as the reverse complement.
GCCGTCGACCTTGGCCATCACGCCGTCGATCTTCTCGGAGTTGCGCGCCAGCGAATTGGTGAAGGTTTCGAGGTTCTTCAGCGAGTTCTTCACCGATTCCTGATTGTCGGCGACGATCTTGTTGATGTTCTGGAGCGTGCCGCGGATCGCTTCGGTGACGTCCTGGAGCTTGTTGGGATCGGCCGTCAGCGTCGGGATGCCGTCCTCGTCGAGCGGCGGCGGCGGAGCTGCCTCCTCGCCACCCTTGAGCGAGATCGCGGCGACGCCGGTCAGGCCCTGGAATTCGAGGCCAACCAGGGTGTCCTTGCGGATCGGGGCGTTGTTCTCGACCATGGCGAGTGCGACAACCCGCCGCGGGTTATCCAGCTTCACCGAGACCACCTCGCCCACCCGGATACCGTTGAAATTGACGCTGCCGCCGTTGCGCAGGCCCGCCGCCGGGCCCTCGAACACGACACGCAACGGGCTGCGCTGCTTGGTGGTGTGCAGCGACTGGAACCAGAGCACGAAGCCGATCGCAGCCGCGATCACCGCCAGCGTGAACGATCCGATCAGTACGTAATTTGCCCGCGTTTCCATCGATTACTCCGGCACTCAGCCCATCACCGCGCGAGCGCGCTTGCCATGGAAATATTGCCTCAGCCAGGGATGCTGCGAGGCCTGCATGTCGGCGATCGACCCTGCCGCAATGATCTTACCGTTCCCTAAAACGGCGATGCGGTCACATGCTGTGTAAAGGCTGTCGAGATCGTGCGTTACCATGAAAACGGTCAGCCCCAAAGTACGCTGCAGCGTCCGGACCAGCTCGTCGAAATCGCCGGCGCCGATCGGGTCGAGGCCAGAGGTCGGCTCGTCCAGGAACACGAGGTCCGGATCGAGCGACAGCGCGCGCGCCAGCGCGACACGCTTGATCATGCCACCCGAGAGCTCCGAGGGGAAACGCTCGGCGACTTCAGGCTTGAGGCCGACCATGGCGAGCTTGGCCATGGTGATCTCGTCCATCAGGCGCTGCGAGACGCGCAAGTATTCGCGCATCGGAAACTGGATGTTCTGCCGCACGGTGAGCGAGGAGAACAGCGCTCCCTGCTGAAACAGCACGCCCCAGCGCCGCTCGACATTGCGGCGCTGCGACGTGCTGGAGGAATCGAGGTCGACGCCGAACACCTCGATGGAGCCTGCGACCTTCGGCACAAGGCCAATGATGGTGCGCGTCAGCACCGACTTGCCCGCGCCCGACGGGCCGACAAAGCCCAGAATCTCGCCGCGCTCGACGTCGAGGTTGAGCCCGTCGAGCACGCGCGTCGTGCCGAACTGCACGGTGATGTCGCGGACGCGGATGATGGGGTCCTGGACCACGTTCTGGATTTCGCCTGCCATCGTCACATCCCGATCGCGGCGAAGAAGATGGCGAACACGCCGTCCATGACGATAACGAAGAAGATGCCTTTCACGACGGACGACGTCGTGTGCTGCCCGAGCGACTCCGCGCTGCCCTGCACGGCGAGGCCCTCGACGCAGGCGACGATGCCGATCACGGCGGCCATCACCGGCGCCTTGACGATGCCGACGATGAAATGATCGATCGAGATGGCGTCGCGCAACCGCAACAGGAAAGCCTCTGGCTGAACGCCGCCATACAGCCAGGCGACAAGACCGCCGCCATAGAGCGCGGCCATCGCGCCGAGGAAAGCGAGGATCGGCAGCGCCAGCACCAGTGCGAGCATGCGCGGCAGCACCAGCACCTCGATCGGGTCGAACCCCATGGTGCGCAGCGCGTCGATCTCCTCGCGCATCTTCATCGAGCCAAGCTCGGCAGTGTAGGCGCTGCCCGAACGGCCCGCGACCATGATCGCGACCAGCAGCACGCCGATCTCGCGCAAGACCAGCACGCCGAGCATATCGACGACGAAAAGGTCGGCGCCGAAGCGGCGGAAATGGAAAATGCCCTGCTGGGCGATGATGCAACCGATCAGGAACGTGATTAGCACCACGATCGGCACCGCGCGCCAGCAGACCTGCTCCATGTGGTGCACGGTCGAGGTCAGGCGGAACGAGCGAGGATGGATCAGGGTGCGCGCGCCCGCCGCGAGCACCGCGCCCAGCATGTCGACGAGGCCCGCAACCGTGGCCGCCACACCCGCCACGGCGCGGCCGATCTGCTCGAGCATGCCGGTGATGGTGATCGGGCTGCGGTCGACCACGGCGTTCGCCCTGACCCGGCGGACCTCGTCCACGAGGCTCGAATAATTGGCGGAGAGGCCCGCGATCTGCGCCTCGACGGCACCCTGGGTCAGGCTGCGGCGCAGCCGCTCGATCAGCCAGGCACCGAAGGTGTCGAGCTTGGCGATCTCGGAGACGTCGATGAAGATGCTTTGGGAACCGCCGGCCAGTTTTTCGGCATCCGCCACGATCCGCTCCAGGACCGGCGCAAAACTCGCGGTCCAGGTTCCGGTGGCGCAGAGGGCCAGCGCATTGCCCTGGGCAATCCGTTCCAGCTTTGGATCGCCGCTCAAGAGGTCCGCTCCCGTGCCGGGGCGGAGAAAATCAGATGGTTGCGCACACGCCCTTACCCGGAGAAGGTATCCCCAACTGGTTAACGTTAGTTGCTAGAGGTAACTAGCAGGTTCAGATTTCGCCAGAGTTCAAAATGACTTCCAGCAAAGTTCCGGCACTTCGGGCGCGAATCGAGCGCTTTCCCATTGCCGGCAGTTTCACCATCAGCCGCGGCGCCAAGACCGAGGCCGTGACCGTCATGGCCGAAGTGAGCCGGAACGGCCTCACCGGCCGCGGCGAATGCGTCCCCTATCCCCGCTATGGCGAGACTCCCGAGGCGACCCTTGCGGCCATCGAGGCGATGCAGGCGGCCGTGGCCGGCGGGCTGACGCGGCAGGCCCTGCAGGCTGCCATGCCCCCGGGCGCGGCCCGCAACGCGCTGGACTGCGCCCTGATCGACCTGGAGGCCAAGGCGGCGGGCTTGCGGGCCTGGAACCTGCTCGACCGCCCGATCCCGGGCGAGCGCACCACGGCCTACACGATCTCGCTCGGCACCCCCGAGGCCATGGCTGCGGCGACCGCGAAGGCCGCGCACCGGCCGCTGCTCAAGATCAAGCTAGGCGGCGACGGCGACGATGCCCGCATCGCAGCGGTGCGCAACGCCGCCCCCGAATCCGAGCTGATCGTGGATGCCAACGAATCCTGGACCGAGGCCAATCTCGAGCACAATCTCGCCGCCTGCGACGCCGTCGGCGTCACCTTGGTGGAGCAGCCGCTGCCGGCCGGGAAGGACGATGCGCTGGCGCGGATCAAGCGGCCGCTGGTGGTCTGCGCCGACGAGAGCGTGCATGATCGCAAGTCGCTGGCACCACTCCGCGCGCGCTACGACGCCGTGAACATCAAGCTCGACAAGACCGGCGGCCTCACCGAGGCGCTCGCCATGGCGGACGCCGCGCAGGCGCTCGGCTTCGAGATCATGATCGGCTGCATGGTCGCAACCTCGCTGTCGATGGCGCCTGCGATGCTGGTGACGCCGCAGGCCCGCTTCGTCGATCTCGACGGCCCGCTGCTGCTGGCGCGCGACCGCGATCACGGCCTGCGCTATGACGACAGCCTGGTCTATCCGCCTGAAACTTCGCTCTGGGGATGAGCGATGAGCCGGTGCCGTGCCGACCAGATGACAAGCGCGCCGGCCGCGGCCATCGCCGCCATCACGTAATACAGGCTGTCACCGATGCGGGCATAGATCGCGCCCGACGCGATCGATGTCGTCGCGCCCAGCAGGCCGTTGCACGCGGCATAATAGCCCTGCCCCCGCGCGATCTGATGCGACGGCACCCGCTGCACCAGCAGGCTCATGGTGCCGACCATGGTCATGCCGAAGCTGAGGCCGTGGCCGAGCTGCACGATTGCGAGCAGTGCGAGCGGCGGCTCGTGCGCGGTGACGATCCAGCGAAGCACGGCGCTCAGCCCGCCGATCGCGATCAGCGTGGACGGATGCAGCGAGAAGCGCGGCGACAGCGCAAACACGACGATCTCCGCGATCACCCCCAACGTCCAGAGCACCGCGATCGTCAGGCCGCCGAGGCCCTGGAGCTGCCAGTTGATGGCCGAGAACGTGTAATAGGCGACATGGCTGCCCTGGATCAGCGCGGCCGAGGCGATCACGGCCCAGAAGCCGCCGTCGTGCAAGAGCGCCTTGCCGGCATGCGTCTCGGTCCTCTTCCGCCGGACGTCGTCGAGCGGCCGAAGCAGCAGGCTGGCGGCGACCGCGACGACCGCCCATGCGACGATGATCCAGATCAGGTCGCGCGCCGCGATGTGGTCGACTAGATAGCCGCAGGCGAGCGAGCCGGCGGCGAACGCCGCCGAGCCCCACAGCCGCAGGGGTCCGTAATCGAGCCCGTAGCGCGCGACACCGCGCAGCGCATAGGCGTCCGTCAGCGGGGTCGTCGGCGTCCACATCATGCAGGTCGCCGCATAGATCAGGAACAGCGCCAGCGGCTGGTGCTGCAGGCCGACCGCCGCAAAGCCGATTGCGGTGGCCAGCACCGACAGCATCATGGCGGCGCGGATGGCCTGTCGCTTTTCGGCAAAGGCGGTGACCTGCGGCAGCGTGGTGAAGCGCGTGATCGCCGGCAGCGCGTTGATGAGACCGATCCAGCTTGCGTCGATGCCGATCGCCTTCAGCCAGACCGGGAAGAACGGCAGATGCGTGCCCGACACCGCGAACACGGCCGAGTAGAACAGCGCGAGACTCACGGCGAATCGCCGCTTCTCGGTTGCCGCGATGGGGATTTGTGATTCGCCTGCCATCAAACCAATTGCGATTCGGTCGATATCGTGGTGATCGTTACTCTAACGCGCACTGATTTGCGCGACGAGATTGTCATGGCCAACGAAGCATTCGCCCTCTCGCCCATGTCTGCCCGCGCGGCCGAGCCGAACGAGCAGGATTACGACGCGATCCGCGAAGCCTTCATGGAGACCGCGCGCGGTCGCTGGTTCCTCGGCGAATATGCCAAGCGCAACCGCAATGCGGATACGAGCATGGTGCTCGATGCGGTCGCGAAAATCGAAGAAACCCTTGCGGCACAGAGACAACCCGTCGTCGAGGACCGCCTGCCCGAAGCGCTGGTCGAGATCCGCCGCGCGGTCCGCGAGGCCGAGACCATCGCGATCGCAGCGTTCGATCCCGCGGCGATCGAGGCCAGCCTCGCTGCGATCCCGCGCGGGGTGCGCATCATCAAGGAGATCTCCTGGCGCTGGCGCGAGATCGGCGCCGACGGGCGAATCTGCGACCTCATTGATTCGCAGCTCGCCTCGATCGAGGCCGCCTGCGGACAGATTTCCACAGTCGACCCCCGCGTCGAGCTCAAGGCCGCATTCGATCTGCTCAGGGATCGGATCGACCAGACCGACGGTGACGCAACGCCGCAGGCGGCGGCCCCTCCCGCGCCTGCTCCGATGCAGGAGACACCGCCGCCCGTCGCGGAGGCCGCCCCCGTCGAGGCCGCGCCCGCCGCGATGGCGAGCGAAGCCCCCGTGGCTTTTACGGAGGCGCCGCAGGACATCGCGCCGACTCCTGAGCCCGAAGCAGCCGTTGAGGAAACCGGCAGCGCCGAGGCGTTCGCAATGGCCGAGCAGGCCATGGACGCAGCCGTCGCGCCGGAGATCGCGGCCGAAAGCGAGATCGCGTCCGATCACCCCGAGCTCGAAAGCGCCGCGGTCGAAGAGGTCGCTTTTGAAGAGCCGGCCGCAGAGGCCGCCGCCTTCGGGGAAATCACCGACGAGTTCTCGCTCGACGCCGCCGCGCAAGCCGAGGACGAGGCCGTGCTCGAGGCCATCGCGCTGGAGATGGCCGCGCCCGATCCTGATTTCGACGAGATCATCGCGCCGGTCGAGATCGAGGCGTCCGTTCCGGAGCCGATGGCCGCGGAGATCGCGGCGCCGCTTGCTGCAGAGCTTCCCGAGCCGATCACGCCGGCGCCGGCCGTCACACCGATCGTGGAAGAGCCCGCAGCCGATGCGCCGATCGCGACGGACTCGCTCGCGCGCCTCACCGACGCGATCGCAGAGGCCGCGGCCGAAGTGATGGAGCAGCCCGCCCCGGCCATGGCCGCCGCGGCATCTTTCGGCGCAGCACCCGTCGCGACGCTGCCGATGCCGTCTCCCTTGCCCGCGTCCATGCCCGAGCCCTCGCTCGGCGCCAGCATCCTCGCCAGCGGCATGTTGCAGATGCCCCGCGCGGCCGCCAACGACCCGCTCGCGCCGATCCGCCGCATGACGCAGGCCGAGAAGATCGCGTTCTTCTCGTAAGGGGGCAACCATGTCCCCCACCGAAGACACCCTCACCCTCTGGCGCCCCGTCGGACCGAAGGAGCTGGAGCTGATCCAGCAATCCGGCATGCGCGCGTTTCCGCCGCGTCTGCCTGACCAGCCGATCTTCTATCCGGTGCTGACCGAGGACTACGCCATCAAGATCGCGCGCGACTGGAATGTCCCGGCGAGTGGCGCGGGCTTCGTGACGCGCTTCGAGGTCAAGCGCGACTTCATTGCGAAGTACGACGTGCAGGAGGCCGGCGGGCGCTCACATCTGGAGTACTGGATTCCGGCCGAGGACCTCGATGCGTTCAATGCCGCAATCGCCGGGCCGATCGAGGTTGTCCGCAGGTTCCCCTAGCCGCGACGCAGTACACCGGTCACCCGCAATTCCAGATCGGTCCGATCGGCGTCCGCGTCCAGCACGGGCCGAAGCTGCCGCCATTGTAGCGGTCGCCGCCGAAGCCGGGACGGCCGAAATAGCGCCATTCGCCATCCCAGCCGTAATATTGGGGAACCGGATCGATGTACCAATGGCGGCGATCGCTGCGCGACATGCGGCGCATCGCTTCCTTTTGCTTGTAGAGCGGAATGCTGTTGCTCAGCGGCTGACGATAGCCGGGCAGAAAGCCGTAGCCTCGCCAGACCGGCGCGGGGCGCTTCTTGATGGGCTCCGCTGGTGCGGTGGCCGGCAGCAGCGACAGGATGACAGCAACGAATAGACACACAAGGCGAGACATGGACCGACCATAGACAGGCGGCTGCGAGAAGGCCACTCAAATTCGAGTGCGAGGCTTTTCGCCGCTTCGCTTCCGCAGCCTCTCTCGATAAGCTTGCAAGGCGCGGCACGAGAACCGGCGCCGACAATCCGCATGTTCCGGAGTGAACGAATGTCCGAGGCCACACGCGTTGGCGCTTTCGCCATCGTACCGAGCAACGACCTCGCCGCTGCGATTCCGTTCTGGGAACGCCTCGGCTTTGCGCGCGCCGGCGGTGACGCTGGCTACGTCATCATGCGGGGTTGGGATTGCGAGGTGCATCTCACGCAAGCCGGCGACGGCCCGTGGCGGGTGCCCGAGCACAACCCCTTCGGCGTCTTCATTCGTACGCCCGACGTCGATCAGATCGCCGCGCGCGTCGACGATCTGATCATCCGCCCGGGCGGCGTGCTGCGTCACCGCGAATGGGGGATGTATGAGGTGGGCATCAATGGGCCTGATGGTCTTCTGGTGAGGATCGGCTGGCCCTCCGAGCTGATGGCTCGCCCTAGCTGATCACGCCCTTGCGGATCAGGAAGCAGCCGTAACCCCTGCTGTCCCCGACCTGCACGACGCCGAACCCGGTCGCAGCGGCGCGATAGAAATCCGCCCGCGCGAGCTTGCCGGGCGTGACAGTGCGGCCAACAGCGCGCTCGATCTCGGCCAGCACCGCGCGCTGCACCTCGGGCACGCGGTCGGGATCATCGACCGGTGCCATCACGCGCACCGGGTCGGGATCGAAATCGTCGAGCGGGTAGACCGACATGATGGCGCGGACGGCGATCTCCATGCGCATGCCCGGCAGCTGGATCAGGCGCTGCGACGTGGTGGCCTGCGCGATGCGGGCCGCCGGATGATTGGCATCGACGAAAACGAGGTCGTCGCCGTGGCCCATCGAGGCGAGCAGCCAGAGCAGATCGGGCGTGAGGATCGGATCGATCGATTTCAGCATGAGCAGGCATGTCCCCGAGAGCTTCTTGTTCGCCGGCGGAACCGGTCATTCACCATAGCAGGTTCCGCAGCGTGATTCAGATCACGCAGCTTACCATGGTGACAGCGATCACGGACCACCGGCTCGAACGCGGCCAAGCTTCCTCGCAACCAATCTCGCATCGAGATCAGTGCCAGAGGAGCACGCCATGTTCCGCCTAAAGTCTTTCCTGATGACGGCCAGCCTCGTGGGGAGCCTGTTCGGCTTCGCCTGCGGCCCGGTTTCCGCGCAAGAACCGCCCGCCCCGACCGTGCTGCAAGGCCCGGAGCAGCGCGTGGCGCTGGTCATCGGCAACTCCAACTACCAGAACGCGCCGCAGCTCCAGAACCCCGACAATGACGCGCAGTCGATGGCGCAGTTCCTGAACTCCGCCGGCTTCGAGGTGGTCGCCGCGACCGACCTGACCCAGAACGACATGCTACGCGTGGTGCAGGACTTTTCCGCAAAAGTGTCTGCGCGCGGCCCGAACACGGTGGCGATGGTCTACTACGCCGGCCACGGCGTGCAGCTCGCCGGCGAGAACTATCTCGTCCCCGTCGATGCCAAGGTGTCGAGCCCGACGGAGCTCGTCAACAATTCGGTGCGCCTCGTCGACGTGATGTCGACGCTGGAGGCGATTCCGAGCCGCATGCGCATCGTCATCCTCGATGCCTGCCGCAACAACCCGTTTCCGAACGTGAACGATGCCGGCCGGGGCCTTGCCATCGTTGATGCGCCGAACGGCTCGATCGTCGGCTATTCGACCGCACCGGGCGCCGAAGCGCAGGACGGTACCGGCGGCCACAGCCCCTACACGCAGGCCTTCCTCAACATCGCGCACGAGCCCAACGTGCCGATCGAGCAGCTGTTCAAGCGCGTGCGCCTCCAGGTGAACCAGACCACCAGCGGCGCGCAGATCCCGTGGGAGAGCTCGTCGCTGACGAGCGACTTCACCTTCTTCGGCGACACCGCTGTCGCCGCGAGCCGCGCGCCGGTGAACGCGCCGGTCGTGCAGATGGCCTCCAACCTGCCGAGCCGTTCGACGCGCCAGGCCTATGACTACGTCGTGTCCGAGGCGCGGCCGGAGTACTATCAGGAGTTCATCCAGATGTACCCGCACGACCCGCTGTGCGACCACGTCCGCTGGCTGCTCAACAACCTGCTGCTGACGCAGGCCTGGCACAAGGCGGTGCTGGCGAATTCGCCGCTCGGCTACAAGAGCTTCTACGACAGCTACGGCAACACTCCCTATGCGCAGGTCGCGCTGAAGCTCGAGGCCCAGCCGAAGCAGATCCCCCTGATGCAGGCGACCAAATTCCTGGCGCCGCAGAACATTGCGCCGACCTTCAAGATCGGCAATCTCGGCCAGCCCAAATACATGCCGCTGGTGCAGCAGGGTCACGGCGGCGGTCAGTTCAACGGCAATCTGCCGGTCGTGCAGAAGCCGGAGGGCGGCAACAGCATCGGCAAGCCCGGCAATGGCGGCCAGATCGTCAACCTGCCGGCGGGCAACAACCAGACGAACGGCACGCCGCTGCAGACCCCGGGCAAGATCGTCACCCTGCCCGCGCCGACCAACACGACGACCAACAATGCCGGCCCCGGCAAGATCGTGACCCTGCCCGTGACCAATACGCAGAATGGCGGCAGCACCAATACCGGCACGACCAACGGCTCGCCCGGCAAGATCGTGAGCATGCCGGTGAATGTCGGCAAGGGCGGTACGACTGTCGAGACGAAGCCGGTCGTTCAGACGCAGAACACACCGATCCGCGTCAACAACGGCGTCAAGCTCAACACCCCCGTGAACAAGGTGCAGGTCCAGAACAACCGCCCGCAGTTCAACACGACCAACCGCATCGTCAACAACGGCGGCAACAACTTCCGCCAGTCGATGAACCAGGCCCCGAGCATGAACAATGGTGGCGGCAATCGCCGCGGCGGCTTCATGCACTGATCGCGCGGAGAACGTACAGACGACAAAGGGGCAGAGCGGAAACGCTCTGCCCCTTCTTCATGTCAGCATCCGGAGCGTGCGTCATCCCGGGATACGCCGAAGGCGCAGGCCCGAATGACGGCTAGGCCACCAGCTCTGAGAACAGATCGGCATCGACATTGCCGCCCGAGAGCACGATGACGACGTTCTTGCCGGCAACATCGAGGCGCCCCGCCAGCAGCGCGGCAAGGCCGACGGCCCCGCCCGGCTCCACCACGAGCTTCAGTTCGCGATAGGCGAACGCCACCGCCGCGCCGACTTCCTTGTCCGACGCGGTGACGCCGCGCGCGAGCAGCTTGCTGTTGATCGCAAAGGTCATCTCGCCGGGGATCAGCGCCATCAGCGCATCGCAGATGGTGCGGCCGGCGGGCGCATGCGGCTCGCGATGGCCTGCGGTCAGCGACAGGCCGTGATCGTCGAACGCCTCGGGCTCGGCGACCACGATCTGGGCCTGCGGATAGCGCGCCTTGATCGCGGTCGCGACGCCGGCGATCAGGCCGCCGCCGGAGGCCGGCGCCACCACGATGTCGGGGCTGAGGCCGAGCGCCGCCATGTCCTCCGCGATCTCGCGGCCGGCGGTGCCCTGCCCCGCGATCACGAAGGGATCGTCATAGGGCCTGACCAGCGTCGCGCCGCGTTTCTCCGCGATGCCGCGCGAGATCGCCTCGCGGTCGTCATTGTAGCGGTCGTAGAGCACGACCTCGGCGCCATAGGATTTGGTGCGCTCGCGCTTCGACAGCGGCGCATCCGCAGGCATCACGATGGTCGCCTGCATGTCGAGGATCTTGGCCGCCGCCGCCACGCCCTGGGCGTGGTTGCCGGAGGAGAACGCGACGACGCCGCCGGCGCGCTTGTCCTGCGGGATCGAGGCGACCTTGTTGAAGGCACCGCGGAACTTGAAGGAACCGGTGCGCTGGAGCATCTCCGGCTTCAGGAAAATCTTTGCACCGACGCGCTCGTTGAGCACCGGAAAGGACAACAGCGGGGTGCGGATGGCGAAAGGCGCGATCACGCGCGCTGCGGCATCGATATCGGCGGGGCCGATCGGGAGCTCCTGCTGGGCAATCGTCTCAGTCATACCTGGTCCGGCTCCTCCATTGATCCTGGATCATCTTACAGCCTGGGTAGGCGCAGTGCCAGCAATCCTGTCCCCTGCGCCAAAAGTGCCAGCGAGCGCCGGCTGAACATCAAGCGGGCCGATTTCGGCCTATTGCAAGGAGCGCCGCCATCCACTACAACTTATAATTGTTTTTGAACATAATCTTTTTATGAGTTCGGTCCGAGGCATTTGATGACTCCGAACGACGGCAGCCTGTTGGGGCGCACCAAAAACGCGCTCTCCAAAATCGATCGCATCTACGACTATCTCGAAGCTCCGCCCCGGGCGGCGAACGCCAAGACGTTTCACCTGCTCGCGGTGTTGGGGCAATCGATCATGAAGACGAAGCTCGGTGCTTACATCTCGAAATTCGGTCGCGCAGGGTATCCGCTGGCGCTTACCGCGCTCGCTCCCGCGGTGCCAAGAGGCGTCAACCAGATCGTCGCGAGGACGATGACCAGCCGGCCGTTCTGGTTCTGGTTTTTCACCGCCATGTTTTTCTGCCTCGTCCTGAACGCGGCGTTTACATGCGGTGCCGGCACGTTCACACCACCCGGCAGAGCGCTGTCCTCATTCTGCGCCGCCGATCCAAATTCGGCCGATCCGGGCGAGCATTTGTATTTCACCCAGGACGTCTACAATATCGTTCTCTACCTTCTCGTCGTGCCCGCCTATGTCGCCTTCGACATCACGATCATAAAGCTGTTCGTCACGACATGGCCGGACTTCAAACGCTTCGCTGATACGGCCGGGGCGTCGGCGTCCGATGCATCCGCCGATCTGCTGCCGACGTCCACCAACAAGCGGATCGCGTCCTATTTCATAGTCGTCACTCTGGTCGTTGTCGTTTTCATAACGGGCTACATCAACGATATTCTCAAGCCGGGAGCGCTGGTACGCCCGGCATATTGGTTCGTTCGAACGACCGGCAGCGGCGACCGCGTGCTGAACTCGGTGGGCGCGTACTACCTGATCATGAATGCGGCGCTTCTGTTCCTCACCGTCTCGGCCCTGTGGTGCTACATCGCCATAAGCATGGAGATCGCGCGATACGCCAAGAACGTGGGACCGGCTCAAGCCAACGACAAGGACTATTCGCTGAAGAAGGACGCACATGTGCTTCTGTTCAGCCAGGCGCTGGTCTACATGAAGATCCTGGTTGCCGTGTATGCGATAAACATCTTCATTTGGTCGCAATCCCCGCTCGGCGTCGTCAACAATGCGCTGGTCTCGCTGATCGCGTTGCTCCTCGTCATGACCGTCTTCATCCCGGCGCCGAGAATCTATCTCGAATACCGATGGCACGCGATGCGATCGTTCTCGAACGACGGCTATGAGGACACGCGGAGCACTCGGGAAAAATGGACAACCCGTGCGCTGGACTGGTTGGTCTTTGCGCTCCTGGTATTCATCGCCGAACAAAGGTTTCCAGGTTTCTTCAAATCGCTCCACGATACGGCGATATGGCTCCGCGATACGGCCATGGCGCCCGTGAATTATCTTGGAAATCTGGTGTTGCAGATCTTTCCGGCTTCTTGAGCGGCCGGAATTTTCCGCCATTTCCCTGCCTCCCGAAGTCCGCGAGCAGGGCGTGCGGCCCATCGGCGGCCGCGCCCGTCAGGCGACGAAACGCCGCTGTTCCGGCCCGCCTGCGCGGGGCAACATCGCACCGGCGGCCATGATGCCGTCGACGAATGCCTGGGCGGACGATTCCCAGCTGTGATTGGCCGCGAACGCGACGCAGGCCTGCCTCGAGATGTCGAGGGCGGCAAGGCATCCGCCGCGCAAATCGTCATCGAGCACGCCGACCGGCGCCTCGCCGATCACGTCGCGCGGCCCCTTCGCAGGAAAGGCGGCCACCGGCAAACCGCTCGCCAGCGCCTCCAGCAGAACCAGGCCGAACGTGTCGGAGCGGTTCGGGAACACGAACACATCGGCCGCGGCATAGATGTCCGCCAGTTCGTCGCCGTGCTTTTGCCCAAGGAAGATCGCATCGGGATAGGCTTCTTCCAGCGAGGCGCGCGCCGGACCGTCGCCGACGATCACCTTGGTGCCGGGCAGATCGAGGTCGAGGAAGGCTTCGAGATTCTTCTCGACCGCAACGCGGCCGACCGAGAGGAACACCGGCGCCGGCAGGCAGAGATCGATCGCGCGAGGATGGAACAATTTTGTGTCGACGCCGCGCGGCCACAGCACGACATTGGCAAAGCCCCGCTCGCCGAGTTCGCGGGCCAGCGCCGGCGTCGCCGCCATCACCGCCGCGCTGGGGCCGTGGAATCGTCGCAGCGCCCGCCAGATCAGGGATTCCGGAACCGGCACCCGGGCGCGGACATAGTCGGGAAAGCGGGTGTGGAAACTGGTCGTGAACGGCAGCTTGCGCTGGCGGCAATAGCGCCGGACCATCAGGCCGATCGGCCCTTCCGTCGCAATATGGATGCTGTCGGGACGCGCATCCGCGATCAGCCTGGCGATCCGTGCCGGACGCGGCATCGCCAGCCGCACGTCGCGATAGCTCGGCATCGCAAAGGTGCGGAACGATTGCGGCGTCAGGAACGTGAATTCGACGCCGAATGTCTTGGCGGCATCAGCCAGCCTGGTCAGCGTCCGAACCACACCGTTGACTTGCGGGTGCCAGGCGTCGGTCGCGACCAGGATGCGCATCAAGCGGCCTTTGATTACGCAGCTCTGGCTGCCACCTGCGGAACGGCCGCCGGCTTCTGCGCCTGATCAGCCCAGGTGATGATCTCGAAATGACCGTCGTCGTGCTCGACCAGCGCAGTGCAGCTCTCGACCCAGTCGCCGCAGTTCATGTAGCGGATGCCGCCCTCGTCGCGGATCACGGCGTAGTGGATGTGGCCGCAGATCACGCCGTCGGCGTCGTGGCGGCGCGCCTCGGCGGCGAGCGCATGCTCGAACGCGCCGATATAGTTGACGGCGTTCTTGACCTTCTGCTTGGCCCATTGCGACAGCGACCAATAGGGCACCTTGAACATGCGCCGGAAGAAGTTGACGAAGCGATTCATCTGGATCGCGAAGTCGTAGGCCTTGTCGCCGAGATGGGCGAGCCAGCGCGCGTTCTGCACCACGAGATCGAAGATGTCGCCGTGGATCACGAGGTAGCGCTTGCCGTCCACGCCGGTGTGGACGGTGTTCTCGACCACGTCGATGCCGCCGAAATGCGTGCCGTAATAGTTGCGCAGGAATTCGTCGTGATTGCCGGGAATGTAGATGACCTTGGCGCCCTTGCGCGCCTTGCGCAGCAGCTTCTGGACCAGGTCGTTATGCGATTGCGGCCAGTGCCAGCTCGATTTCAGCGCCCAGCCGTCGACGATGTCGCCGACGAGATAGATCGTGTCGGCATCGTGGTAACGCAGGAAATCCAGCAGAAGGTCGGCTTGAGAACCGCGGGCTCCGAGATGCACGTCGGAGATGAACAAGGTGCGAAAGCGCCTTTCAGGGCTCTCGTCACTCACATCGTAACTTCCCATGCGACAGCCTGTAACAATATCCCGTGACAGGGGGATGACCATTTGAACCTTTGAGGCACCCTCAGATACGAATCGAACCTCGCCTCGCCCTCCCCGCGAATATCAGTCGCATGCGACAATCAGGCGACATGGCATGGCAAGGCCGTGCCCGGAGCGACGAAACCACGGGGCCATATTTGTTAACGGGGGAAGTTGCCGCGCCCGCGCGAAACCGGCGTCAGTAAAACTTGTGGAAATGATGGACCGGCCCGTGGCCGTGGCCGACGCTGAAACCGTCGGCGGCCGCGATCGCCGCGCTGATCCAGGCCTTGGCGCTCCGCGCCGCCTGCTCCAGGTCCTCGCCTTTGGCCAGCCCCGCCGCGACGGCCGAGGACAGTGAGCAGCCGGTGCCATGGGTATTCCTGGTGGCGACGCGGGGCGCGGCGAGCGCGATCGTGGTTGCGGGCGTGACGAGGTAATCGACGCTCTCGGCGCCCTCGCCGTGGCCGCCCTTGATCAGGACCGCGCGGCAGCCGAGCGCCATCAGGCGGCGCCCCTGGCTTTCGATCCCGGCCTCGCTGACCGCAACAGGCTCGTCGAGCAGCGCTGCGGCCTCCGGCAAATTGGGCGTGATCACCGAGGCCAGCGGCATCAGTCTTGTCCGTAGCGCCTCGACGGCTTCAGGCGCCAGCAGGCGATCGCCGGAGGTTGCGACCATCACGGGATCGAGCACGATATGGCCTGGCTTCCAGCGCGACAGCGCGGCCGCGATCACATCGATGCTGGCGGCCTGCGCCACCATGCCGATCTTCACCGCACCGACCTCGAGATCGGAGAACACCGCATCGATCTGCGCCGTGACGAAGTCGGCCGGCACCGCGTGAATGCCGGTGACGCCGCGCGTGTTCTGCGCCGTCAGCGCCGTGATGGCGGAAGCGCCATAGACACCGAGCGCGGCGAAGGTCTTCAGGTCAGCCTGGATACCGGCGCCGCCGCTCGAATCGGAGCCGGCAATGGTGAGCGCCACGGGCGTCGTCATCGCAGGGCACACTCGCTTGATACGGACACAACCATGACCTTGTCCTAGCGCGACCATGGAACGTCAGCAAGCCGGAGCGGCCGACGAATCAGCAGGTCGAGCCCCGGCGCGGCCCTGTCGACCCAGCATCGTGCAAAAGCGCGAAAATAAAACATTGAAACCCCCTTGGCCCTTGGCGTCCAGCTCGATGAGTGAGACGTTGACGCTGGAACCGTCCAGCGACGCCAATGTTGCGGGTCGCCCCCGACCCGCAAGCCTATCGGGGTGGAATCATGTGGGCCTACTTCGAACGTCTCCTCGATTCCTCGATGTTCTCGCCGCACGGGATCTGCCTGCTCTGGGAACCCGAGCTGATCTGGCTGCACGTCGTCTCGGACGCCCTTATTGCGCTTGCGTATTTCTCGATCCCGTTCGCGCTCGCGATCCTCGTCACCAAACGGCGCGACCTCAAATTCGGCTGGGTGTTCTGGGCGTTCGCCGTCTTCATCATGGCTTGCGGCCTCACGCATGTGCTGTCGATCTACACGCTGTGGGTACCGGTCTACGGCATCGAAGGCATCGTCAAGGCGCTCACCGCCGTGGCGTCGGTCTTCACCGCGGGAGCACTCTGGCCGCTCCTGCCGAAGATCCTGACCATCCCCTCGCCGTTCGAGCTCCGGCAGGTCCAGGCCGCGCTCCAGGAGGAGGAGACCAAGAACCGGGATGCGGCCCAGCTCCTCGACCAGGTCCGTGACGCCCAGCGCGCGCTACGCGAGAGCATGACGCGCCTCACCGCCGTGGTCGAGACCGCGGTGGACGGCGTCATCCTGTTCGACGCGCAAGCCCGCATTCTCCTGTTCAACCCCGCCTGCGAACGGCTGTTCGGTTATCGCGCCGACGAGGTCATGCATCGCGACATCGGCATGCTGATGTCCAACGAGGAAAGGCCCTCATCGACCGGTCATGCGCGGCGCATCGCAACCGGGGAAGCCGCCGGCCTGCGCAAGGACGGTTCACACTTTCCGATGGACCTGTCGGTCGGCCAGGCGTGGCAGGACGGCGAGCTGATCTATGTCGGCATCGTTCACGACCTGACCACGCGCAAGCTGACCGAGCAGCAGCTTCAGCAGGCGCAGAAGATGGAGACGGTCGGCCAGCTCTCCGGCGGCATCGCCCACGACTTCAACAATCTGCTCACCGTCATCATCGGCAACGCGGAATTCCTCAGCGACCAGCTCAAGGCGCGTCCGGACCTCAGGCGCTTCGCCGACGACATCTGCCAGTCCGGCGAGCGCGGCGCCGAGCTGACCCAGCGGCTGCTGGCGTTCAGCCGCCGCCAATTGCTGCAACCGCGGGCGATCGAGTGCCGCGAGCTCCTGACCTCCATGCACAAGCTGCTCAAGCGCACCTTGCGCGAGAACATCGAGATCAAGACGGCATTCGGCCCCGGCTCCATCCTCGCCTTCGCCGACCTCGCCCAGCTCGAATCCGCCGTGCTCAATCTCGCGCTCAACGCGCAGGACGCCATGCCGTCAGGCGGGCATCTCACGCTGAGCACCGAGCTCACCGCAATCGACGAGCATTATCGCGTCCAGCATCCGGAGGTGCAGTCCGGCAGCTACGCGCTGATCTCGGTCACCGACGACGGCGAAGGCATGACGCCTGACGTCATCGAGCACGCCTTCGAGCCGTTCTTCACCACCAAGGAGGTCGGCAAGGGGTCCGGCCTGGGGCTGAGCATGGTCTATGGCTTCGCCAAGCAATCAGGCGGCCATGTCTCGATCTACAGCGAACCGGGCCTCGGCACGACGGTCCGCATCTACCTGCCGCACGCCGGCGGCGAGCAGTCGCTCGCCGACATCGGGGTGCGCGAGGAGGCGGCGCCCCGGGGCCATGAGACGATTTTGGTCGCCGAGGACGATCCGTTCGTCCGCTCCTCCGTCACGCTGCGTGTGGAGGCGCTGGGGTATCGCGTGGTCGCGGCCGTCAACGGCAAGGAGGCCTTGCAGCTGCTGCGCACCAACCCGGCCATCGACCTGTTGTTCACCGACATCGTGATGCCCGGCGGGATCAGCGGCTGGGACCTCGCCGACCAGGCCCGGCACATCCGTCCCGGCCTGCCGGTCGTGTTCTCGTCCGGCTATGCCCTGGAGACCCTGGTCGAGCAGGGCCGCGCCCACGCGCAAGCGATCGTTCTGACCAAGCCCTACCGCAATGCCGAGCTCGCCCGGCGGCTGCGGGAGGCGTTTGCCGGCGCGCCCCTGCCGTCCTAAAAGCCTCCGGTCAGGGCTGGCAAGTTCGCTTGCCAAGCCCGGTGGGTTTTGGCCTATTAGCCGCCAGATGTGCTTTCGGAGTGACTGCAATGGTTCCCTTTTTCGTCCAGATCAAATGCAAGCTCGGCCAGTCCTACACGGTCGCCAATGCGCTCGCCGAAGCCGAGATCGCCTCCGAGATCTATTCCACGGCCGGCCATTACGACCTCCTGGTAAAGTTCTACGTCGACAACGACACCGACATCGGCCACTTCATCAACGAGAAGGTGCAGGTTCTGCCCGGCATCCAGGACACCCTCACCATCATCACCTTCAAGGCGTTCGGCACGGGCTAGCTGCCTGCAATTGGCGCAAGCGGCGCGGTTCTCGCAGCCGCGTGCCCATGCTAGCGTGTGTTGTCTGGAATTGATGTGAGTACCGAGCAAGTCATGGCCCTCACGACGTCAGTGCCGCTGCTGATCAGCCAGCAATTCGATAGCGAAGTGGTGCTCGCCAACTATCAGAACGGCGTCTACTACAATCTCGAGGGCAGCGCCGCGCAGATCTGGCTCGGCCTCAAGGTCAACCGAACGGTTGAGGAGATCGGCAGCGCCATCGCTGCCGCGACCGGCGGCGATGTGCCGTTCATCACACAGCAAGTGCACGCCTTCGTCGACGGCATGCTGGCCGAAGGCCTCATCGCCGAAGGCGCGGCCGATGCGCGCGATGAGGCCGCCATCGCGAACTGGGCACCAGTGCTGACGGGTGCCTTCGTCGCCCCGGAATTCCAGCGCTTCGACAATCTGCGGGAGCTGCTGCTGATGGATCCCGTGCATGACGCCGGCGAGGAAGGCTGGCCGCTGCGCGAGACCCAAGAATCGAAATGAGAGCCAGCGATCTCATCCGGCAGGAGATCGCGGCGGTCTTCGCCAAAGCATCGGAGCCAATCGAGGCCCGCGCACGCTGCGGCCCGTTCGGCTTACGTCTCGGATTTGCCTCGCAGGCTCTGGCCGGCATGTTCCTGCCGGCCTACATCCAGAGCACGCCCCAGGCGATCGATCTCGACCTGCGCTTCATCACCGCCGCCGACCACGATCTCTCAGCGCTGGTGCCGGAGGCCGCCGAGAAGCCGCGCCTCCTGATCGAGGACGGCATCTATTCGGTATGGCAGCCGGCCGTCATTCCCGTGCTGTACGCGGTCGACCTCACGGCGAAGCGCGGCATCGCCTGGTTGCCTAAGGGCGACGCGCCGCCCTGGATCCGCAGCCGCCCGGCGATCTCGCTGATCCAAGCCATGATGCACGAGACGCCCTGGTGCGCCGTCCATGCCGCGGCCGTCGGCGGCACATCGGGCTTCGCGCTGCTCGCGGGCGAAGGCCACAGCGGCAAGACCACGGCGGCGCTGGCCTGCGCGAAAGCCGGCTGGCTCTATGCGGGCGACGATTTCGTCGCAGTCGACAGCGAGACCGGCCGGATCGAGCCGCTGTTCTGCTCGGCGCGGCTGCGCCCTGCCCTCGTCGACACCTTTCAAGATTTCATCGGCGACACCACGCCGGTCTCCGACTTCAACGGCGAGCCGCGCCACGAACTGAGCCTCGCCGATCTCGGCAACCGCATCGGCGGCGGCAAGCTGCGCGCGACGTTCATTCCCCGCCGGCGCGGCGCCGCAACGCCCGAATTTACGCCGGCCAGACAGTCCGACGCGTTTCGCGCGCTGCTGCCGACCACCGCTTACGAGCTGCCGGGATGGCCGAACGAGATCGCCGCCAAGGTGGCGAGGATCGCGGGCCTCGCGCCGGTGTTCTTCGCCGACACCGGCACCACGCCGATGGAGATACCTTCCGCTTTCGCCCGCCAGCTCGAACGGCTCTGAGGCCGCATGCGCGTCTCCGTGGTCATCGCCGCCTACAACGCCGAGGCCTATATCGCCGAGGCGATCGAGAGCGTGCTCGGCCAGACGGTCCCGCCCGACGAGGTCATCGTCATCGACGACGGATCTACCGACGGCACGCGCGGCATCCTCGATCGCTTCGGCGACCGCGTCATTGTTCTCACCCAGGCGAACAGCGGTCAGGCCGTCGCCGTCAACAAGGGCCTCGCAATGGCGCGCGGCGAGCTGATCGGCTTCTGCGATGCGGACGATCTGTGGACTCCACGCAAACTGGAGATGCAATTGGCGCTGCTCGAACGCGACGGCAGGGTCGAGGCCGCGTTCGGCAAGGTGCAGCAATTCGTCAGCCCCGACGTGCCGGAAGACCATCGCGCGCGCCTCACGCCCGATATCGAGATCATGCCGGGCGAGCTGAAGCAATGCATGCTGGTCCGCCGTACCGCGCTCGACCGGAACGGCCCGTTCGACGAGACGCTGCCCGCGACCTTCTTCATCGCCTGGCTCGGCGGCGCCAAGCAGAATGGCCTCAAGATCGCGCATGTCGACGACATCGTCGTGCGGCGCCGGCTGCACCTTCGCAATGGCGGCCGCACCCATACCGACGCGCAAAATCTGCAGACGCTGATGGCGCTGCGCAAGGCGATCAAGGCGCGGCAACCGCCGGAGTGAACACCGGCACGCCGTTGACCGATACCGACTTCACGAACAGCCCAAGCAGACGGTGGTCGATCGAATGACCGAGGTCCATCGGACGGCCGGTATCCAGCATGCGCAACGCGACGACGATTTTTCGCGTGCCCGAGCCGACGATCTTCGCGTTCAGCGCGATCTTGAACGGCATCGGATCGTTACGTCCCGCAATCAACTGCAAGATATCACCGGCGCCGGCATAGGCCGCGAAGCGAAAGCTCTCCGTGCCCGGCGGCAGGAACGGGATCACCGCGAGCTCGACGGCGGCTGACGCCTGCATCTGTCCGCCGACCGGCACTTCGACGACGGCGAACTGGTGATCGGTCCACCGTCCCTCGTCCTCCGGAATGGAAAAGCCCTGCCCGAACCAGACGTCCTGTCCTCGCAGCGGATGCGTCGCAGCGGCGGCCTGCTGCCAGACCCGTTTGAGGATCGCGTCGTGACGAAGAGGAAAATGCACGGCGCTGGCGTCGAGCGCGGCGATGGCGGCGCCGGGCAGCCTCAGCCAGTCCAGCACGCGAAACGGCCCCTTGAACTGCGCGCGCAGCGAGCCGAAGAAGGCGACCCAAAAATGCTGCCAAGGCGTGCGCTGTGCGCAAGGTACCGCGCGCATCGCGAGCTCGATCGATGTTCCGGGCGGCCCGTCGCGCAACAGCTGCTCGACCAGACCGTCAGGCACGAGCGCCGGCATCTCGCGTGCGACGACGTCGAGCAATTGCGCCGCGAACAGGCCGCCATTGTAGCCTGTCACGATCGAGCGGAAGCGCTCCCAATCGACCTTGTCGCCGTAATTTTCCAGCAGATGAACGACCTCGAGCGCGCGAAAAACCATCTCCTTCTGGTCCGCCGGCTCCGGCCGCATCGCCGCGATCGCCAGCTGCTCGGCAAGGCCCGGGATCAGCACCTCATGGGTCAGCAGCTTCGCCCGCTCGGCGGTCCTGAACAGCTCCTCGGTGAAGCCAGCGTCGTCGAGCCAGAAGATCGCGCGCCAGTGCAGGTCGATGGCCCGGCCGAAGCCGGCGCGCGACATCGCGACAGCATGGATGTCGCGGTCGTAATCGGACTCCGAGAACAGCTCGACCTTCATGCCGTGGCTGCGGAACGAGGCCTGCCGCAGCACATCGATGGCGCGGGGCGCCTCGGCGCGGCGAACCAGGAGATCGTAGTCTCCCGTCATGCGCTTGGCCATGTAGCTCTCGTCGCGCGCGAACAGCGCACCGCCCTTGATCAGCAGCGCGGCGATGCCGGCGCTTGCGAGCGCCCTGTTGGCCTCGACGAGATCGCGGACCCGCGTCGCGTTCGAGAGCCAGACATGCTTGACGACGCCGCGCATCCGCCTGGTGTCGGCATCCACGATGCCGGCCCTGTCGATGGTGGCCACGAGCAGCGGCATGGTCCGGTAGACGATCTCGTCGGCAGCGTCCAGCGGCTCGGAGGCGCGCCAGTCCCGATAGGCGTCGACGGCGGTTTGCCCCTGTCCGAGTGCGGCCCGGAACAGCGTCAGAAAACGCCCACGGAGCACGGTCGGAAGCCTTGCTGTGCCCGTCATCTCAACCGAACGGTTGAGATACGATGCCCGCTGCACCTCGCCCGGCACGATCACGCGTCGCAACGACCGGCACTACTCGTGCAAAGACCAGACAACCCATCGTGACGCAATTCCAATTCCCAACCGGCAGCAAAACATGCGGGTCCGCTCCCTGCGAGTCAATTGGAAAGGGCCGGCCTCAGGCGCCGCCCTCCTTGCGCTTCGGCCGCGGCGGACCGTCCACCGGCGGCAGCGACTTCAGGTAATCCGCCATCGCCGCGATATCTGCTTCAGGCAGTTGCGAGGTGTTCTTGATCACACGCGTCATCGCGCCGCCGACGCTGTCGCCGTCGGGCAATTCGCCGGTCTTGAGGAAATAGGAAAAATCCTTCACGCTCCATTCGGCGAGGCGCTTCTGCGTGATGTTCGGCACCCAACCCTCGCCTTCCGGATTGGGCCCGCCGGCAAAGCGCTCACTGGCGATGATGCCGCCCAGCGCGTTGCGCGGGCTGTGGCATTCGGCGCAATGGCCGAAGCTGTTGACGAGATAGGCGCCGCGATTGAATTGCGACGACTTGGCCCCGTCGGCGACGAACGGCTTGGCGTCCATGAACAGGAATTTCCAGATGCCGACATTGCGCCTGATGTTGAACGGGAAGCCGACGTCGTGGTCGCGCACCTTTCCGGCAACGGCCGGCAGCGTTTTCAGGTAGGCGAAGAGATCGAGAACGTCCTCGCGCCTGGCGTGCTGATAGGACGTGTAGGGAAAGGCGGGAAAATAATGCTGCCCGCCGGGCGAGACCCCGTGCATCACCGCGTTGACGAAGTCCGCCTCGCTCCATTTGCCGATGCCGTCCGTCGGATCGGAGGAAATGTTGGGCGCATAGAACGTTCCGAACGGCGATTTGATCGCGACGCCGCCGCCGAGCCGGAGACGATCGGGCTGGTCGGGAACGGCGTGGCAGGACGCGCAGCCGCCGGCGTTGAAGATCACCTCGCCATTGGCGAGATTTGGCACATGGGCCGGCCCCGCGCCGACAGCGGCGACCACCGGCGCGCTGAGCCACCAATAGATCCCCAAAGCGGCGACTGCTGCGAGCAGTCCCACGAGAATTGTTCGTTGCAACATTCCGTCCATCCACGCGTTGGGTCGAGCCTAAGACCGATGTCCGCGCGGCTCCAGCCACGAAGAATTTAAGCAGTCCCCCGCAGACACGGGAATAAACTGAAACGGCCACTGTTGGGAAGTTAGACTGTCCAACGAGGTCACAGGGAGAATGTCATGAAAAAGACCGTCATCGCCATGATCGCGCTTGGCGCAATTGCCTTTGCAGCCCCCGCCAGCGCCGAAAAGCTGAAAGCCATGCTCGACGGCAAGTCCGAGGTGCCGGCCACGACCAGCAGCGGCACCGGAACGGCCGACCTGGACTATGACGCCGCCAGCAAGAAATTGTCCTGGAAGCTCACCTATTCGGGACTATCGGGCCCCGCCACCGCCGCCCACTTCCACGGCCCGGCCGAGGCCGGCAAGAACGCCGGCGTCGCGGTCCCGATTCCGGGCGCCGCCAACAGCCCGGCCGAAGGCTCGGCGACGCTGACCGACGCGCAGGCCGCCGATCTGCTCGCCGGCAAGCTTTACGTCAACATCCACACCGCGGCCAATCCGGGCGGCGAGATCCGCGGTCAGGTGACGAAGTAGGCGAAAACGCCGCGTCGTCGCGGAAGGCCGGACGCAGGGAGGGAGCGTCCGGCCTTTTCGATTCCGCGTATCTCAGGCGGGGCGCTTGCGCACGGCGACCTGATGACTTTTGAGGATGATCTCGGCATCGCCATGCCAGGCCAGGAAGGTATCGACGGCCGGCGCGACGCGCTCGGCGTCGGGATTATCGGGCTTCCAGGTGTAGTCGTCGATCAGCATCACGCCGCCATCGCGCAGCAGGCGCCAGGCCCCGAGGCAGTCGATCATCACGTCGTCGCGCTGATGGCTGCCGTCGACATAGACGAAATCGAACACCGCATTCTCTTCGCGCAAGCTGCCGAGCGCCCTGATCGAGGTGCCCACGATCTTGCGGAGGCGCGGGCCATGGGCGGCAAGGTTGCGGTCGAAGCGCCCGCCATCGTCTGCGGGGAAGAGGTCGACGCAGGTCAGATGCGCACGCGCGAAGAACGCGAGCCAGAACAACGCCGATCGCCCCTCCTTGGAGCCGATCTCGAGCACCCGGGTCGTCGTATCGCGGATGTCGCTGAACAGCGTGCTCCAGACCATCGTGCGGCCGGCCACATAGTCGCGCCGAAACTCCTTGCCCGCGAAGATGTGCGCGTAGGGGTCCTGCACGCGCGCCAGCTCGACGACCCGCGCGCGAAGCTGTGTCAGCCGGGCGGAGGGATCGTTCATGAGCGGCGGGACCCTGGACGCAGCATGACCACTCTCGGGCGGGAATGATCCCCGCCTGCTCCCATCATTTATCGCATCAGGGCGGCTGCCGGAAGTCCGCCCCGGGCCTCAACTGCCCCGCGCTCAAGCGGCGTTCAGCGCCTGCCCGAGATCGGCGATCAGATCCGAGGGGTGCTCGATGCCGATCGACAGCCGGATGGTGGAATCGAGCACGCCGATTTTCTGGCGGATGTCGGCGGGAACGCCGGAATGGGTCATGGTCGCCGGCAGGCTCGCAAGCGATTCCGTTCCGCCGAGGCTGACCGCCAGCTTGAGGATTTGCAGCGCGTTGAGGAATTGCACGGCCGCCGCCTTGCCGCCGGCGATGTCGAACGAGAAGGTCGATCCCGCCCCGAGGCACTGCCGTGCGAACACGCGCCCCGCGGGTGAAGCCTCATCGTGATGACCGAGATAGTGGACTTTTGCGACCTTGGGATGATCGCGCAGATAGGCCGCGACAAGGCGCGCATTGGCGTCGGCCTTTTCCATGCGCAGGCTCAGCGTCTCCAGCGAGCGGTTGATCATCCAGCAGGAATGCGGATCGAGCTGGGTGCCGATGGCGCCGCGCAGCGCCTTGATGCCTTTCATGATCGCCCTCGCGCCGAGCGCGGCACCCGCGATCAGGTCGGAATGGCCGCCGACATATTTGGTCAGCGAGTACAGCGAAATGTCCGCGCCGTGCTCGATCGGCCGCTGAAACACCGGACCGAGCAGCGTGTTGTCGCAGGCGATGATCGGCGTGTGCCCCTGGGCCTTTCCGATCGCATCGGCGATGCGGCGGATCATGGCGATGTCGACCAGGCCGTTGGTGGGGTTGGCGGGCGTCTCGATCAGGATCATCGAGACCCGGCCCTTGCGCATCGCCTCTTCCGAAGCTTGCTTGACCGTCGCCTCGTCGATGCCATCGGCGAAGCCGACCGCGCCGATCGACAGGCGCGCCAGCGTGTTCGTCAGCAGCGTTTCCGTTCCGCCATAGAGCGGCTGCGAATGCAGGATGACATCGCCGGGACGGACGAACGCCAAAATCGTGGTCGAGATCGCCGCCATGCCGGACGAGAACAGCGCGCAGCTCTCGGTGCGCTCGTAGATCGCAAGCCTGTCCTCGACGATCTCGCTGTTGGGATGATTGAAGCGCGAATAGACGAGGCCCGCCCCCATCCCTTCCGGCGGCTCGCGCCGGCCGGCGACGAAATCGAAGAAGTCCTGGCCGTCATCGGCCGTCTTGAACACGAAGGTCGAGGTCAGGAACACCGGCGGCTTGATGGCGCCTTCCGACAATTGCGGATCATAGCCATAGGTCAGCATCAGCGTTTCCGGATGCAGCATATGGTTGCCGATGTGGGTCTTGGACGGGAACGGTTTGACCATGGCCTGTCTCGCTGTTCTTGCTTCATCGCTCGCCGCGTTTGAGCTTTCGCGGCGATGAAACAATCTGAAGCGGATGCGCTGGTTCCGACAGCTCACGCCAACGCCGCCGCGGTTGGTGTGAAGATAGCTGCTCCGACCGCGCTCCGTCAGGGCTTGCGAACAGAATTCCGGATGCCGGCGCAACAAAAAAGGCGGCTGCTTTCGCAACCGCCCTTTGTTGATCTCCGTCGCCCGGATGGAGCGCAGCGCAATCCGGGA
Organism: Bradyrhizobium sp. YR681; assembly: GCF_000282615.1. GTDB lineage: Bacteria > Pseudomonadota > Alphaproteobacteria > Rhizobiales > Xanthobacteraceae > Bradyrhizobium. The sequence goes on along the minus strand of NZ_AKIY01000322.1, from coordinate 15,598 downwards.
CGGGTTTATCAACTCGGACAGGCCTCCCGGATTTCGCTACGCTCCATCCGGGTTACGAACCTCCCTCAGCCGTTCTTGACGCGGAAGGTCTCGTGGCAGCCGCCGCATTCCTTGCCGACCGCGGGGAAGTTCGTCTTGAGCGAATCCAGGTCCTTGATCTTGGCCTTGGCCTCGCTGACGACCTTGGCGAAGCTTGCGATCTTGGCCTGGAAGCCCGCCTTGTCCTCCCACACCTTCGGCGAGGTCGAGTAGTCGCCCTCGGGCTTCATGCCCTTGGCGCTATCCGGAAACAGTGTCGGCAGCTTCTTGGCGGTGTCCTCGAACTGCGCCAGGGCGGTGTCGACCGTGGCCTGGTCGTAGGGCTTCTCGCCCTTGACCATCGCCGCCACCGCGCCGGCGTTCTTGCCGTTGCCCTTCATGAGGACCTGAACCTCCTTGACGGAGTCCTGTTGCGCCCAAACCGCGCCCATGCCGAGCAGCAGCGCACCCCCAACAACCAAAACTCGCTTCATTCGCAAAATCCCTTTCCCTGATGCAGGATCGTGCTGACCCCTCCATGGAGCCAACACCGCTAGGCAGATTTCATTCCATCGAGAATTTCACAGGCTGTGACGGCGATGGTGCTCGTTGATGGCGATCCACACCCGCTCCGGGGTCGCCGGCATGTCGATGTGGTCGATCTTGTACTCGCGCCAGAGCCCGTCGACGATGGCATTGACGACGGCCGGACAGGAGCCGATCGCGCCGGCCTCGCCCGCCCCCTTCACGCCCAGCGGATTCGTCTTGCAAGGGACGTTAGCGGTCTCGAACACGAAGTCCGGACCATCCGCGGCGCGCGGCAGCGCGTAGTCCATGAAGGTCGCGGTGATGAGCTGGCCATCACCGGGGCCATAGACCACCTGCTCCATCAGCGCCTGGCCGATGCCCTGCATGGCGCCGCCATGCACCTGGCCCGCCAGCAGCAGCGGATTGAGCGTCTTGCCGAAATCGTCGACGATCACGTAGTTCACGATCTTGATGATGCCGGTGGCCGGATCGATCTCGACCTCCGCGACATGGGTGCCGTTGGGATAGGTGCCGTCGGCGCTGGCGAAGGTCGCGCTCGCATTCAGCTTGGACGGGTCGGCGCCGGGCCGCTTGGCAATATCTGCGAACGAGATCGAACGGTCGGTGCCGGCGATGCGCACGATGCCGTCGGTGATCTCGAGGTCGCCGGCGCTGGCTTCCAGCGCCTGCGCCGCGATCTCCTTGAGCTTCTGCCCGAGCTCGCGCGTGGCGCGCTCGACGCTGACGCCGCCCGAGGGAATCGAGGCCGAGCCGCCGGTGCCGAGGCCGGTGGCGATCATGGCGGTATCGCCCTGGTGGACGTGCACGCGTTCGGGCGCAACGCCGAACTGCTCGGCCACGATCTGCGCGTAGGCGGTCTGATGACCCTGCCCGCTCGACTGCGTGCCGATCAGGACGGTGATGTCGCCATTGGGGTCCATCCGCACATTGGCGGTCTCCTCGCCCATCGTGCCGCAGACCTCGACATAGCTCGCAAGCCCAATGCCGCGGATCAGGCCGTTCTTTTTGGCCGCCTTGGCGCGCTTTCCAAACTCCTTCCAGTCGGCGATTTCCATCGCGCGCTTGAGATGCGCGGCGAAGTCGCCGGAGTCATAAACCTTGCCGGTTGCGGTCTTGTAGGGCAGCGCCTTCGGCTGAATGAAGTTCTTGCGGCGGATCGCATCCGGCGTCATGTCGAGTTTTCGCGCGCAGGCGTCGACCAGACGCTCGATCACATAGGCGGCCTCGGGCCGCCCCGCGCCGCGATAGGCATCCACCGGCACGCTGTTGGTGAAGATGGTGCGCACCCGGCAGTGGAACGCCTGGATGTCGTAGAGGCCCGGCAGCATGCCCGCGCCGCCATGCGGAATGTAGGGCCCGAAGGTCGACAGATAAGCGCCCATGTCGCCCATCAGGTCGCAATCCATCGCGAGGAATTTACCGTCTTCAGCCAGCGCCATCTTCGCGGTGGTGACATTGTCGCGGCCCTGCGCGTCGCCCATGAAGTGCTCGGTGCGGTCCGCCGCCCATTTCACCGTCTTCTTCAGTTGCTTTGCAGCGACTGCCAGCAAGGCGTATTCGCGGTACGGAAACAGCTTTGTGCCGAAGCCGCCGCCGACATCGGGGCAGATCACGCGCATCTTCTCGGTCGGGATCTTGAGCACGTTCTGGCACAGGATATCGCGCAGCCGGTGGCTGCCCTGGCTGCCGACGGTCAGCGTCAGATGATCGTTCTTGGCGTCATATTCGCAGACGGCTGCGCGCGCCTCCATGAAGCTTGCGACGACGCGCGGATTGACGATGGAGATCTCGGCCACCGCATGCGCCTTGGCAAAGGCAGCATCAGTCGCCGCCTTGTCGCCGATCGCGACGTCGAACAGCACATTGCCGGCCTTGTCCGGCCAGACCTGCGGCGCACCCTTTTTCACGGCGTTGACGACGCCGGTCACGGCCGGAAGCGGCGACCACTTGACGTCGATCGCCTCGATCGCGTCACGGGCCTGGTCGATGGTCTCGGCGACCACGAAAGCGATGGAATCGCCGACATGCCGCACCTCGTCCCTGGCGAGGATCGGATAGGGAGGCCCCTTGAACGGATCGGTCTCGAGATTGAACAGGCACGGCAGGTCGCCGAGATCGGCGACGTCGGCCGCGGTCAGAATCAGCGCGATGCCGGGAAGCCCGCGGGCGCGGCTCGCATCGACGGTGAATTTGGCATGCGCATGCGGCGAACGCAGCATCAGGCAGCGCAGCGCGGCCTGCGGCGCATAATCGTCGGTATAGCGGCCCTTGCCGCGGATGAGCGCGTCATCCTCCTTGCGCAACACGCTCTGGCCGACGCCGAACTTGATAGGGGCTGCCATTTGATCTCCACGTCCGCATGGTTGTTTTGCCGGCATATTGCCGTGGAAAAAGTGGCAAGGCAAACGGGTTTAGGCTGGCAGGGTCCGCGAAACATTGTCCGGTGCCCTTGCGCTTCGGAGCGGGCTCGATCCGAAGGGTCGCAGCGCGGTTATTTCCCTGTGAAGATCGAATCCCCCCAGATGCCTTCAGCACGCACCATCCCGGCCTCGCACTGCAGCGCACACCTGAAAAACAAGCGGCCGTAGTGACCGCCGCTTGTTCTCAGAGCGCATGTCCACGTCTCGCAGTTGATCATCTACATCCCACCGCGGCTCAACAGATACCGCGTGTTGTCTCTCAGCCTGTCTATCGACCGCTGGGGTGTGAGGCCGTCGACCTCGCCACGCGTCAGGCCGATATCCAGCAGCTCCCTGTCGCTCAGATCCTGCAAGGCGAGCCGTGGGCTCCGGCGCCGCTGCCGAAACGCAAGCCAGGACCGCCTAAGCAGGCCGAGGACGCTTGGCGTCGATGCGGCCTCTGGACCAGCAGCGTTCTTTGCCGACAAGGCGTCGTCCAGCGCCGCCGCAGACGCCTTGAGACGTGCTGCCAAAGCCTGGTCGACCGCGCTCTTCGCCGACACGATGGAGAGGTTGAGGTTACGCCTTGCGGCGTCGCCCTCGATCCCGGGGGAAATACTCGTCAGTTGAGGTGGCATCGGATGCTCCTGCTGTTGTGCCGGCAGGGAGCGTGGCCAAACAAAAGGCCCCGTCCGATGCCGGCGGGGCCTGGTGGAAAAGGTGTCGTCGTCGAATTGCTAGCGCACGACTCCTTCCACGGCCCGGCCGAAGCGGGTCATGTGGTTGAAGTTGATTTTGCGCGAGCATTTGGACATGAGGAGGCCATTAGCACGGCAAGCGCGGAGAATCAAGAGATGCGCGGACGTGGGTTGCATCCTGAAGGCGAGCGCTTCGTTCCGGCGCGTTCGTGTTCTTACTTTGCATCCGGCGCGGGGATGCCGGTCAACTCGTAGCCGATGCCCTTCCAACCGCACTTGCGGCACGCGACGGTCGCTAACTCCCCCAAGCCAGACTCTTCCGGATACTCGACCTCAACGCTGTGACAGTTCGGACAGCAAAGCCAAGCTGAGCCAAGTCGCTGAACGATTTTTTCCCAAGCCATCGGATACTCCTTCGCTTCCTGGGTCGAGCTCGCCTCAGTTGGCGGCTTCTTTCAACCCATTCATGCACGCCTAGCCGCGCACCAACGAGACCAGCCACTTGCGGCCGAACAGGACGAGGATCGCGAGCGCATAGACGATCGTGCCGCCGACGGCGAGCATGACCAGCGTCAATTCATCGTGGAAGCGCATCGAAGCCAGGGAAGAGCCGCTGACGCGTGCGATCATCCAGAAAGCAGCAGCCAGGATAATCCCGGTCAGCAGGAATTTCGCGAGTGACGCCAGCCAGGCGCGATCCAACACGACAAAGCCTCTCCGCACGGCGAAGAACAGCACCAGCAAGAGATTGGTCCAGATCCCGACGGCGGTCGCCAGCGCGAGGCCGATCTGGGCAAGCGTCCCCATCAATGCGAACTTCAGCGCGACATTGACGGCGATGCCCGTCAGCGAGGCGCGAACGGGCGTCGCGGTGTCCTTGCGCGCATAGAAGGTCGCGACTGCGCTGCGGATCAGCACGGCCGGGATCAAGGCAATCGCATAGGCCGCGAGCGTTGCGCCGGCCGCGGCGGCGTCCGCCCTGGAGAAAGCGCCGTGGGCAAACAAGGCGCGCATGATCTCGTCAGGCACGGTAATGAACGCAGCGACGAACGGCACCGAGAACAGCAGCGTGAAATCGAATGCGCGGCGTTGCGACCTCATCGCACCGTCAGGGTCATTGGCCGTCAGCCGGCGCGACATCTCGGGCAGCAGTACGGTGCCGATGGCGATGCCGATCACGCCGATAGGCAACTGATACAGCCGGTCCGCGTAATACAGCGCCGACAGCGCGCCCGCGGGCAGGAACGTCGCAATGATGGTGTCGGCGAACATGGCCACCTGCGTGCCCATCGAGCCCAATGTGGCTGGTCCGAGCGCCTTGAAGAAGCCGCGCACATCTTCGTCGAGCTTGAGCGGCGCAAAGCGCGGCAGGCCGCCATGGCGAGCAAGATCGCCTGCCAGCAGAAAATATTGCAGGAAGCCCGAGATCAGGACGCCCCAGGCCGCTGCATGGCCAGCGGTCGGAAACCAAACGGCCACAGCCAGCGTCATCATCATCGCGACGTTGAGGAAGATCGAGGCGGCCGCGGCGCTGGCAAAGCGCTGCATCACGTTGAGCATGCCGCCATAGAGCGTCACCAGCGTGATCAGCAGGAGATAGGGAAAGGTGATCCGGGTCAGCTCGATCGCGAGCTTGCGCTGCTCGGCATCCTCACTGAAGCCGGGCGCAAGCAAGCTCATGGCCTGCGGCATGAACAGCCAGGCGACGATCAGCAGCACCACTTGTGAGGCGAGCAGCAGCGTGAAGATGCGGTCGGCAAACAGTTTTGCCGCCCCCTCGCCCTTCTCGCCATGGACATGCGCATAGGCCGGCACCCAGGCGGCGTTGAAGGCGCCCTCGGCGAAGATCGCGCGGAAATGATTGGGCAGCCGCAGCGCCACGAAAAAGGCGTCGGCGACGGGGCCGGCGCCGAGGATCGCCGCGAGCATGATGTCGCGGGCAAATCCCGTCAGCCGCGAGAGCAGCGTGTAACCACCAACCGTGAAGATGCGTCCGAGCATGCGTCTGTTTTAGAGACTTATCGAACAGAGGTCGATTGCATCTTGCGGTGCGCATTGCTGCGCCCTCTCCCCTTGCGGGAGAGGGCAGCACCGTCATTAGACATGAGCTCACCAGGGTGAGGGGTATCTCTCAGCGCATTCAGTGCGGAGAGATACCCCTCACCCGTCTCGCCGCTTTGCGGCGAGCCACCCTCTCCCGCAAGGGGAGAGGGAAGAACGGCGAATCAGCCCGCAATCGCGCCGCGCACGGCCGCGATGACTCGCTCCTGTTCGGCTTCGGTCAGATAGGCGTGCATCGGCAGGCTGATGACGTCCTGCGACAGGCTTTCGCAGCCAGGCAGGCCGCCGTCGGCGACCGGATACTGCTTGTAAGCGGTCTGCTGATGCATCGACTTGCCGTAATAGATCGCGGTCGGCACGCCCTGGGCCTTCAGCGCGGCCGCAAAGCCGTCGCGGTCAGTGCCTTTGGGCAGGCGGATGGTGTACTGCGCCCAGACCGAGGTGTTGCCGGGGCTGAGGCGCGGCACGGTGACGACATTCGACAGGCCCCGCGCGTAGCGCTCCGCAACCCTGTTGCGGGCGGCGATCTCGTCGTCAAAGATCTTCAGCTTCTCGATCAGCACCGCCGCCTGCATGGTGTCGAGCCGGCCGGTCAGGCCGAGGCGGACGTTGTCGTATTTGTCGACGCCCTGCCCGTGCACGCGGATGCTGCGCAGCGTGGCCGCGAGCTCATCGTCATCGGTGAAGATCGCGCCGCCGTCACCAAAACAGCCGAGCGGCTTTGCGGGGAAGAAGCTGGTCGTCGTGGCGAGCCCGAAAGTGCCGAGCTTGCGGCCCTTGTAGCTGGCGCCAAAGCCCTGCGCAGCGTCGTCGATGACGAACAAGCCTTCGGCCCTGGCGATCTCGGCGATGGCATCATGGTCGGCGGGCTGGCCGAACAGGTCGACCGGAATGACCGCAACGGGCTTCAGACCGGCCTTGCGGGCGGTCGCGATGCCGCGCTTCAGCGACTCCGGGCTCATGTTGAAAGTCGTCTCGTCGACATCGACGTAAACAGGGGTAGCGCCCATCCGTGCCGCCGGCGAAGCGGTCGCGATGAAGGTGAACGACGGACACAGCACGGCATCGCCGGGACCGACATTCTTCGCCATCAACACCATCAGAAGCGCATCGGTGCCGCTGGCGCAGCCGATCACGTGCTTGGCGCCGGAATAGGCCGCGAGCTGCTTCTCGAGCTCGGCGACTTCGGGGCCGTTGACGAACTGGCAGTGATCGAGCACGCGCTTGACGGCGGCATCGAGGGAATCACCGAGCCGGCGGCGCTGCGAGGCGACGTCGATGAAGGGAATGGGTTCGGAACGAAGATGCTGGTTCATGGCCTGATTCTTGGCGCCTTCTTGCGTGGTCGGCATGGAAAGGATCAGCCGGCGATGCGGCGCGGGCCCTTGCGGGCGGGCGACGTCGCCGCGGGCCGCGACGGTGTTTCGAGACACTGCGTGGCGATCTCGAGGCTGGCGACGCCTTCGTCGCCGGTGACCGCCGGAATCTCGCCGTGGCGAACCGCCTTGAGGAACGCGATCAGCTCGGCGCGGAGCGGCTCGTCATGGCCGACGGGCAGATGCCGCATCGAGTAGCTGCCGTCCGGCTTGAAGCCGAAGCATTCGGTGACCTGGCGCGTGAGCAGATCGCCCATCACGTATTTGCCGCGGGTCGCGACCGTGACGCTGCGCGCCTTGAACGGCGTCAGCCAGTTGGTGTTGATGTGCGCGAGCACGCCGTTGGCGGTGCGGAACTGCAGGAGCGCGATGTCCTCGCGCTCGGCGACCGCGCTCGACAATTGCGGCTGCACCTCGACGATGTCGGATTCGGTGAACCAGCGGATCAGGTCGATGTCGTGCACGGCCAGATCGATGACGACGCCGACATTGGACATGCGCGGCGGGAACGGGCCGACGCGCGTGATCGCGATGGAGAGGATGTCCTCGCCAGCGATCGCCTGCTTGACGGCGGCGACCGCCGGATTGAAGCGCTCGACATGGCCGACCATCAGCGTCACGCCGGCCTTTTGCGCGGCGGCGACGATCTCGCGGCCTTCCGCGACCGTGGAAGCGATCGGCTTCTCGACCAGCACGTGGATGTTCTTGGCGATGCAGGCGAGCGCGACCTCGTGATGCAGATGGGTCGGCGCCGCGATGGTGACGGCGTCGACGCCTGCGGCGAAGAGCTGGTCGATGGTCTCGAAGCCCTGGCAGCTGGCAAGCTCGATGGTACGCGCAAGGTGCGCCGGCGACGGATCGACCACGCCGACCAGGGTGACGCCGGGAAGGCCCGCAAGCACGCGCGCATGGTTGCTGCCCATCACGCCCGCGCCAATGACGCCGACGCGCAGGCCGGCCTTTGCCGGTTGTGACCCTTTGGAACTCATCTGAGCAAACCCCGATTCAACGCAAATCCCCGGGCCGCTTCTAGCACGGGTGCCACATTTGTGGCGAATGCCGGCCAAACTGACCGGACACGATTTGATTCAAAAAGTTACACGTTCCCCGGGCCTTAAGTGGCTGAAAGATACCGCTCTTTCGGCCCGGGTCGCGTGATTCGGAGCCTGCTGGTTACGACCTTTGATAGTCGTCTTCAATCCGGATGATGTCGTCTTCCCCGAGATAGGAGCCGGTCTGGACCTCGATCAGTTCCAGCATGATCTTCCCGGGGTTCTCCATCCGGTGCACCGCGCCCATCGGAATGTAGATGGACTCGTTCTCGTGCACCGTCTTCACGGTCTCGTTGACGGTGACGCGGGCAGCGCCGCGGACCACGATCCAGTGCTCGGCACGATGGTGATGCTTCTGAAGCGACAGACGCCCGCCGGGCTTCACCACGATGCGCTTGACCTGGTGGCGCTCGCCATTGTCGACGGACTGGTAGCTGCCCCAGGGCCGGTGCACCTTCAGATGCTCCTCGGTGACCTTCGGCGCGACCGCCTTCAGCTTGGTGACGAGACGCTTCAGGCCATTGGCATCCTTCTGGCGCGAGACGAGAACGGCATCCGCCGTCGCCACCACGACGAGATCGTCGACGCCTTCGAGCGCGACCAGCGCGGAATCGGTGGTGACATTGCAGTTGCGGGAGTCTTCGAACACCGCACTGCCATGCGAGGCGTTGCCTTGCGCGTCCTTCTCGGACAATTCCCACACCGCGTGCCAGGAGCCGACGTCGGACCAGCCGCAGGAGACCGGTACCACGGCGGCACGCGAGGTCTTTTCCATCACGGCATAGTCGATCGAGATCGCCTTCGCAGCAGCAAACGCCTCGGGCTCCAGCGTCACGAAGCCGAGGTCGCGGCCGGCATTGGTGACGGCATTGGAGATCGCCTCCACGCTTGCCGCGTCGACCTTGCGGTATTCGTCGAGCAGCAGGCTGGCCGGGAACATGAAGTTGCCGCTGTTCCAGAGATAGCCCGAATTGACGTAGTCTGCCGCCTTCACCGCATCCGGCTTCTCGACGAAACGCGTGACCGCACGCACTTCGCCCGAGATCACATCGCCCGGGCTGATATAGCCGTATTCGGTCGCCGGCCGCTCCGGCTTGACGCCGAAGGTGACGATGCGCCCGGCGCCGGCGGCGGTGAGGCCCTCGCGGCACGCCGCGACGAAAGCGGCATTGTCCTGCACGACGTGATCGGCGGCGAGCGCGAGCACGATCGCTTCACTCGAACGGTTCTGCGCGAACACGGCGCCGGCGGCGATCGCGGGGCCGGAATCGCGGCGCATCGGCTCGAGGATCACGTCGGCCTCGATGCCGATCTCGGCGAGCTGCTCCAGCACCATGAAGCGGTAGGACGCATTGGTGATCACGATCGGACGATCGAACAGCGAGGTATCCGAGACGCGCAGCAGCGTGTCCTGGAAGGTCGAGCGCGTGCCGAACAGCGGCAGGAATTGCTTGGGGCGCACCTCGCGCGAAGCCGGCCACAGCCGCGTTCCGGCACCGCCGCACATGATCAGGGGGATAATGCGTTTGTCCATCGTCATCTCAAACCTTGAAGTAGTCCCGATACCAGGTGACAAAATTACGAACCCCGAGCGCGATCGGCGTTGACGGTGCAAAGCCGGTATCCCGCATCAGGTCCTCGACATCCGCGAACGTTTCCAAAACGTCTCCCGGCTGCATCGGCAGCAATTCTTTGATCGCCGTCCGACCCAGCTCCTGCTCCAGAAGCCCGACGACATGCATCAGCTCTTCCGGGTGGTGGTTGCCGACATTGTAGACCCTAGACGGCGCATTTGCGGCAGCCGGGTCATCCGCAGGCACAAGATCAATGAGTTTGGACACTACACGGGTGACGTCGTCAATATAGGTAAAATCGCGGCGCATTTTGCCATGGTTAAAGAGCCGGATCGGCTGCCCCGCCATGATGGCGTTCACGAACAGAAACAGGGCCATATCAGGCCGTCCCCACGGGCCGTAAATGGTGAAGAAGCGCAAGCCGGTGACCGGGAGCCGGTAGAGGTGGCTGTAGGACTGCGCCATCACTTCGTTCGCCTTCTTGGTCGCGGCGTAGAAGCTCACGGGATGGTCGGTGCGATCCTGCACGGCAAATGGCAGCTTTGTGTTGGCGCCGTAAACGGAGGATGACGAGGCGTAGACGAGATGACGACAACCATTGTTGCGGCAGCCCTCCAGGATGTTGAGAAAGCCCTGGAGATTGGAATCGGCATAGGCCTGCGGCTGCTCGATCGAGTAACGCACGCCGGCCTGGGCTGCGAGATGCACGACCTTGGCGAATCCATGCCGCGCAAACAGCGCCGCGATGGCCCCGCGGTCCGCGAGATCGGCCTTGACGAAGGAAAAGCGCGAATCCTGTTGCAGCAGTTCCAGACGCGCCTGTTTCAACGCCGGATCATAATAGGTGTTGAGATTGTCGAGCCCGACGACCGGCCGGCCTTCGGCGAGCAGCTGCCGGGCGACGTGAAAGCCGATGAAGCCGGCGGCCCCCGTGACCAAAATCGCCTGATCCGTCATCCTGTTCCCAAGGGATCCCTAAAGCTGGCCGAGGAGCCTCTTTAGCCGGTATCGTGGGGCCCGCAATAGCCCTGCTGGCGGTCATAACGACCGTTCATGACCAGCCCTGATAAGCGCTATTGCAAGATCGGCGCCAAAACCATACCAAAGCGGCCGAATTCGACGCCCTGCGTCGGGTTGCCTCAAATCTTTGCAAACCCTGATCATACGGGCGAGATGCGCCGAATCCTGCTGTCGACGGCCAAGATCCTGATTTCCGCGGCGCTGCTCTATCTGGCGCTGCGCAAGGTCGATCTGACCGAATTATTGTCGCGCTTCACCGCGACCAGCCTGTTCTGGATCGCCATGGCGATCGCGGTCACGTTCCTGCAGATCTTCGTCGGCGTGCTGCGCTGGCGCGAGATCAGCGCCGCATGCGGCGCGCCGCTCGAGCTCGGCCGCGCCATGCGCTACAACGTGATCGGCGCCTTCTTCAACCAGACCCTGCCGTCGGCGATCGGCGGCGATGCGGTGCGGCTGTGGCTGGTCGCGCGCGCCGGCGCCGGATGGCGTGCGGCCACCTACTCGATCTTCGTCGATCGCGCCATCGGCCTCGTCGCGCTCGCCATCGTGATCGTCGCGAGCCTGCCGTGGAGCTACGAGCTCATCACCGATCCGCACGGCCGCTCGGCGCTGCTGCTGGTCGATTTCGCCGCGCTCGCGGGCGGCCTCGGCTTCCTGGTCTTCGGCGCGCTGACATGGCCGTGGCTGAAGACCTGGTGGGCCACCCATCACATTCACGCCTGCGCCGTGATCGCCAACCGCGTGATCTTCAACGCCAGGCGCGGGCCCGTCATCGCGGTGCTGTCGCTGCTCGTCCACGTGCTCGCCGTCGTGATCGCCTGGTGCGTGGTGCAGGCGATCGCGGCTCCCGTCAGCTTCGGCCAGATCTTCCTGCTGATTCCGCCGGTCATGCTGATCACCCTGATGCCGATCTCGATCGCCGGCTGGGGCGTGCGCGAGGCGACCATGGGCCTCGCCTTCGGCTTCGCGGGCCTTGCCGCGAACGAGGGCGTCAACATCTCGCTGCTGTTCGGCGCGGTCTCCTTCATCGTCGGCGCGTTCGGCGGTCTCGTCTGGATCCTCAGCGCGGAGAAGGCCGCGCAAGGCTCCGCTCCGCTCGGAGTGCCGGAGTGAGCCCGGCGACCGACGCGCTCGCCGCCATGCCCTCGCTGCTTGGCGTTGCGATCGCCGCGCTGATATCGGCCGTCATCACCTGGATCAGCCGCCCCCTGCTGCAGCGCTACGCGCTGGCGCGGCCGAATGCGCGGTCCTCGCATCGCGTCCCGACCCCGCAAGGCGCAGGCATCGCGGTGATCGCGGCGACGCTTGTCGTCGCAGCCGTGTGGGCGACACTCGCGCATGTCGCGATCCCCCCCGCATTGGTCATTGCAACGATCGTGATCGCGCTGGTCGGATTCGCCGACGATATCCTGTCCCTGCCCGTGCTGCTGCGGCTCGTGCTGCAGGCCGCCTGCGTCGGCGCGGTCGTGTTCACCGCGCCGGAAACCGCGCGCATCGTGCCGGCGGTGCCGCTCGCCCTGGAGCGCGGCCTCATCCTGTTCGCCGGAATCTGGTTCGTGAACCTCGTCAACTTCATGGACGGGCTCGACCTCATGACGGTCGCGGAAGTCGTGCCGGTCACCGCGGCGCTGCTGCTGCTGGGATGGCTCGGCGATCTCTCGTGGCCGGCCGCGTTGATCGCCGCGGCGCTGTGCGGGGCCATGCTCGGCTTTGCACCGCTCAACAAGCCGGTCGCGAAAGTGTTCCTCGGCGATGTCGGCAGCCTGCCGATCGGCCTTCTGCTCGGCTGGTGCCTGCTGGAGCTCGCCTGGCACGGGCAGCCGGCCGCGGCGCTGCTGCTGCCGGCCTACTATCTCGTCGATGCCACCATCACGCTGTTTCGCCGCATCGTCAGGCGCGAACAATTCTGGTCCGCGCACCGCTCGCATTTCTACCAGCGTGCGACCGACAACGGGTTCACGGTCCCCCGCGTGGTCGGCGAAGTGTTCGCGCTCAATCTCGTGCTGGCGATGCTGGCCGTGATCACCGCTCGCGCCGGCTCGATGCCGGCCACAGTGCTCGCGCTGCTGGCCGGCGCGGTTGCGATCGCAGTCGTGCTGCGCCGCTTCTCCCGCCCTCAGGCCTCCTGAGCCGACAGCGCGAGCCGCAGGCCCTCGTCGAGCGACACCTGCGGCTGCCAGCCGGTTGCGATCGCCTTGGACAGGTTGAGCTCGAGCGAGCCGATCAGACTGTCATGCGTATCCTGCCGGCCCATCACGCTGAACAGCGTGCCGAGCAGGTCCGGTGGCATCCTGAACAGACGCGGGCTCTTGCCCGACGCCCGCGCCAGCCGCTCAATGAATTCGGGGGTCGAGACCTGCTCCTTGTCCGCCACCAGAAAGATCTCGAAATTGCTCGCGGGATCGGGATTGGCGATCCGGCGCAGGATGAACGACGACAGGTTCTGCACGGCGAGGAAGGCGCGTTGATTGCGGATCGCGGCAAAGGGCAGCGGCAGCCCCAGGCTCACCGCCCGCGTCAGCAGCGCGAAATTGCCCTTGGCGCCGGCGCCATAGACCAGCGGCGGCCGGATCACCGAGATCTTCATGTCGCTGTCGCGCGCCAGCGTCCTCAGGCCCGCTTCGGCGGCGGCCTTGGACATGCCATAGAGGCCGCGCGGCGTCAGGATGTCGTTCTCGCTGAACGGCGCACGCCCCTCGTTGCTGCGGCCGTGCACGAGCACGGTGCTGACGAAGATGAACTGGCGCACGCCTGCCGTCGCCGCGCAGCGCGCCAGGTGAAGCGTGCCGGCGATGTTGACGTTGCGGTAGAGCTGGACCGCATGCTCCTCGTGCTTGTGGTGCACGCGCGCAGCCAGGTGGACGACAGCGTCGACCCCCTGGAGCGCAGCCTGCCAGTCGGTCTCGGGGCCAATCGATTCGATCACGACCTCGTCGTCCCGACCTTCCGGGCTGCGAACCGCGCGGCGGATCGACCATCCCTCGCGTGCCAGCGCCGGCGCGACGTGACGGCCGACAAAGCCGCTCGCTCCCGTCACCAGCACGACCGGTTTGCGCTCGCTCATCGTTGCTCCGAAAGGTCCGGGTTGCGCAACAATTCGTCGATCAGACCGGCATAGGCGTTCATCGCGGTCGTCCGGTCGAACTTCGCAGCCGCCCTCACCGCGCGCTCCGCAAACGCGCCGCCGTCGGATCGGGACGCCGCACGGATCGCGTCGGCGAGCAGATCGGCGCGGCCCGGCGTCACCACCCAGCCGAGCCCGTTCTCCACCACCGTCAACGCGGCCTCGGCCTCCGGTTCGGAGACCAGCACCACGGGACGGCCGACCGCCAGCAGATTGTAGAACCGGCTCGGCACCGACACCCCCGCAACGTCCTTCCGGTACGGAATGATCCAGAGATTGGCAGACGCCAGGAACGCCTCGAGCTCGGCATCCTCGACCCGTCCCACGAAGGAGACATTGGCGAGGTTCGCATCGGCCTGCAACTGCTTCAGCCGCTCGAAGCCGATGCCCCAGCCGGACAGCAGGAAGTGGATGTCCACCTCGTCCTTCAGAAGGCGCGCGGCCTCGAACACGATCTCGGGATCATGGGTGAAGCCGAGATTGCCCGACAGGCCGACGATGAAGCGCGCCGCAAGCTTGTTGCGAAACGGATTGTCCGGCGACAGCGGGCGCGGCGCGGGCACGAGCGTCGCCCAGTTCGGGATGAAGCGGATCTTGTTCCGCCGCATCCCGGAATAGCTCAGCAGCGGCCGCTCGGCGTCGCGGCCGATGGTGATGACCGCATTGAGCGCACGGAACATCAGGCTGTTGGCAAACCGCATCGTCCGCGTCACGATCGAGCCTGATTTCAGCAGGCCCGCCATCACCAGCACGTCGGGGAAGAGGTCGTGCATGATCAGCGCCGAGCGCGCGCCCTTGAGCCGTGCCGCCGCCGCCACCGCATAAGGCAGCATGAACGGCGCGGTGACGGTCAGCACGACGTCGCCTGCCCTGAGCTCGCGGATCAACGCGAAGAAGGTGCGCGCAGCGAACAGCAGCTCGGACAAGCCACGCCGCACCAGCGCCGCCTTGCCCGCGATCCGGTTCTTGACCGCAACGATGCGCGGCTTGCCGGGACCCGTCAGCGACGCCGGCAGTGCACCGGGCCAGCCCGACAGCACCACGACCTCGTGAGCGGCGGCGAGACGGCAGGCGATCTCGGCCATGATCGCAGCCGTCGTGCTCGTATCCGGCGGGTAATGCTGGCTCGCGACGACGATCTTGCCAGCGATCTTGCCTTGAGATTGCATGGTCAGGCCGCGGTCGACCCGAATTCCGGGACCGCATCCTTCAGGATGGTCCTGATCGTGGCGCGATCGTCGCGCGCGATCGCCTGCTCGAGCGCCGCGATCCATTTGCGCTGCGTCTGCATCGGCGGCTCGTTCGGCTGTGCCGCCATGATGCCGGCGACGCCGATCTCGCGGGTCGGCTCCTCGGAGGCGAACAGGATCTCGTGCAGGCGCTCGCCCGGCCGCATGCCGGTGAACACGATCTCGATGTCGTAGCCGGGCTGGAGGCCCGAGAGACGGATCATGCGTTCGGCCAGATCGACGATCTTCACCGGCTGGCCCATGTTGAGCACGTAGACCGAGACGTCCGGACGCTGCGTTCCCAGCGCATGCGTCGCCGCCGTGATGACGAGATCGCAGGCCTCGCGGATGGTCATGAAGTACCGGACCATGTCGGGATGCGTCACCGTCACCGGGCCGCCCGCCTCGATCTGTGCCTTGAACTTCGGCACCACCGAGCCGTTCGAGGCCAGCACGTTGCCGAACCGGACCGAGATCAGCCGCATCGGCGGCTTGCCG
>NZ_AKIY01000321.1 GCF_000282615.1 Bradyrhizobium sp. YR681 | reverse complement strand
CCGCCCGCCGTTCGGCACCGGCTTGCTCGGCTGCACCAGCACGACCTTGCCGTCGGCATCGGGGAAGCCGAGCGTGAGAACCTCCGACACGACCGGCCCGATCTGGCGCGGGGGGAAATTGACCACCGCGGCGACCTGTTGTCCGACCAGCGTCTCGATCGGATGATTCTCGGTGATCTGTGCCGAGCTCTTGCGCACGCCGATGGCAGGGCCAAAGTCGATCCACAGACGCCAGGCCGGCTTGCGCGCCTCCGGGAACGGTTTTGCATCGACGACGGTGCCGACGCGGATATCGACGGCAAGAAAGGTGTTGAAGTCGATGGTCGGCGAAGGCGCCGCGGCGGGATCGTGCGTGACGTGCATCGTGTGTCCGTTCGGTAAGTTGGCGTCGTTGGCAATATTGTCGCGCGGACCGGAGTTTCGTACAACGCCGCGGCAGAAGCAGCACGCATGCGCGAGGAACTGGTCTTGCCCAACACCATCTACGGTATCAAGAATTGCGACACCATGAAGAAGGCGCGCACCTGGCTCGACAGCCATGGCGTGGCGTACGAATTCCACGACTACAAGGCGGCGGGCGTCGACAAGGACAAGCTCAAGCAATGGAGCGACAAGGTCGGCTGGGAGACGTTGCTCAATCGCGCAGGCACGACTTTCAAGAAGCTGCCCGAGGCGGACAAGGAAGGCCTCACCGAGAAGAAGGCGCTGGCCTTGATGCTAGCGCAACCATCGATGATCAAGCGGCCGGTGCTGGAGGCCGGCGGCAAGCTGCTGGTCGGATTCAAGCCGGACATCTACGCCAAGGACATCAAGACCAAATAGGTCCGGGGCCGATCCGGCGAAGCGTCAGTTCAGCTCGATGGTCTCGGTGGCGATGCCTGAGGGATCGGCAAGCTCGACCACATCTGCTGCGGCGATGCGGCCGGGAGCGCGGTGAAACAGGTCGCGGTCGATCACGGCGCTCAGTTTCGGACGCGGCAGCGCGTCATTTCCGCGCATCAGATTCTTGATCTCGAAGCCGCCGTCCTCGCAGAAGGTCTTGAGCGAGGCGATGACGTGGCAGACCTTGCCGTCGGTCAGGAACGGCAGCAGCAGCCGTTCATAGGCGACGACGCGGCCATAGATGTCGTCGACATCGGCAACACTGTAGACCGGAAGCCCGCGCGCGACGCACTCGTAGTAGATGGGCATCACGACGGGGACCAGCCGCGGCCCGATATATTCATCCAGCAGGACGCCCTTGCCGGTATGTCCATAAGCGCGCGAGATGCGCGTACCTTCGCTCTGGATGGTGAGGCGCGGCGTCGGCGCCGAATTGTCTACTGTGTAATAGATGAGATCGGACAGCTCTTCCTCGAGCCGCGCGGGCTGGTACTCCCAGATCGCCGGTGCGATCTGTTCGCGCGCAAAAAGTCGCAGCCATGTGTTCAGGAGGTCACGCTGCCTGATCGACTTGACGGCGGAGGGAGCGGCGCTTGCGAAATCCAAAACAATATTCCCGGCAGTTCGAAACCCGCGCATGATGCCGCTTGCGGGAAAATTTTTGATGAAGGCTGGCGCGCGGAACGAAAGACCGTTAACGACGGCTTGATGACCGGTGCTTTCGCGAACCGGGACGCCGGGCAGGCGCGACGTCGACACCTCCGACTAAGGGAGCATTTGTATCCCAGTCAAAGGCCTGATCTGCTCAGCTTTCCGCCTTGCCTAACCCCCGTCACCTCCGGCATATTCCGCGCCCGGAGGCGGCGTTCCGGACGGGCTCCGAGGCCTCCGGAAAGCCGAAGCAACTAAGGACAGCCACGCGTACAGCGCGGGCAGGGGGAAATCTGTTTGGCCGATGAGTTCATTCTCGAAACGGAAGGCTTGACCAAGGAGTTCGCGGGTTTCTTCGCCGTCCGCGACGTTGCGCTCAAGGTCCGCCGTGGGAGCATTCACGCGTTGATCGGCCCGAACGGCGCCGGCAAGACGACCTGCTTCAATCTCCTGACCAAGTTCCTCAAGCCGTCAGCCGGAAAAATCCTGTACAAGGGCCAGGATATCACCGCGATGGCGCCGGCCGACGTGGCCCGCCTGGGGCTTGTCCGTTCGTTCCAGATATCGGCGGTATTTCCGCATCTCACCGCGCTGGAAAACGTCCGCGTCGCGCTTCAGCGCCAGCATGGAAGCTCGTTCGATTTTTGGCGCTCCAAGACGGTGCTCAACAGCTACAACGACCGTGCCCGCGAGCTGTTGAACGATGTCGGCCTCAGCGAGTTTTCTAATACGCCGGCGGTCGAGATGCCCTACGGGCGCAAGCGCGCACTCGAGATCGCAACCACGCTCGCGCTCGACCCTGAGATGATGCTGCTGGACGAGCCGATGGCGGGCATGGGCCATGAGGACATCGACAAGATCGCGGCGCTGATCAAGCGTATCTCCGCGAAATACACCATCCTGATGGTCGAGCATAATCTGAGCGTCGTGGCCAATCTCTCCGACATCATCACCGTGCTGACGCGCGGGCAGGTGCTGGCGCAAGGCCATTACAGCGAGCTCACCAAGGACGAGCGCGTCAAGGAAGCCTATCTGGGAGCCGGTCATGCCTGACACTGCGATCGCCGAGGCTCCGGCCAAGGCTGCGACCGGCGGAAACATCCTTCAGGTCCGCAACCTCGAAGCATGGTACGGCGAGTCCCACATCCTGCACGGGATCAATTTCGACGTGAATGCGGGCGAGGTCGTCACCCTGCTCGGGCGCAACGGCGCCGGCAAGACGACCACGCTGAAGTCGATCATGGGGATCATCGGCAAGCGTACCGGCTCGGTGAAGTTCAACAACCAGGAGATCATCCGCACGACCTCCGACAAGATCGCGCGCATGGGTATCGCGTTCTGCCCGGAAGAGCGGGGGATATTCTCCAGCCTCGACGTGCGGGAGAATTTGCTGCTGCCGCCGGTGGTGCGCGCGGGCGGATTGCCGCTCGAGCAGATCTTCGACCTGTTTCCGAACCTGAAGGAGCGGCTCAATAGCCAGGGCACCAAGCTGTCCGGCGGCGAGCAGCAGATGCTTGCGATCGCCCGCATCCTGCGCACCGGCGCGGGCTTCCTGATGCTGGACGAGCCGACCGAGGGCCTCGCGCCCGTCATCATCCAGCAGATCGGCCACACCATTGCGCGGCTCAAGAAGGAGGGCTTCACGATCCTCCTGGTCGAGCAGAACTTCCGCTTCGCCTCCACGGTCGCCGACCGCTATTACGTGGTCGAGCACGGCAAGATCATCGATGGGTTTTCCAATGCGGAGCTTGCCGCCAACATGGACAAGCTCCACACCTATCTCGGCGTTTAGAACGGCCCACGAGAAAATTCAAAAAAAGGAAAGTTGCATGAAGACCAGGTCGATTGCGTCATTGCTGCTGACCACCGCGCTCACCTTCGCCCTGGCCGGCGTTGCGTCCGCGCAGGACAAGACCGTCAAGATCGGTGCGCTGTCCGATCAGTCCGGCCTCTATGCCGACCTCGGCGGTCCCGGCTCGACGCTCGCCGCCCAGATGGCCGTTGAAGATTCCGGCCTTGCCGCCAAGGGCTGGAAGATCGACATCATCTCCGGCGATCACCAGAACAAGCCCGACATCGGCACCGCGATCGCGCGGCAATGGTTCGACGTCGACAAGGTCGACATCATCGTCGACGTGCCGAATTCCGGCGTGGCGCTGGCCGTCAACAACGTCATCAAGGAAAAGAACGGCGTCTACATCAACTCGGGCGCCGCAACCTCCGACCTCACCAACGCGCAGTGCTCGCCCAACACCGTGCACTGGACCTACGACACCTACATGCTGGCCCACACCACCGGCCAGGCGCTGGTCAAGGCCGGCGGCGACACCTGGTTCTTCCTGACCGCGGATTATGCCTTCGGTGCTGCGCTGGAGCGCGACACCACCGCGGTCATCACCGCCAATGGCGGCAAGGTGGTCGGTGGCGTCAAGCATCCGCTGAACACGCCGGACTTCTCCTCGTTCCTGCTCCAGGCGCAGGCCTCGAAGGCCAAGATCATCGGCCTTGCCAATGCCGGCGGCGACACCACCAACTCGATCAAGCAGGCGGCCGAGTTCGGCATCGTCAAGGGCGGCCAGAAGCTCGCCGCGCTCTTGCTGTTCCTCACCGACGTCAAGGCGATCGGTCTGGAAACCGCGCAGGGCCTCAACTTCACCGAGACCTTCTACTGGGACATGAACGACCAGACCCGCGCGTTCTCCAAGCGCTTCGCCGAGAAGATGAAGAGCAACGCGCCGCCCACCATGGTGCAGGCCGGCGTGTATGCGGGCGTGCGACACTATCTCAAGACGCTGGAAGCGCTCGGCGGCAATCCGCATGACGGCGTCAAGGTCGTCGAGAAGATGAAGTCGATCCCGACCGAGGACGATCTGTTCGGCAAGGGCGAGATCCAGCCGAATGGCCGCACCATCCACAGCGCCTATCTGTTCGAGGTGAAGAAGCCCTCGGAGTCCAAGGGCCCGTGGGACTTCTACAAGCTGGTCGGCACGGTGCCGGGCGACCAGGCCTTCACGCCGCTCTCCGAGAGCAAGTGCGCGCTGTTGAGGAAGTAAGCAATAGCCCGCCGGCTGTGAGCCGGCGGGCGTTCGAGGGAACGCCGAAGGACCGGGTGCGGGATCGATGCAGGCTCTTTACGCTCAGCTACTGGTAGGACTGATCAACGGCTCGTTCTACGCGCTGCTCAGTCTCGGGCTCGCCGTGATCTTCGGCATGCTCAACATCATCAATTTCGCCCATGGCGCGCTCTACATGATGGGCGCCTTCGTCGCCTATTTCCTGCTGAACCTCGGCGGCATCAACTACTGGTGGGCGCTGCTGTTCGCGCCGATCATCGTCGGCATCTTCGGCATGATCCTGGAGCGGACCATGCTGCAATGGCTGACCGGGCTCGACCACCTCTACGGCCTGCTCTTGACCTTCGGCATCGCGCTGATCGTGCAGGGCGTGTTCCAGAATTATTTCGGCTCCTCCGGCCTGCCTTACGCCATTCCGGACCAGCTCAGGGGCGGCATGAATCTCGGCTTCATGTTCCTGCCGATCTATCGCGGCTGGGTCGTCATCTTCTCGCTGGTGGTGTGTATCGCGACCTGGTTCCTGATCGAGAAGACGCGGCTCGGCGCTTACCTGCGCGCCGCCACTGAAAACCCGACGCTGGTGCGCGCCTTCGGCGTCAACGTGCCGCGCATGATCACGCTGACTTACGGTCTCGGCGTCGGCCTCGCCGCGCTCGCCGGCGTGCTCTCGGCGCCGATCAACCAGGTACGGCCGCTGATGGGCGCCGACCTCATCATCGTCGTGTTCGCCGTGGTCGTGATCGGCGGCATGGGATCGATCATGGGCTCCATCATCACCGGCTTTGCGCTCGGTGTGATCGAGGGCCTGACCAAGTATTTCTACCCCGAGGCCTCCAACACCGTCGTATTCGTGCTGATGGTGCTGGTGCTCTTGGTGAAGCCAACGGGATTGACGGGAAGGGCGGCCTGACATGACAGCCTTGACGGACGACACGCTGCCGGTAACCCCGCGCGCCATTCGCGACGAGATGATCGTGTTTGTGGTCATGGCGCTGCTGCTGGCGTCGGTGCCATTCACGGGAGTCTATCCGTTCTTCGTGATGCAGGCGCTGTGCTTCGCGCTGCTTGCCTGCGCCTTCAATCTGCTGATCGGCTACGGCGGATTGCTGTCCTTCGGGCACGCGATGTTCCTCGGCACGGCCGGCTATTGCAGCGCGCATGCGCTGAAAGTGTGGGCGCTGCCGCCTGAGCTCGGCATCCTCGTCGGCATCGCGGCGGCCTTCGTGCTCTCGCTCATCACCGGCTACATCTCGATCCGCCGCCAGGGCATCTATTTCTCGATGATTACCCTGGCGCTGTCGCAGCTGCTGTACTTCATCTATCTTCAGGCGCCGTTCACCCACGGCGAGGACGGCATCCAGGGCATCCCGCAGGGGCGCATGTTCGGCGTCCTCGATCTCTCCAAGCCGACGATCCTGTACTATGTCGTGCTGGCCGGCTTCCTCGCCGGCTTCCTGCTGATCTATCGCATCATCAACTCGCCCTTCGGCGAAGTGCTGAAGGCGATCCGCGAGAATGAGCCGCGCGCGATCTCGCTCGGCTACCGCACCGACCAGTACAAGTTCCTGGCCTTCGTCCTGTCGGGCACGCTGGCCGGCTTTGCCGGAGCGCTGAAGGTGTTCGTGGCCCAGAATGCCTCGCTCACCGACGTGCACTGGTCGATGTCCGGCGAGGTCGTGCTGATGACGCTGGTCGGTGGCCTCGGCACCATCTTCGGTCCGGTGGTCGGCGCCTTCGCGATCATCGCCATGCAGCAATACCTGGCGGGCTTCGGCCAGTGGGTGACGGTGATCCAGGGCTCGATCTTCGTGATCTGCGTGCTCACCTTCCGCCGCGGCGTCATCGGCGAAATCGCGCATTACTTCCGGCGGTCGCTCTAAGTTGTTGATTTGACGGTAATTTAACTGTCGCGCGAATCCGGTGGATGATCCGGCTCCGCGGGCGTGAGATGACACGCGCGCGGGTCGGAAATGGTCTATGACAGTTTCATGACGGCCCGTTCGGGCCGGGCCATTTCCAACCGGTAGCCTATCCCCATGATGCGATGGTTTCGCGCGTTCCTGCCCAAGGAAGAACGGTTCTTCGACCTGTTCGACCGCCATGCCCAGACCGTGATCCAGGGGTCGATCGCGCTCCAGGGCGTGCTCAACGGGGGCGAGGAGACGCCGGTCTATTGCCAGCGCGTCAACCAGTTCGAGAACGACGCCGACAACATCACCCGTGAGGTGCTGACGGCGGTGCGCCGCACCTTCATCACGCCGTTCGACCGCGGCGACATCAAGAACCTGATCACCTCGATGGACGATGCCATCGACCAGATGCAGCAGACGGCCAAGGCCGTGATGCTGTTCGAGGTCCGCACCTTCGAGCCGCCGATGCGTGAGATCGGCGCGCTGCTGATCGAATGCGCCAATCTGGTCGGGCGCGCGCTGCCCTTGATGCAGGAGATCGGCAAGAACGTCGCCATGCTCACCGCGATCACGGAAGAGCTGACCAAGCTCGAGGGCCGGGTCGACGATCTCCACGACATCGGAATGAAGGAGCTGTTCCTCAAGCATCGCGACGGCAGCGCGATGGATTTCATCGTCGGTGTCGAGATCTACGACCATCTTGAAAAGGTGGCCGACCGCTTCGACGACGTCGCGAACGAGATCAACAGCATCGTCATCGAGCAAGTTTAGGACCGCGCCGTGGATGCAGCGTTGGGTCTTCCCGTTCTGGTCGGATTGATCGCCGTCGCGCTGCTGTTCGATTTCCTGAACGGCCTGCACGACGCCGCCAATTCGATCGCGACCATCGTCTCGACCCGCGTGCTGCGGCCGCAATTCGCCGTGTTGTGGGCCGCGTTCTTCAATTTCATCGCCTTCATGGTGTTCGGCCTGCATGTCGCGCAGACCATCGGCACCGGCATCATCGATCCCGCGGTCGTTGACGCCCAGGTGATCTTCGCGGCGCTGGTCGGTGCGATCGTCTGGAACCTCGTGACCTGGGGGCTCGGGATCCCGTCCTCGTCCTCGCATGCGCTGATCGGCGGGCTCGTCGGCGGCGGCATGGCCAAGGCGGGGATCTCGGCGGCGGTGTGGAGCGGCCTGTCCAAGGCCGTGCTGGCGATCGTGCTGTCGCCACTGGTCGGCTTCCTGCTCGCGATGATGCTGGTCGCGATCGTGTCCTGGCTCTCGGTACGCTCGACGCCGTTCGCGGTGGATCGCGCCTTCCGCATCCTGCAATTTGCCTCCGCCTCGCTCTATTCGCTCGGCCATGGCGGCAACGACGCGCAGAAGACCATGGGTATCATCGCGGTGCTGCTCTATTCGCAGGGCCATCTCGGCGGCGAGTTCTCGGTGCCGTTCTGGGTGGTGCTGTCCTGCCAGGCGGCGATGGCGCTGGGCACGTTGATGGGCGGCTGGCGTATCGTCCGCACCATGGGCCTGCGCATCACCAAGCTGACGCCGATGCAGGGCTTCTGCGCCGAAACCGGCGGCGCGGCGACCCTGTTCATGGCGACCTTCCTCGGGGTTCCCGTCTCGACCACCCACACCATCACCGGCGCCATCGTCGGCGTCGGCGCGGCCCGCCGGGTCTCGGCGGTGCGCTGGAACGTCGCAAGCTCGATCGTCTACGCCTGGGTGATCACGATCCCGGCCTCGGCCATCGTCGCGGCTCTGACCTGGTGGGCGGTCCAGATTTTCGTCAGGTGACGAATTTCAGCCCCGCGATGCCGGCGACGATCAGCCCGATGCTGGCGAGGCGGAATGCGGTGGCCGGCTCGTCGAACAGGATGATGCCCAGCGCCGCGGTGCCGACCGCGCCGATGCCGGTCCAGACCGCATAGGCGGTTCCGACGGGCAGCGATTTGAGAGCCAATCCGAGCAGGATGACGCTACCGGCCATGGCCGCAAGCGTGATGACGGACGGAACCAACCTGGTAAAACCCTCGGTGTATTTCAGGCCGATCGCCCAGGTGATTTCGAGAAGACCGGCGACGAACAGGATGCTCCAGGCCATGACGCCCCTCCGTTCAAGGCAGGGTCGTCCCCGCGGCTGATATGCTGATGAGCGGGAAGGCCGTCCTGCCCGAAAGCCGATATGGGGCTGGCCGCAGGGCTCCGCAATCACCACATGAGGCTTGATCAGGCCCATTTTCCCTGCCAAACGCTCCCGCCATGTCCGACATCGCCATATCAGCCGACTCGCCGGCCCGTTCCCCGCTTGCCACCGAGGTGGCGCGGCGGCGGACCTTCGCGATCATTTCCCACCCGGACGCGGGCAAGACCACGCTGACCGAAAAGCTGCTGCTGTTCGGCGGCGCCATCAACCTGGCCGGCCAGGTCAAGGCCAAGGGCGAGCGGCGCAACACGCGTTCGGACTGGATGAAGATCGAGCGCGAGCGCGGTATCTCGGTCGTGACCTCGGTCATGACCTTCGAGTTCGAGGGCCTCGTGTTCAACCTGCTGGACACGCCGGGCCACGAGGACTTTTCGGAAGACACTTATCGGACGCTCACCGCAGTCGATTCCGCGGTCATGGTGATCGACGCCGCCAAGGGCATCGAGGCGCGCACCCGAAAGCTGTTCGAGGTGTGTCGTCTTCGGGATATCCCGATCATCACCTTCATCAACAAGATGGACCGCGAGAGCCGCGACGTGTTCGAGCTGCTCGACGAGATCGAGAAGACGCTGGCGCTCGACACCACGCCGATGACCTGGCCGGTCGGTCGCGGCCGCGATTTCCTCGGCACCTATGACGTCGTCAATGGCGGTGTGCGCCTGCTCGAAGGCGGCGGCGCCAAGACCGGTGCGGCGCAGCAGATCGAGATCGCCGAACTCGGCAAGCTCAACGCCAATCTCGACGTGTCCGCGGTCAAGGACGAGCTCGAGCTCGTCACCGAAGCGTCGAAGCCGTTCGAGCTCGGTGCGTTCCGCGAGGGCCATCTGACGCCGGTCTATTTCGGCAGCGCGCTGCGCAATTTCGGCGTCGGCGACTTGCTGGAAGGTCTCGGCAAATTCGCGCCCGAGCCGCGCGCGCAGGACAGCGACCAGCGCAAGGTCGAGGCGACCGATCCGCGCATGAGCGCGTTCGTGTTTAAGATCCAGGCGAACATGGATCCGAACCATCGCGACCGCATCGCCTTTGCCCGCCTGTGCTCCGGAAAACTCAGTCGCGGCATGAAGGCAAAGCTGGTGCGCACCGGCAAGAGCATGCCGCTGTCGAGCCCGCAATTCTTCTTCGCGCAGGACCGTTCGGTGGCGGACGAGGCATTCGCCGGCGATGTCGTCGGCATTCCCAACCACGGCACGCTGCGCATCGGTGACACGCTGACCGAGGGCGAGGATTTCAACTTCGTCGGCGTGCCGAGCTTTGCGCCGGAAATCGTTCGCCGCGTGCGGCTGACCGACGCGATGAAGGCGAAGAAGCTGAAGGAAGCGCTTCAGCAGATGTCGGAAGAGGGCGTCGTGCAGGTGTTCCGTCCGCGCGACGGCGCGCCGGCACTGGTCGGCGTCGTCGGCGCGCTCCAGCTCGACGTGCTGAAGGCGCGGCTGGAGGCGGAATATTCGCTGCCGGTCGAGTTCGAGGTCAGCGAATTCCAGCTGGCGCGCTGGGTCTCCTCGGAGGACCGCAAGAAGCTCGATACTTTCATTGCGGCGAATACTTCGAGCATCGCGGACGATGTCGACGGTGATCCCGTGTACCTGGCGAGGAACGAGTTCTATCTCGGCTATACCAGGGAGCGCGCCGAGGGGATCGAGTTCACCAACGTCAAGGACGTCAAGAAGAAGGGGTAGGGCGGCTGTGCCCGCCGCTGCGCGAACGCGAGCATGTGAACGCCCGCGGGCTTGACGTCGTCGGAGGCAATGCCACGTTCCTGAATGTGGCCTTGCGAGTTCGCATCATGTGGCGCGGCATTCTCGTTTTCATCCTGCTGGAGATATCGGCCGTCGCCGCCGATGCGCAGCGCCGCCAGATCAATCCGATCCCGTTTTCGCACGAGCCGTGCAGTGTGCTCGACGGCCGGCCCTGCACGCCGTCCTATTGCAGCCCGCTCGAGCCCGGCCCCTGCGTTCCCGAGATCGACTATCCCTATGGCGAGAATCTCCAGCTCACCATCCAGAGCGTGCCGTCCGATGCCGATCGCGCCAAGTATCAAAAGCCGGATCACGATCTCAACACGATCGGCGACCTCTTCGCCGAACTGCGCACCTGCTGGTCGCCACCGTCGGACAATGCGCGCGCGGGCATGCAGATGTCGGTACGCTTCAGCTTCAACAAGGCAGGTGGCCTGATCGGTCCGCCCCGCCTCACATTCGCGACCGCGGGCGTGCCGGCCGATACCCGCGCGACTTATCTCAACGCGATCAATTCGTCGCTGAACGCCTGCCTGCCGCTGAAATTCACCAGCGGTCTCGGGGGTGCCCTGGCGGGGCGTCCGATCGCGATCCGCTACGTCGACAATCGGGAGCTGGGCAGGTAGCGCATCGGTTGCGACCGGCGGCCAATCGATGATACGCCATAAGCGGGGCTGCGTTACGGGGAGGATGTCGTGGGTCTGCTGGTCATGATGCTGGGGCTGGTGCTGTTCTTTGCGGCCCATGTTTTCACGACGAAACGTGACGCCCGCGCGCGGGCGATCGCGCGGCTGGGCGAGGGGACCTACAAGATCCTCTATGCGGCGGTCTCGCTTGCGGGGCTCGCATTGATCATCTGGGGCTTTGCGCATTATCGCAGCACGGGCTGGATCGACGTCTGGTATCCGCCGAAGGCGATGAAGCACATCACGATCGCGCTGATGCTGCCCGCGGTGATCCTCGTCGTCGCTTCCTATCTGCGCGGGCGAATCTATGCGACTCTGAAGCATCCGATGCTGGCCGGCATCAAGCTGTGGGCGGCGGCGCATCTGCTCGCCAATGGCGACCTCGGCTCCATCATCCTGTTCGGCTCGTTCCTGGGCTGGGCGGTCTATGACCGCATTTCACTGAAGCATCGCACCGACGGCGGCGGGCCGCC
>NZ_AKIY01000320.1 GCF_000282615.1 Bradyrhizobium sp. YR681 | reverse complement strand
TGGCATGGCGGACAATGGGAGCCAGCCGGCTCCCGGCCTTCCCTGCGCCCTCTTTCATTGGAGGGTAAAGGCGACGAAGCAAAACTCGGGCGAAATGCGCCGCGAGAGGCGAAGGTGTGTCTGCAATGAACATGCAAATTGAAGGAGCGATACCATCACCACGTCATTGCGAGCGCAGCGAAGCAATCCAGAATCCCACCGCGGGAAGACTCTGGATTGCTTCGCTGCGCTCGCAATGGCGATGCTGAAGCGGTTGTGCATCGAAAGATAAAAACTCGTGCGCGGAGGCGTTCGGCGCATTCGCACGACCGTCATAGTCTCTAACGCGCACTAACCAACACCCGACTTAAAACTGTCATAATCACCGAATGGAACCCGCGGCCACGCGCTCTTTACACGCCATTAAGTGCATCTGCATTGGATGCCTCTGGAAAGTGCGTTGGGGACTGCAATGAGTGCCGCTAAGAAGATGCCGGGCAAACCGGCCACCGAAATGTTCGACGACATCCCGGTGCTTCAGCGCAAATGGCGTGCCGCGTTGAAACCGGGCGAACGACTGCCGCGCTATGAAGACGTCATGCTCGGCAGTCTCGGCCGGCTCGCC
>NZ_AKIY01000319.1 GCF_000282615.1 Bradyrhizobium sp. YR681 | reverse complement strand
GTGCCCGCCTCTTCGGCGGGCCTCGAAGGGCGACGGCCCGGCCGGTGGCCATGCGGAAGCACCGGGGCCGTGCATCCTTCGAGGCTCGCAAGAGCTCGCACCTCAGGACGACGGGGAGAGATTGTCGCTTTGGGCTACATCTACTCCGGTATCTCCCCAAAATTCTTCCCCACCGGCAGCACCGCGTGGCGGATCAGCCGCGAATCTTCCACGCCCGCCTGCCGATGCTTCACCGCCTCGCGGTAGACGGGGTCGCGGATCATCTCGACGAAGGCGCCCACGCTCGGATACTCCGCGATGAAGCAATGGTCCCAGCGCTCGTCCTGCGGACCAATCAGCATCAGCTCGAACCGGCCCTGCCAGATGATGCGGCCGCCGAGGCGTTCGAACACCGGACCGCTGTCGCGGCCATAGGCCGCATAGGCTTCAGCCCCGCTGGCCTTGCGGCCGTCCGGATAGGCCGCCTCCTTGCGCAGGCGCACGAGGTTGAGCATGTGGATCGGGCCGGGGCGGTCGTTCTCCCGGAATTGCGCGAAGATCTCCTTGGTCGGATCGATATGGCCCATGCGTGTTCCCTCTTCTTTATGCGGACGATCCTAGCTCCGAGGCCCCATCAGCGGAACTGCGGCGAGCGAATGCCGTACCTCCTAATCACGCGTTAACGTCTGGGTAACCGGGCCTTAAACAGCGCCCGCTAGCGTGCGGCGGGGCGGGCTGACCGGGCGTTTTGCGTATGGGGTTGGGAAAGAAAAAGGGTGGGCGGAAGGAGCCGCTGTTCGGCTTGCCTGCTGCGCTCGCCGATCTGCGCCTGACGGCGGCGGATCGCATCCCCAACGCCGAGGACAAGCCCAAAAAATCGGCCAAGGCGCCGGCCAAGCGCAAAGCTGAGGAGTCCGGCGACGAGCCGCCGCGCGAGCGCAAGGCGCCAGCCGGCCGCAGCGGCGCCAAGCGGCGCTCGAAGTCGGGCGGAAGTTTCGGCCTCGGCCGCCTGGTCTATTGGGGCGCGGTGCTCGGCCTGTGGGGCGTGATCGCCGTGATCGGCCTCGTGATCTATGTCGGCGCGCATCTGCCGCCGATCCAGTCGCTGGAAATCCCCAAGCGCCCGCCGACGATCCAGATCGTCGGCATCGACGGCAGCATGCTGGCGCAGCGCGGCGAGATGGCCGGCGCCAATGTCGCGCTGAAGGATCTGCCGCCTTATTTGCCGAAGGCGTTCATCGCCATCGAGGACCGCCGCTTCTATTCTCATTTCGGTATCGACCCCGTCGGCATCCTGCGCGCGCTCGTCACCAACGTCATGCATCGCGGCGTGTCGCAGGGCGGCTCGACCCTGACGCAGCAGCTCGCCAAAAACCTGTTCCTGACCCAGGAACGCACCATGCAGCGCAAGCTGCAGGAGGCGGAGCTGGCGATCTGGCTGGAGCGCAAGCACTCCAAGGACGAGATCCTGGAGCTCTATCTCAACCGCGTCTATTTCGGCTCCGGCGCCTACGGCGTCGAGGCCGCGGCACAGAAATATTTCGGCAAGCCGGCGAAGAACGTCACCGTGGCGGAAGCCGCGATGCTGGCCGGTCTGGTCAAGTCACCCTCGCGGCTTGCGCCGAACCGCAATCCCGAAGGAGCCGAGCAGCGCGCCAAAGTCGTGCTCGCCGCGATGGCGGACGCAAAGTTCATCACGGAGGCACAGGCGCAGGCGTCGATCGGGCACCCCTCCTACAACGTGAAACCCGCCGGCGCCGGCACCCTCAATTACGTCGCCGACTGGATCGGCGAGGTGCTGGACGATCTGGTCGGGCAGATCGACGAGAGCATCAAGGTCGAGACCACGATCGATCCGAAACTGCAGAGCGTGGCGGAAGCCGCCATCATCGACGAGCTCGCGGCCAAGAGCGTCAAGTTCAATGTCAGCCAGGGCGCGCTGGTGGCGATGACGCCCGACGGCGCGGTGCGCGCCATGGTGGGCGGGCGGAACTATTCCGACAGCCAGTACAACCGCGCGGTCACGGCAAAGCGCCAGCCGGGCTCCTCGTTCAAGCCTTTCGTGTACTTGACGGCGCTCGAACAGGGGCTGACGCCTGACACCATGCGCCAGGACGCGCCGATCGAGGTCAAGGGCTGGAAGCCCGAGAACTACACCCACGAATATTTCGGCGCGGTGACGCTGACCCAGGCGCTGGCGATGTCGCTCAACACGGTCGCGATCCGCCTCGGCCTCGAGGTCGGGCCGAAGAACGTGGTGCGCACCGCGCACCGGCTCGGCATCTCCTCGAAGCTCGAGCCCAACGCCTCGATCGCGCTCGGCACGTCGGAAGTCTCGGTGGTCGAGCTGGTCGGCGCCTATGCGCCCTTCGCCAATGGCGGCTTCGCGGTGGCGCCGCATGTGGTCACGCGGATCAGGACGCTCGGTGGCAAGCTGCTCTACATGCGCCAGCCGGAGGAGCGCAATCCGGTGATCGACCCGCGCTATGTCGGCATGATGAACGCGATGATGCGGGAGACGCTGATATCGGGCACCGCCAAGAAGGCCGAGATCCCCGGCTGGCCGGCGGCCGGCAAGACCGGCACCAGCCAGGATTACCGCGACGCCTGGTTCATCGGCTACACCGCCAACCTCGTCACCGGCGTCTGGCTCGGCAATGACGACAACTCACCGACCAGGAAGGCGACCGGCGGTGGCCTGCCGGTGG
>NZ_AKIY01000318.1 GCF_000282615.1 Bradyrhizobium sp. YR681 | reverse complement strand
CAAGCAGAAGACGGCATACGAGATTGGTCAGTGACTGGAGTTCAGACGTGTGCTCTGAGCCACTCGCCAACCGGGTCAGGTCCGGAAGGAAGCAGCCCTAACGAGGTCCGGATCGGGTCGCTCGTCAGTCTCCTACCTGTTTTTTCGAGCGAATTGCGCCGGCGGGTTTCCCGCCAGCGCGCTCCTTTCCGCAAAAGCCGGCCGAGAGACATTTCATTGCGGATCGACCGATGACCGACGCTGGCGCCCCTCCAAACGCTGACAGCGCCAGCCCGGCTGGCACGCCCTACCGGGTGCTGGCACGCAAATACCGGCCCTCCTCATTCGACGATCTGATCGGCCAGGAGGCCGTGGTCCGCACCGTCTCCAATGCATTCGAGACCGGGCGCATCCCGCAGGCCTGGATCCTCACCGGCGTCCGCGGCGTCGGCAAGACCACCACTGCGCGCATCCTGGCCCGCGCACTCAACTACGAGATGCCGGACGGCTCGGTGAAGGGCCCCACCATCCACATGCCGACGCTCGGCGTGCATTGCCAGGCGATCATGGAAAGCCGGCACATGGACGTGCTGGAGATGGACGCGGCCTCGCATACCGGCGTCGACGACGTCCGCCAGATCAATGACAGCGTGCGCTACGCGCCCGCCAGCGCCCGCTACAAGGTCTACATCATCGACGAAGTCCACATGCTGTCGACGGCGGCGTTCAACGCCTTCCTGAAGACGCTGGAGGAACCGCCGGAGCACGCCAAATTCGTGTTCGCGACGACCGAGATCCGCAAGGTTCCCGTCACCGTGCTGTCGCGCTGCCAGCGCTTCGACCTGCGCCGTGTCGAGGCTGACGTGCTGATGAAGCACCTCGCCAATATCGCGGCCAAGGAAAACGTCGAGATCGAGCCCGAGGCGCTCGGCATCATCGCGCGCGCCGCCGAAGGCTCGGTGCGCGATTCGCTGTCTCTGCTCGACCAGGCGATCGCGCATGCGGCGGGCACGGTGAGGGCCGACGCCGTCAGGCAGATGCTGGGGCTCGCCGATCGCACCCGCGTCATCGATCTGTTCGATTCGCTGGCGCGCGGCGACATCGCGTCCGCGTTCAAGGAATTCCGCGACCAGTACGATGTCGGCGCCGATCCCATCGTCGTGCTCTCGGACCTCGCCGAATTCGTCAATTTCGTCACCCGCGTGAAGATCGTTCCGGCGACCGCCGACAACGTCGCCTATGGCGAGACCGAGCGCGTGCGCGCGCGGGATTTCGCCTCGAAGATCTCGATGCGCGTGCTGTCGCGGATGTGGCAGATGCTGCTCAAGGGCATCACCGAGGTGCAGGCCGCAACGCGTCCCGCGGCCGCCGCCGAGATGGTGCTGGTGCGGATCGCCTATGTCGCCGACCTGCCGACGCCGGATGAAGCCATCAGGATGCTGGAGCAGAACGGCGGCGGTTCGCCGGTCGTGAGCGGCGGAAGTGCTGCGCGCGGCGGCGCGCCGGCTGCGCCGATGGCTTCGGCGGCGCCGGTTGCTTCGACCGCCCCTGTTCGCATGCCGACCTCGCCGCCGTCCGCGTTCGGCGGCGGCGCCCGCCC
>NZ_AKIY01000317.1 GCF_000282615.1 Bradyrhizobium sp. YR681 | reverse complement strand
ATCCACGTCTGTTTTCTAGTCCCATGACGTGGATGCCCGGGACAAGCCCGGGCATGACGAACGGATAGACATTGCCCCGCAACTTCGACACGCCCCTCCCGATCGATGCCGTGCTCGACGACCTCTCGCGCACGCTGGAGGCGCATAACGCTGCCGTGCTGGTTGCCCCTCCCGGCGCCGGCAAGACCACGCGCGTGCCGCTGGCGCTGCTCGATGCGCCCTGGGCCAAGGGCAAGAAGATCATCGTGCTGGAGCCGCGCCGCATCGCCGCGCGCGCCAGTGCCGACCGCATGGCAAAATCGCTCGGCGAGCGCGCCGGCGAAACCGTGGGCTATCGCGTCCGCTTCGGCTCGAAGATTTCGCGCGCGACCCGCATCGAGGTCGTGACCGAAGGCATTTTTACACGCCAGATCCTCGACGATCCCGAGCTCTCCGGCATCGCCGCCATCCTGTTCGACGAATTTCACGAGCGCTCGCTCGACGCCGACATGGGCCTGGCGTTGGCGCGCGACGCGCAAACCGGCCTGCGCGAGGATCTCCGCATCCTCGTGATGTCGGCCACGCTCGACGGCGCCCGCGTCGGAAAACTGCTCGGCGATGCCCCCGTCGTCGAAAGCGAGGGCCGGGCCTTTCCGGTCGAGACGCGCTATCTCGGCCGCAAGGCCGATGCGCCGATCGAGCGGCAGATGGCGGATGCGATCGCGTCTGCCCTCCGCGCCGACAGCGGCTCGGTGCTGGCGTTCCTGCCGGGCGCCGCCGAAATCCGGCGAACCCAGAATTTCCTCGGCGAACGCGTGCAGGATGCCGGCATCGAGATCGTGCCGCTGTTCGGCGCGCTCGATGCCGCCGTGCAGGATCGCGCCATCTCGCCCGCCCCCAGGGGCATGCGCAAGGTCGTGCTCGCGACCTCGATTGCGGAGACTTCGCTCACCATCGAAGGCGTGCGCATCGTGGTCGATTCCGGTCTCGCCCGCGTGCCGCGCTACGAGCCTGATATCGGCCTCACCCGGCTCGAGACCGTGCGCGCCGCGCGTGCCGCAGTGGACCAGCGCCGCGGCCGCGCCGGCCGCACCGAGCCTGGAATCTGCTACCGGCTCTGGGACGAGCCGCAGACCGCTTCGCTCGCGCCCTACACCCAGCCGGAAATCCTCAGCGCCGACCTGTCGTCGCTGGTGCTCGATCTCGCGCAATGGGGCGTCGCCGATCCCGCCGCGCTGTCGTTCCTCGATCCGCCGCCCGCACCGGCCTGGAAAGAAGCCAAAAGTCTCCTCACCGAGCTTAACGCGCTCGATGCCGACGGCCGCATCACCGCGGAGGGAAGGAGCCTGCGCGCCCTGGCACTGCCGCCGCGGCTGGCGCGCATGATCGTGGATTCGCACCGTGCCGGCGAGGGCGAAGCCGCCGCGGAGATTGCCGCCATCCTCACCGAACGCGGGCTTGGCGGCGACAGCGCCGATCTCGAGCATCGCCGCGATCAGTTTCGCCGCGACCGCTCGCCGCGTGCCGCGAGCGCGCGCGATCTGGCGCGGCGCTGGGCCTCGCAGGTGGCAGCCTCGGAGAAGGCGGGCGAGCCGGATGATCTCTCCACCGGCCTGATGCTCGCCTACGCCTTTCCGGACCGCGTCGCGCGCAATCGCGGCAATGGCAGCTTCGTGCTCGCCAATGGCCGGGGCGCCGCCGTCGAGCAGACATCGTCGCTGGCACGAGCGCCCTATATCGCGATCGGCGAGATGACGGGGACGGCCGCAAGTGGACGCATCCTGCTTGCGGCGCAAATCACCCAGGACGAGATCGAGCGGCACTTTGCCGAGCATATCGAGGCCGTCGACGAGATCTCCTTCGATCGCGGGGCGATGGCGCTCCGTGCGCGGCGCAAGCGCGCGCTGCACGCGATCACCCTGTCGGAGGCCACACTGGGCGTCTCTCCCTCGGAGGAGACCGCACGCATCTTTGCGGATGGGCTGATCGCAGCCGGCCTTGATCGGCTGCCCTGGTCGAAGGCCGCCAAACAATGGCGCGATCGCGTGATGTTCTTGCGCAAGGCCGAGGGCGACAGCTGGCCTGATCTCACGGACGATGGATTGATCGCGCGGCGGGACGATTGGCTGGTGCCTGCGCTCTACGACAAGATCGCGCTGAAGGATATCTCTCCCGGCGATCTCTCCGATGCACTGATGGCGTTGCTGCCCTGGGAGATGCGCGCGCGGCTCGACCGCGAGGCGCCGACGCATTTCGAGGCGCCGACCGGCACCGTGCTTGCGATCGATTACGAGGCCGAGCAGGGGCCGACCATCGCGGTGCGGCTGCAGGAATTGTTCGGCCTCAACATCCATCCCTCGATCGCCGCCGGCAAGGTGCCGCTGGTGCTGGAATTGCTGTCACCGGCGCAGCGCCCGGTGCAGGTGACGCGCGATCTCCCAGGCTTCTGGCGCGGCAGTTACGCCGCCGTGCGCTCCGACCTGCGCGGCCGCTACCCGCGTCACCCCTGGCCGGAGGATCCGGCGAGCGCGCTGCCGACGCGGCGCGTGAAGCCGCGCGGGACGTGAAGTGCAGGTTGATCCTCATGGTGAGGAGCGCGGAACGCGCGTCTCGAACCATGCAGACCCGCCATCCTTCGAGACGCCCGCTTCGCGGGCTCCTCAGCGACTGTGTTC
>NZ_AKIY01000316.1 GCF_000282615.1 Bradyrhizobium sp. YR681 | reverse complement strand
GGGGGTGTCTCCGCATCGGGATAATCCCAATGTGGAGAGAGCCCCCACCCGGCGCTACGCGCCGACCTCCCCCGCAAGCGGGAGAGGTTGACCGAGTGCGTGGCTCGATCGTCGCATCATAGGCGCAGACGTCAGACCGGCAGCGCGATCGAATATTTGACCTGGCTGAGCGCAAAGCTCGACTCGATCGAGGCGATGCCGTCGAGCCGGGTCAGCTTGGTCTTCAGGAACGTCTCGTAGGAGGCGAGGTCGGCCGCCACCACGCGCAAGAGATAGTCGCGGTTGCCGGTCATCAGGTAGCATTCCAGCACCTCGTCCCATTTCGAGATGGCGCGGGCGAAGCGGTTGAGGTCCTCCTCCTTCTGCCGCGCCAGCTTGATCGAGATGAAGACGCTGACATGCAGCCCCAGCGCCTTCTGGTCCACGGTCGCGATGTAGCGCGAGATCACGCCGCGCTCCTCCAAGAGCTTGACCCGGCGATGGCACGGCGAGACCGAAAGCCCGACCTTGTCGGCGAGCTCCTGCATGGTCAGCCGGCTGTCGTTCTGGAGGGAGCCGAGGATTTTGCGGTCGATGGCGTCGAGCTCTGGCATTGGGATGAAACCTGTATTTCATGGGCTATTGTTGGTATGGTATCCTAATCTTGGCGGGTATGACGCGATAAATTGGGAAATCTGGCCCGCCCCGCAGGGGTATGATCCGCGTTATTTTCCGGAGCATCGCCATGCCCGTCGATTCCGCGCGTCTCGAAACCCTGACTGCCCTCAGCCGCAAGGCGCTGTGGCTGTCGTCATGGACCATCCACCACGCCAACCACGTCCGTCCCAACGCGGATGGGCTCAAGGTCGGCGGCCATCAGGCCTCCTCGGCCTCGCTCGCGACCATCATGTCGGCGCTGTATTTCTCGGTGCTGCGGCCCGAGGACCGCGTCGCGGTGAAGCCGCACGCGAGCCCGGTGTTCCACGCCATCCAGTACCTGTTCGGCCGGCAGAGCCGCGAGAAGCTGGAGAATTTTCGCGGCTTCAAGGGCGCGCAGTCCTATCCTTCGCGCACCAAGGACGTCGACGACGTCGATTTCTCGACCGGCTCGGTCGGCCTCGGCGTCGCGCAGACACTGTTCGCCTCGCTGGTGCAGGATTACGTCAAGGCGCATGGCTGGATGAAGGACCGCCGCGAAGGGCGGATGATTGCGCTGGTCGGCGACGCCGAGATGGACGAGGGCAACATCTTCGAGGCGCTGGCGGAGGGCTGGAAGCATGGCCTGCGCAACACTTGGTGGGTGGTCGACTATAACCGTCAGTCGCTCGACGCCGTCGTGCGCGAGGGGCTCTGGGAAAAGTTCGAGACCATGTTCCGCAACTTTGGCTGGGACGTGGTGATCGTGAAATACGGCCGCCTGATGCGCGAGGCCTTTGCGGAAGCAGGCGGCGAGGCGCTCAAGCGCTGGATCGACAATTGCCCGAACGCGCTCTATGCGGCGCTGTGCTTCCAGGGCGGTGCGGCCTTCCGCAAGCATCTGCACGACGAGATCGGCGACCAGGGTCCGATCACCAAGCTGATCGACAAGCGCAGCGACGAGGAGCTGCTGGCGCTGATGTCGAATCTCGGCGGCCACGACATGGCGAGCATGCTGGACGCGTTTGAATCCATCGATCACGATCGCCCGGTCTGCTTCATCGCCTACACCATCAAGGGCGTCGGCCTGCCGTTCCAGGGCCACAAGGACAACCACGCCGGCCTGATGACGGTCGCGCAGATGGAGACATATCGCCAGAGCCAGAACATCCGGCCCGGCCACGAATGGGACAGATACGAGGGCCTCGCGCAGGACGCCGCCGAACTCGACGCCTTCCTCGCGCGCGTGCCGTTCAACCAGGATGGTCGCCGGCTGACCGCCCCCGTCGTCGAGGTCCCCCGGCAGCTCGCCTTCAAGCCATCGCCGCAGATGTCGACCCAGCAGGGTTTTGGCCTCGTGCTGAACGAGATCGCGCGCGGCGACAGCGAGCTGGCCAGCCGCATCGTCACGACCTCGCCCGACGTCACGGTCTCGACCAATCTCGGTCCCTGGGTGAACCGGCGCGGCCTGTTCGCGCGCGGCGAGAAGGCGGACTTATTCCGCAGCGAGAAAATTCCCTCCACCTTCAACTGGGACTTCTCGCCCAAGGGTCAGCATCTCGAGCTTGGGATTGCCGAGATGAACCTGTTCATCATGCTCTCGGCGCTCGGCCTGTCGCACCAGATCAACGGCGAGCGGCTGCTGCCGG
>NZ_AKIY01000315.1 GCF_000282615.1 Bradyrhizobium sp. YR681 | reverse complement strand
GGGTGGGCAAAGCGAAGCGTGCCCACCACCTTCATGTGATCCGGAAAGACTGGTGGGCACGGCGCAAGGGCGCCTTTGCCCACCCTACGAGACCTTCGTCCTGGGCACGAAACCGCCTCAGCTCTTCGGAGCCTGCTTCTCCGACGCCGTGGCCGGCTTGCCTTTGGCGCCGGGGCCGACGACGCGCACTGCATCGCCATCGGACAGACCATCCGGCGGGGCCGTGATGACGCGGTCATCGGCTGCGATCCCCGAGGCGAGCTCGATCTCGCGGCCGAGATCGCGCGCGATGGTCACGGTCTTGAACAGCACCTTGTCGTCCGCACCGACCGTCGCAACGCGCAGGCCGCTGCCGTTGAAGATCAGCGCGCTGGCGGGAATGCTCAGCGGCGCGGAGTCGCGCTGAAGGTTCAGCTTCACGCTGGCATAGCCGCCGGGCATCAGCTCGCCTGAGGAATTGTCCAGGCCAAGCTGCATGCGCGTGGTGCCCGAGGCGACGTCGACGGCCTGCGAGGAGGCCTCCACGGTCGCCTGGAACGTCCGGTTCGGATACTCCGGCAGCACGATGGTGGCCTTGGCGCCGATCTTGATCGC
The DNA here is from genome assembly GCF_000282615.1 of Bradyrhizobium sp. YR681. Classification (GTDB taxonomy): domain Bacteria; phylum Pseudomonadota; class Alphaproteobacteria; order Rhizobiales; family Xanthobacteraceae; genus Bradyrhizobium. Next base: position 6,174 of record NZ_AKIY01000315.1, on the reverse strand, counting down.
CGGCACGTAGTTCTGGGGCACGTTGACGTAGACGCGCAGCTTGGTGATATCCGAGACCACGAACATGGCCGGGCCCGAGCCGCCGCCGGCATTGATCAGCGCACCGACGTCGGTGTCGCGCGCCGTCACCACACCATCGAACGGCACCGTGATCTTCTTGTAGCCGGCCAACGCCTCAAGACGCTCGACATTGGCCTGCCCGGAATGGACGGCCGCATTCTTGTTGGAGAGATCGGCGGTGCGCTCGTCGATCTCCTGCGCGGAGACGAAGTTCGAGGCCACCAGCGTCTTGCGGCGGTTCAGCGTCGCCTCCGACAGCCGGGCGCTGGCCTGCTGGCTGGCGAGGTCGGCGCGGGCCTGCAACAGCTGCTGGTCGAGGTCGGGCGCCTCGATCTCGGCGATCACCTGCCCGGCCTTGACGCGCGCGCCGATGTCGGCGCTCCAGCTCTTCAGGTAACCCGACACGCGCGCGAAGATCGGCGCGCGGGAATAGGCTTCCAGCCGGCCCGGCAGGTCGAGGGTGGAATTGAGCGCCTTGGCGTTGGGCAGGGTTACCGCGACGCTGGAAACGGCCTGGTCGTCGGTCCATTCCTTCAGCCTGGAGCCCTGCTCCTCGCGGGCGCGGATGCCGGTGCCGATGACGAGGCCTGCCGCAATCAGCGCCACCACGCCGACAATGCCCAATTTCCGGCGCGACACCGGCGGACGGGATTCAGTGGGCGACATGCGCGGTCTCCAAGGGGGCGGCGGCTTTGGCGCCTTGTTTCTTGTGTACCATACTGAACACCACGGGAACAAACATCAGCGTGGCGAAGGTTGCAAAGATCAGGCCGCCGATCACCGCGCGCCCGAGCGGCGCGTTCTGCTCGCCGCCCTCGCCCAGCCCCAGGGCCATCGGCGCCATGCCGATGATCATGGCGAGCGCAGTCATCAGCACCGGGCGGAACCGGACGAAGCCGGCCTCGAGCGCCGCCGCGATGGGATCGCCAAGTTCCTCGTAGCGCTCGCGGGCGAAGGAGATCACCAGCACGCTGTTGGCGGTGGCGACACCCATGCACATGATGGCGCCGGTCAGCGCCGGCACGGACAATGTGGTTTCGGTCGCGAACAACATCCAGACGATGCCGGCGAGTGCGGCCGGCAACGCGGTGATGATCACGAACGGATCGGACCAGGACTGGAAGTTCACGACGATCAGGAAGTAGATCAGCACGACCGCGCCGAGCAGGCCGAACAGCAGGCCGGTGAAGGCGCTGTTCATGGTCTGCACCTGGCCGAGCAGCACCACGGAAGAGCCCTTCGGCACCTCCTTGGCGGTATCGGCGATCACCTGGCGGATATCGGCGGCGACCGCGCCGAGATCGCGGCCCGACGTCGTCGCAAAGATCTGCACCATCGACTGGATGTCGTATTGCGAGACCACCGCGCTCGAGGTCGAGCGCTTGATGTCGGCAATGCCGCCGAGGATCGGCGACTGCGCATTGCCGGTCGCGGTGATCGGCAGCGTCTGGAGCGCGCTCAGCGAGTCGATCTGGTATTGCGGCGTCTGCATCACGATCGAGTAGGACACGCCGTTGTCCGGGTTGAGGTAGTAGGTCGGCGCGACCTGCGAGGAGCCGGCGAGATTGACCACGAGACTGTTGGTGACGTCGCGCTCGGTCAGGCCGACATATTGCGCGCGGGTGCGGTCGACATCGATGTTGAAGGTCGGATTGTTCGGCGACTGCTGGATGCGCGCATCGGCAACGCCGGGAATCCTGCGGACCCTGGCCAGCAGGTTGTTGGCATAGGCAAAGTTGGCGCTGATATTGGCACCGCGGATCTGGAGATCGATCGGCGCCGGCGCACCGAAATTCAGGATCTGGCTGACGATGTCGGCGGGCAGAAACGCGAAGCTGACGCCGGGGAACAGGCGCGGCAGCTGCTCGCGCAGCACCTTGACGTGCTCCTCGGTCGGCTTGTGGCCTTCCTTCAGCTTGATCTGGATGTCGCCGTCCTGCGGGCCGATCACGCCGGTGTTGTTGTAGGTCATGTTGATGCCGGAGATCGGCATGCCGATGTTGTCGGTCATGGTCTCGATCTCGCCCGGGATCAGCTTGCGGACCGCCTTCTGCACGTCGGCGAGCTGGTTGGCGGTCTCCTCGACGCGCGTGCCCACTTGCGTGCGGACATGCATCAGGATGTTGCCGGCATCGACCGCGGGGAAGAAGTTGCGCCCCAGGAACGGCACCAGCGCGAAGGACGCGCCGACCACGCAGAGGAAGCCGATCACGAACACCGCGCGGTGCGCGAGCGCCAGCCCGAGGAAGTTATGGTATCCGCCGCGAATGCGCTCGAAGCGTGCCTCGAAGCCGCGCTGGAACCAGACCAGCGGATTACGCGATTTCGGCGGCGCGCCCTCATGATGCACATGAGGTTGCAACAGATAGTTCGCCATGGTCGGCACCAGCGTGCGCGACAGGATGAACGACCAGATCATCGCGAACATCACCGCTTCCGCCATCGGCACGAACAGGAAGCGCGCGACGCCGGTGAGGAAGAACATCGGCACGAACACGATGCAGATACAGAGCAGCGAGACGAAGGCCGGCGTCACGATCTGGTTGGCGCCGTCGAGGATCGACTGCTCAACCGGCTTGCCCTGCTCCAGATGGTAGTTGATGTTCTCGATCGTCACGGTGGCGTCGTCGACGAGGATGCCGACGGCGAGCGCGAGACCGCCGAGCGTCATGATGTTCAGCGTCTCGCCGATCGCCGACAGCATGATGATGGCGCCCAGCACCGAGAGCGGGATCGAGACCGCGATGATGATGGTCGAGCGCCAGCTGCCGAGGAACAGCAGGATCATGACGCTGGTGAGCAGCGCCGCGATCACGCCTTCGAACGCCACGCCCTCGATCGCGCCGCGGACGAACACCGACTGGTCGCCGATGAAGCCGATCTTCAGCGCATCCGGCAGCTGGTCCTTGACGTCGATCACCTTCTGCTTGATGCCGGCGATGATATCGAGCGTCGAGGTCGCGCCGGCCTTCAGCACCATCATCAGCACCGAACGGTTGCCGTCGACATGCACGATGTTGGTCTGCGGCGGATTGCCGTCGCGCACGGTGGCGACATCGCGCACATAGACCATCGCGCCGTTGACGGTCCTGATCGGGAGATTGCCGAGTTCGTCGATCTTGAGCGGCGAGTTGTTGAGCTGGATGTTGTATTCGAACTGGCCGATCTTCTGGGTGCCGACCGGCGTGATCAGATTTTGCGCGGCCAGCGCATTGGCGACGTCCTGGCCGGACAGGCCGCGGGCCTGGAGCGCGGTCGGGTCGAGGTCGATCTGGACCTGGCGCTGCTTGCCGCCGAACGGATAGGGGATCGCCGCGCCGGGCACGGTGACCAGGGGGGTGCGCAGATTGTTGATGCCGATGTCGGCGAGGTTCTGCTCGGTGAGGCCGTCGCCCGACAGCGCCACCTGGATGATCGGCACGGTCGAGGCGGAGTAGTTCAGGATCAAGGGTGGCGTCGCGCCCGGCGGCATCTGCTTGAGCAGCGTCTGCGAGATCGCGGTGACCTGCGCGTTGGCGGTGCGGATATCGACGTTGGGCTGGAAGAAGATCTTGATGATGCCAAAGCCGTTATAGGAATTGGCCGTGATGTGCTCGATGTCGTTGACCGTCGTCGTCAGCGCCCGCTGGAACGGCGTGGTGATGCGGCCGGACATCTGGTCCGGCGGCAGGCCGGTGTACTGCCAGACCACGCCGATCACGGGGATGCGGATGTCCGGGAAGATGTCGGTCGGCGTCCGCAGCGCCGCGAGCGGCCCGATGATGAGGAGCAGCAACGCCAGCACGACGAAAGTATAGGGCCGGCTCAGGGCAATACGGACCAGAGCAATCATTCGCCGGGTAATTCCAGGTCAAGCAGGATACGGAATCCGCCCCCACGGGGATCCTCCTCCCCCTTTACCTGAGCACCGGCGGAAACGCTAATCTCCGGCCGCCTTTCTGCATTCACTTCCCTGCTACCGCACTGCGAAATCGACATCGCAGCCATGCGGACGAACGGTTCATGCCGTACGGACCGAGTTCAGGAACTTGCCGACCTCGAGCTTGAGGCGGTTGGAGTCGCGGGACAGCATCTGCGCCGCCGAGAGCACCTGCGAGGACGCCGATCCGGTTTCGGATGCACCGCGCTGGACGTCGCCGACGTTGGAAGACACCTGCTGGGTGCCGCTAGCCGCCTGCTGCACATTGCGGGCGATCTCCTGGGTCGCCGCGCCCTGTTGCTCCACGGCCGCCGCGATCGCCGAGGATATCTCGGAGAGGCGCGCGATGGTGCCGGAGATTTCGCTGATGGCGCCGACCGAGTCGTTGGTCGCCGCCTGGATACCGGATATCTGCTGGCCGATCTCGCCGGTCGCCTTGGCCGTCTGTTCGGCAAGCGCCTTGACCTCGGAAGCCACAACCGCGAAGCCGCGACCGGCCTCGCCGGCACGCGCCGCTTCGATTGTCGCGTTCAGCGCCAGGAGATTGGTCTGACCCGCGATGGCATTGATGAGCTCGACGACGTCGCCGATCCGGGAAGCCGCCCGCGAAAGTTCGCTGACGCGGTCGGTGGTGGCGTGCGCCTGGCTGACGGCCTCGCTCGCGATCCGGGTGGAATCCTGCACCTGGCGACCGATCTCGCGAACCGACGACGACATCTCCTCGGCGGCCGACGCCACCGAATGGACGTTGGTGGAAGCTTCTTCCGAGCCGGCTGCGACGATGGTCGCCAGTTCCTGTGCCCGGCCCGCCGTCGAGGTCAGCGTCGAGGCCGATGCCTCGAGCTCGGTCGCAGCGGACGACACGGTCTCGACGATCTCGCCGATCGCCGCCTCGAAGCCGTCGGCAAGTTTCGTCATGCCGGCCTTGCGCTGCTCCTCGGCGCGGCGCTGCACCGCCTGAACCTCGTCGCGGCTGAAGCGGATGATGGTCTGGACGGTCTGGAGGTTGCGCAGCGCCTCGCCGATCTCGTCGTCGCGGCCGATGACGACGCGATTGTCGAGCTTGTCCTGCACGAGGTTGACCAGCGTGTCGTTGAGATGCTGCATCGGGCCCTGGATCGCGCGCATGGTCGCAATACCGGCGAAACCGACGATGGCGGCGCCGACCACAGCCAGCAGCGCCAGGACCAGGCTGGTCGTACCGCCCGTGGAGAGCGCGCCGCCGATGCCGAGCGCCAGCATGAACAGCGCCTGAAGCGTCATCGTCGTGACGAGACGCGCCTTCAGCGTCCCGGTGAAGACGCTGAATCGGTCGAGCAGCGAACGACGACGGATGATGCCTGCATCGACGCGATAGCCATGCGGCTTCTTCTCGCGGATCGCGGCGTAAACCTCTTCGGCAAGCTTGCGCTGGTCGGCGGGCAGCCTGGTGCGGATCGAGGTAAAGCCCGTGACCTGGCCGTTCTCCCGGATCGGGGACGCCGTCGCCAGCACCCAGTAGAAATCGCCGTTCTTGCGGCGGTTCTTCACAGCGCCGAGCCACGGCTTGCCCGCCTTCAGCGTGTCCCAGAGATTGTCGAACGCCTCCGGCGGCATGTCGGGATGACGGACGATGTTGTGCGGCTGGCCCATCAGTTCGGCCGACGTGAAGCCGGCGGCGGCGAGGAAGTCGTCGTTGAAGTAGGTGAGCTTGCCCTTGAGGTCGGTCCGGGAGACGATCAGCGTCTCGTCACTGACCGGATATTCGACGCCGGTAACAGGAAAATTCTTGCGCATCAAAGGCTCCACAACCCTGAAATGATTCCAATCGGGACTGCCGCCGCGTGAGACTGCCCTCGGTCAATTCTTGTAAATCCGCTTTAACCATCGATGAAACGACCTGCCCGCAAGACTACGGCTACCCCTCATAATGCTACCTGTGAGCGACATCATGCTACCGGCAAAACGAAAGAGGCGGCGCTTTTGGCGCCGCCTCTCGTCCGGTCGAGGGTTATGCGAGAGTTTACGCCGCGCGAACGTCGTTACGCCGCGCGGACGTCGTTACGCCGCGCGGACGTTGGTCAGGAACTTGCTGACCTCGCTCTTCAGCCGGCCCGAGTCGTTCGACAGCATCTGCGCCGCCGACAGCACCTGCGAGGAGGCCGAGCCGGTCTCGGTCGCGCCATGCTGCACGTCGGTGATGTTGGAGGAGACCT
>NZ_AKIY01000314.1 GCF_000282615.1 Bradyrhizobium sp. YR681 | reverse complement strand
CGAGCCCGGAATCCATACTCCCGATCGTGGTTATGGATTCCGGGCTCGCGACTTCGTCGCGCCCCGGAATGACGGCGGCATAGGACTTAAGTCTCCACAAGACCCTTGGTGGAGCCGCTGGCGGTGGAATCCTTGCGGCCGTGAGCCAGCGCCAGATAGGATTCCGAGCTCATCTCGATCAGGCGCGAGGCCGTCCGCTTGAACTCCATGGCCTCGGTGCCCTCATGGGCGAGGTAGAGCGAGATCGGGTTGGCGTCGGCCGAGGCCATCAGCTTCACGGCATTGTCATAGAGCGTATCGATCAGCGTGATGAAGCGCTTGGCGGCATTGCGCTGGGAGATGTCCATCACTGGAATATGGTCGACCAGGATGGTGTGATAATCGTGCGCGAGCCTGAGGTAATCCGATGCGCCGAGCGGCTTCTCGCAGAGATCGGCGAAGGTGAACCGCGCCACGCCATGGGCCGAGCACGGCACGTGCAGGATGCGGCCCTTGATCGAAATGTCGCGCGACTTGCATTTGGCGCTGCCGCTCATCCTGGACCAGGCGCGATCGAGCGCGGCATCCGCGTCGCTGTCGGCCGGCGTCAGCCACATCGGCACGCCCTGGAGTTTTTCCAGCCGGAAGTCGGTGCGCGCATCGAGCCGCGCAACGTCCATGTGGTCCGTGATCTGCTTGATGAAGGGCAGGAACAGCGAACGGTTGAGGCCGCCCTTGTAAAGATCATCGGGCGCGACGTTGGAGGTTGCGACCACCACGGTGCCGAGCTCGAACAGCTTTGCGAACAGGCGTCCCAGGATCATCGCATCGGCGATGTCGGTGACGTGGAATTCGTCGAAGCAGAGCAGCCAGCTCTCCTCGAAGATCGCCGTCGCCGTCAGCGCGATGACATCGCCATCGGCGGTCTCGCCGCGCGCGATGCTCTGGCGATAATCGTAGATGCGCTCGTGCACGTCGGCCATGAATTCGTGGAAATGCGCGCGGCGCTTGTGCTCGACGGTCGAGTGCTGGAAGAACAGATCCATCAGCATGGTCTTGCCGCGGCCGACCTCGCCATGGATGTAGAGCCCGCGCGGCGCCTCGTCCTTGTCGCTGCTGAACAGGCGACTGAGCAGGCCCTGCTTGCGCTGCGGCTTGTAGTTCGCGAGCCGCTGGTCGAGCGCCGCATAGGCCTCGGCGACCTCGGCCTGCGCGGCATCGGGCTCGATCGCGCCGGATGCGACCTGCGCCTGGTATGCCTCGCGGAATGAGGAATTTTGGGTGGAGAGCATGGCTCTTTACCGCCAGAGATGCGCGGAAAATGCAAGCCGTCAATTGGTGCGGGGCGCTATGCGTTCCGTGTCCCGGACGCTACCGCGTGGGACACACCGTTCCGTTCATGACGGAGACAACCTACTCACACAGCTCGTAGGCGTCCTCGACCACGTACGGGCCGCCACCCGTGGAGGCGCGCGAGGAGAACAACACAAAACGTTCCGCCGTGAACGCCTTGCTCGGGAAGTAGCCGCGCAGCGAGAGATAGTCGGCGACGTCGCGGTCGGTGGCGTCGTGCAGGCGGGCCAGCGTGACATGCGGGATGAATTTGCGTCCTTCCGGATTGAGACCGATCCGCTGCATCATGCGTTCGAGCTCGGCCTGCAAGTCCATCAGCGGCTTGCTCGGCGCGATGGTGGCGACCACCGCGCGCGGCTTGCGGCCGCCGAAGCTGGTCAGCCCCTGCACCTTGACCTCGAACGGCTTGCGGTCGACACGAAACAGCATCGATGCGATCTCGTTGGCGGAGATGCCGTCGATGTCGCCGATGAAGCGCAGGGTGACGTGATAATTTTCGGGATCGATCCACCGGGCGCCGGGAAGGCCGCCTCGCAAGTTGGAAAGCGACTGGCCGATCTCGGCCGGAATTTCCAGACCAGTGAACAAACGCGGCATCGTTTCGCACTCCCGATGCTTGGGCATGATCCCTGGGAAGGATCATATCCAAATTTTAGAGCCGGCGACGAATCACCGGTACCCTGATTCCTATCGCGTTTGTGTGACTCTGCGAAGCTTGACCCGTGAACTCACGGGATAACCCTTGTTGTTAGGGTTAGCGTTGCCTGCTTTTCATCGCCGTTGCTCGCTTATGTTGCGCAAAAATGCCTCCACCGTGGGCATGATGTTGCCGACGATGATGTCGACGCCTTCAGCGGTCGGATGAATGCCGTCGGCCTGGTTGAGCTTGGCGTCGGCGGCGACGCCGTCGAGGAAGAACGGATAGAGCGGCACCTCGAATTGTTTCGCCAGATCCGGATAAATCGAATTGAAACGCGCGGCGTATTCGGCGCCGTAATTCGGCGGCGCCAGCATGCCGCACAGCATCACGGAAATCTTGCGCGCCTTGAGACGCTGGACGATGTCGGTCAGCGCGGTGCGCGTCAAGTCGGGATCGATCCCGCGCAGCGCGTCGTTGGCGCCGAGCTCGATGATCACGCCGTCGGTTCCGTCGGGCACCGACCAGTCGAGCCGATCGCGCCCCCCCGAGGAGGTATCGCCGGACACCCCGGCATTGGTCATGTCAACGGCTATGCCTTTGGCCTGCAAGGCTTTTTGAAGCTTTGTGGGGAAGGCCTGCTGGGCCGGAAGGCCGAGGCCTGCGCTCAGGGAATCGCCGAGAACGACAAGCTTGACCGGCTTTGTCGCCTCTGCCCAAGCCGGGTTCGCAATCGTCATCAAAGCGAGCATCAACACGGCTATGTGCATGAACAATCCGTAACGCCTCTCGACCGCGCGTACGGAGTTGCCATATGACCGGACCATGGACACTCGCATCGAATCCTCTTCGCTCGCCGGCACCACGCCGGACACCATCGCCATCTCCAACGTCAATCTCTCATTGGGCACGGGGGCGGCACGCGTTCACATCCTCAAGGATATCAGCTTGCGGGTCGGCTCGGGCGAGACGATCGGCCTGATCGGCCCGTCAGGTTCGGGCAAATCCACGCTGCTGATGGTGATGGCGGGGCTGGAGCGTCCTGATAGCGGAGAGGTGGTGGTGTCGGGCATGCCTTTCAATGCCCTCGACGAGGACGCGCTGGCGCGCTTCCGCGGCCGCCAGGTCGGCATCGTCTTCCAGTCCTTCCATCTGATCCCGACCATGACGGCGCTGGAGAACGTCGCCGTGCCGCTCGAGCTCGCCGGCAATCCGGATGCCGCCAGGCGCGCGGCGCAGGAGCTGCAATCGGTCGGGCTCGGCGATCGCCTGCATCATTATCCGACGCAGCTCTCCGGCGGCGAGCAGCAGCGCGTCGCGCTCGCCCGCGCGCTGGCGCCCGATCCGGCCATCCTCGTCGCCGACGAGCCGACCGGCAATCTCGACGAGACGACCGGAAAGCAGATCGTCGACCTGCTCTTCACCAAGCATGCCGAGCGCGGCATGACCCTGGTGCTGGTCACGCACGATTCCTCGCTCGCGCATCGCTGCGATCGCGTGATCCGCCTGCGCTCCGGGCGCATCGACACGCAGTCTGCGCCGGCATGAGCATTGCTGCCGAACCGTTCGCGAAGCCCAACGGCATCGCACTGTCGCTGCGTTATGCCCTGCGCGAATTGCGCGGCGGCCTGCGCGGCTTCTATGTCTTCATCGCCTGCATCGCGCTCGGCGTGATGGCGATCGCCGGTGTCGGCTCGGTGTCGGCGAGCCTCTCCGACGGTCTTGCCCGCGAAGGCCGCACGCTGCTCGGCGGCGACGTGTCGTTCGTTCTGTTTCAGCGCGAGGCCAAGCCGGACGAAGTCGCCTTCCTGCGCTCGCGCGGCACCGTCTCGACCGCCGCGACCTTGCGCGGCATGGCGCGCGCGGCCGACGGCCAGCTCGCACTGGTCGAGATGAAGGCGGTCGACGACACCTATCCGATGCTGGGCCAGCTGACGCTGGCGCCGCAGCTGGCGATGGCCGACGTCCTCGCGGAACGCGACGGCGCGTTCGGCGCGGCCGCCGATCCGACGCTGCTGGCGCGGCTGTCGCTCAAGACCGGCGACCGCGTCACCATCGGCTCGGCGACTTTCCAGATCCGCTCGACCGTCGAAGCCGAGCCCGACAAGCTCGCCGGCGGCATCGGCTTCGGGCCGCGCTTCCTGATCAGCGAGGCGGGCCTGAAGGCCACCGGCCTGATCCAGCCCGGCAGCCTGGTGCGCTGGGTCTACCGGGTGAAGCTGCCTGACAACGCCAACAGCGAGCGCGCCACCGAAGCCTTCATCGCGGATGCGCGCAACGCGGCGCCGCAGGCCGGCTGGGAGGTCCGCAGCCGCTCCAATGCCTCGCCGCAGCTCGAGCGCAACATCAACCGCTTCACGCAGTTCCTGACGCTGGTCGGCCTCGCCGCGCTGCTGGTCGGCGGCGTCGGCGTCGCCAATGCCGTGAAGAGCCATATCGACCGCAAGCTCGAGGTGATCGCGGCCTTCAAGGCCGTCGGCGCGACGGGCCGCGACGTGTTCGGCATTTACCTCGCGCAGGTTCTCCTGCTTGCCGCGATCGGCTCGGTGATCGGGCTGGCGCTCGGCGCGGCGATGCCGTTCGCCATCGTCGGCCTGTTCGGAAAACTGCTGCCGCTGCCGGTGGTGCCGGCCGTGCATGTCGACGAGCTCGCGCTGTCCTTCGTCTACGGCCTGCTCACCGCGCTCGCCTTCGGCCTGTGGCCGCTCGGCCGCGTGCACGACGTGCCGGTCGCCGCGCTGTTCCGCGACACCATCAGCTCCGAATGGCATCGGCCGCGGCTGGGCTATGTCGTGTTCATGGGCGTCGTGGTCGCACTGCTGATCGCGGTCGTGATCGGATTGTCCTTCGACAAGCGCATCGCCGCGGTGTTCGTAGCCTCCTCGGTCGTCGTGTTCGCCCTGCTGCGCGGCATCGCGGCCCTGCTGATGACGATCGCGCGGCGGCTGCCGCGCTCGCGGCTG
>NZ_AKIY01000313.1 GCF_000282615.1 Bradyrhizobium sp. YR681 | reverse complement strand
GCAGCAAGGCCGTTTGCAATTTTCCAAAGAGGATCTGCATCAAGCTTCAGTGCATCCGGATTCAGGAGGAAGTTCGTTGCAGAAGTTTTTTTTTTAATGATACGGCGACCACCGAGATCTACACTCTTTCCCCGTTGCGGGCGACGATCGTCTGCACGCCGAGAATGAAATTGGCGAGCGGGATGGTCGGATCGGTCGCGGTATGTGCGCCGGACCCGCCGTGGCCGCCGGTGCCGCGGAAGGTGACGATCCAGGTGTCGCTTGCGGCAAGCGCCGGGCCTTGCCGGATGCCAAACTCGCCTGCGGGCAGGCCGGGCTGGTTGTGCATGCCGTAGACGGCGTCCGTCGGGAAGCGCTCGAACAAACCTTCCTCCAGCATCACGCGGGCGCCCCCGAGACCTTCCTCCGCTGGCTGAAAGATGAAGTGCACGGTGCCGCCGAAATCCCGGTGCTCCGCGAGGTAGCGCGCGGCGCCGAGCAGCATCGCCGTATGCCCGTCGTGACCGCAGGCGTGCATCTTGCCGGGAAAGGTCGAGCGATGCGCAAACTCGCTCTCCTCCTCGATGCGAAGCGCGTCCATGTCGGCGCGTAGCGCGATGGCGCGCTGTCCGGGCCTGTTGCCCTTCAGCGAGCCGACGACCCCGGTCCCGGCGATCCCTTCATGCGTCTCGATCCCCCAGTCGCGCAGCTTGCCGGCAACCAGTGCCGCGGTTCGCACCTCCTCGAACGCGATTTCGGGATGGGCGTGAATGTCGCGTCGGATGGCGATCAACTCGTCCTCGAAAGCTTTGATGGCGGACAGGATCGAGTTGCTGATCATGATCTGGGTAATTCCGGATTTGGGTGAGGTTGGGCGAGGCGCAGGGCGCTAGACCCGATTAGCTGCAAGCACCCGCACGGGGAAGATGCGCCCGCGCACAGGAGGCAGGCGTGGAATGCGTTCCTCGCGGACGCGAGCGCTTCACGTGCAGATGGCGTTCCGAACTCAAAAAAGTTGCGGCCAGGCTTTGAGAAAACCTGGCTGCGCTGACGCGCTGGCCACGGCAACGTCCACCAATGCCGAATTGCTGAGCCTTCCGATCGGCGCAGCCCCCGGCAATCGGGCGGCTCCTAGTCACGATCCCCGGAAACCGGCTTTCTCCGCCGCGAGGCCGACATGATCTTCGGCGCCGCGGGAGGTCGCGCGGAGCTTGTCACAATTTCGGGCCTGTCATCGGAGGCGTGACTTCTGAGCGTCTCCAGGACCAGAAAGAATTTCTCGGCCAGCATGAGTCAAGCTCGCTTACGCGTTCATTTCGATTTCGGGAACCGCGAGATTCGCCATCAATTCGATCACTTACGTCTACGGCGGAGGTTTAATTCGGAACGCCAAGCCTGATTATGACAACCCTTCGTCGTTATTTGCGTGCGGAATGACCCGTGTGGACGATGATGTGTCGCGACGTAAGTGACTATTCCTCACGAGCCGCAGCGGCTATATGGTGGCGCTCTGTCATCGAACTGTCATGTCATCGGAAATGTTAAAGTCAGACGCTGCGGCGGCTCGCAAATCCCTGAGCGCACCGGACGGGAACCCTGTCCCGAAGGACAGCAAAAGGACGCAGCTCGTCGCCGGCTTTCTCAGACACATTGCATCTGCCAAGTCCGGCGCGGAGCGCGGGATCGTCGCGGGCGCCATGATCGATCAGACGCCATCGCAAGACGCGGCGCCTGCGTTGGGGCCAACTCCGTCCGCGCGCCCCGCCGGCGAGATCGAGCTCAAGCTGCTCGTCGATGCCGATCGGACGGCGCACTTCAACGCCGCGCCTGTCATCGCGGCCAATGCGCGCAACAAGGGCGCGCGAAAGCATCTCAAGTCCGTGTACTACGACACGCCCGAGCGGACGCTTCGCCGTCATGGCCTCAGCCTGCGCGTTCGCCAGAGCGGGACGCGCTTCGTGCAAACCGTCAAGACCGATGCGGCAGACGATCCGCTGCGCCGCGGCGAATGGGAGGCGAGCGTGCCCTCGCTGGCGCCCGATCTCGCTCTGGCGATGCCTTTCATTCCGGAGAAGCTGCGCAGCCATCTCGACGCGCGGCCGCTCGAAGCGGTCTTCACGGCCGACATTCATCGTCACGCGCGGATGGTTGACCTGCCGTCCGGCACGGTGGAAATCGCCTTCGATCAGGGCGTGCTGACGGCCGGCGACCGTTCGTTGCCGGTGAGCGAGATCGAGCTGGAGCTCAAGAGCGGCAGTGCGAGCACGATCTACGAGATCGCGCTGCGGCTGGCCGAGCACGGAGCGGTAAAGCCGTCCATCCGCAGCAAGTCGGTGCGCGGCTTCGATCTTGCGGCCGACACGCCGCCATCGGTGCGCCGCCCGCGAAAACTTCGCCTCGATGCGTCGGTGACGCTCGACGAAGCCTTCGCGACGATCCTGCGGTCCTGCTTCCTCCATCTGCTTCAGTCGCTGCCCGCCGCCGAGGACGGCCGCAATCCGGAAGGCGTCCATCAGCTTCGTGTTGCGCTGCGCCGGCTGCGTTCGGCACTCGACCTGATGCGATCGGTCGGCGCGCTCAGCAATCTCGACGCGCTGCGATCGGAAGCCAGATGGCTGGCGCAGGATCTGTCCGCTGCGCGCGACTGGGACGTGTTCCAGCTCGAGACCTTGCCGATGATCGCAAAAGCCTGCCCGTCGGTCGCAGGCTTCGACGTCTTGGGCCAGGCTGCGGCCCGGCGCCAGTCCGATGCCTATCGCAAGGCGCATCACGCGCTCGACGACCGTCGCTGCGCCGTGTTCCTGATCGGCCTCGGAAACTGGATCGAGACGCGCGGGTGGCGCAACGACGTGGCGGCGGAAGATCTCGGCCAGCTGGCCGAGCCCGCGGTCAAGTTCGCCCAGCGCGTCCTGTCGGAGCAATATGCGAAAGTGCTCAAGCGGGGCCGCCGCTTCAAGTCGCTCACGACCGACGAGCTGCACCGGGTGCGGCTCGCCACTAAGCGGCTGCGTTATCTCGGCGAGTTTCTGCTGCCGCTGTTCGCGGACCGCAAATCCGCCAGAAAATTCTCGCGCCGGCTCGCTGCCCTGCAGGAGGAGCTTGGCGCCTTCAACGACATGGCGGTCACGTCATCATTGCTCGACGGGCTCGGTACCGAACCCGACTGCGCCGTCGCTGCGGCGGCCATCGCCGGCTGGCAGGCGCGCGCAGCGGTTGGCGTGCAGCCTGCCTTGCAAAGCACGTGGCGCGATTTCAGCGCCGCGCGCGTGCCGTGGTCTCGCCAGAGCTTGCAGGACTGATCGCGCATCCCCCAAAAAGTTGCGGCCAGCCATTGGGGGAGATCGGTCTGCGCGCTGTATATACAAGCAAATTTCAGTCGTTGACCGCTTTTCCCCGTCCTGTCCCCAACGCCGGCAGGCTGTCGACGCGGTCCCACTCCGCGCTCGGCACCACATGGGCGTAGCGCGCGGCGCTGCGCTCGTCGCGCCAGTTGCGGGTTGCGACAAGGCCTCTTGTGTCGGCGCCGCCGTACATCCGCATCCACGTCGCCCAGGTGTGGCGGAAGACGTGGAAGGTGACGAAGCCAAGCCGGAACTGCGGTTTCTTCCAGCCGGTCGGCCGGCGCTTGGGGCATTCAAGCCCGCAGGCGGCCATTGTGGCGCGCAGCAGCAGGTGCTTGAAGTGGCCACCCTCGTTGAATTTGAAGAGCCGTACGCGGCCCGGGTGGGCTTCCAGATGGGTTTGCAGCCGCGCTGCGACGTCGCCCCGCAGCTTCAGCATGCGCGGATCGCCGTTCTTCGTCGTCGGCAGCCATAGCGCCAGATCCTCCGGCCTGGTGTCGGACGCCAGCGCCTTGAGGCCTTCGCTCTTGCGGATGCCGTTGTAGAGCAGCACCAGGAGGTAGAGCTCGAACTCAGGGTCGATCCTTGCGGCCTCGGTCAGGATCAGCGCGGCGTCCTCCGGCCACATGAAATCCTTGCGTTGGCGGCCCTTCGCGCCTTTCGGACGCCGAAAGACGGGCGCCTTGTCGCCGAGCGCGTGGCGGATGATGGTGATGGCGGGCGCATAGACCGCGCGGTTTCTGTAGTCGGGTGCGCCCTGCGGAAGCAGGGTCGAGGCGGCCTCATCGAGCGCGCCCTGGTCGATTTCCTCGATCGGGGTCTCACGGAAGTGTTTCAGCAGCATCGGCACGTAGCGCCGCTCGCCGCCATCCTGCATGTAGGCGTTTGCCGCCGTCAGGAAGGTCGGCCGCCCGGGATCAGGCTTAGCTTGTGGGGCTGGGTATTGGCCGTGCCGTTCGATGCACTCTTCGATCTCGACGAGCTTGTCGCGAGCGACGGATCGTTTGTGAGTGCCGCTGCTAACTTCCACGCGGCATCCGAGGTAGGTTCCCCGGATTTCAAAATTGGGCGTCTTGCCTTTCCGCGGCGGCCTGAGCCTGAGCGGCATGTCAACCCCTCCCGTAACGCACACTCGATGCGGGCGATGTCCTCGGAGCGGAACACCTTATCCCGCCCCATCGGCGTGTAATAGGGTTCCCCGGACTTATCCCGGGGGTGCGCCCGGAGCCATGTGGCCAGCCAGCGCGGGGAGGGAGCCTTCAGCTCGGCGGCGGCTTCTGACAGGGTGAAGCGCTGGGTCATCTCGATCTTTCCGACATCATGCCTGCGCCAATTGGCGCACCCTGCGACGACGCGAGACCAGGATCCGCAAGGCGCGCCATTCGGCCCGTCAACTCTTCAGCGCCAGCGGGGCACCGCCATCCGGATTGCCGCGCTCGATGCACATCGCCGCCGGCGAGCCGCAGGCCGAGTGAGGTGCAATCGCGCGGATGAAGCGCGCGCCGATCGGCGGGGAGCAATCCACATAGGTGCCGGGCCGCACCTTCTCGCGCCCCTTCGCGGAGGCCTTCGTCATTGCCGCGATGAAGGCCTCGTTTGAGGCGACCGCGGCATCGTGCTGCGCCTTCTCTGACAGCGAAAGGTATTTGTCGAAGTCGATACGCTCGAGTGCGTCGGGTCTGATCTGGCTCATGCTTTCTCCCCTGGGTGAAGTGTCCTTTCCGAGATCGCCACGATCGCCACGGCCCGCATCGCGACCAGGTCGCCGCGCTGGGCATAGAGCCGCTGAGCGATCAGCAGCGGGTTGATGCCGAGCGCGCGCCAGAACGCCTCTTCGTTCCGCTTGTGCTGGGCATGGCGAGCGTTCAGATGATCGTCGCGGCAGAGCGGCAGCGCCCATTGGTCGTGCGGCTTCTTCTGCAGGCCGCTCGACTTGCCGAAGGCGGCCGAGGCAAGGCGCACATGCGCGGCCTCTCCGCACGGCTCGACGCCGCAATACAGGCACGGGCACTGGCGGACCAGGGCGAGGTAATCGGGATCATCGGCCAGCTCGGGCTTGACCTTGCGAATTTGCGCAATTTCGCAAACCGGCTTGAGGAGGGCGCCAGGTGCTGCCGGCGGAGTGATGCGCTGGGGGCGGGGGAGGGTCATCGCGGAAGCACCAAAATAGATTGATTGTTGTTGCCGCAGACCGCCTGAAAGTCAGGGCTTGCGGTCGTGATGGCGATCGCGACCTTCATGCATTCATCATGGTCCATCGGCCCAAACTGCTGAATCTGCATTTTTACCGCGGCGCCGCCGGAGCCGCCGCGGCTGTGGGGTATGCCGAAGACAATCGTCAGATAGACCAATCCTTCAATCATCGCTGATCACCTTCGCGATCAGCTGCTGATGCGCCTCGTAGCGGGCCGCCTCCGCCAGCATCATCACGTCGATCGCGTTGTAGCCGGCGGCGTGCAGGGTGCGGTGCGTGTCGGCGGGATCGACGACACCGTCATCGGCCAGCAGCACGGCGGCCATCTGCAACGTCATCGCGGCGCGGCGCTCCTCGACACCCATCAGCGGGCCGTCGAGCAGAAAGCATTTGGCGGGGGATGTACTCATGACGCCATCTCCCGCCCGAATTCGCGGTAGGTCTCGGGGCAGGCAGGCCGCACCCTCTTTCCGTTGGAGAGGTCGAGGATCACGCCGTCGACGTGAACGCCAAAAAACACGTCGACGATCCGGTAATTGTTGCCGTTGCCGCGGAGATGGTAGTGATCGTCCGCGACCATGCGGGCGTCGAACCACTGATTTGGAGGTGTCTGGCCCCAATATTTGCTGCCGCGCCGGATCCGCGCGACGAGTTGTTGTTGCTCGCTCATCGCCAGAACACCTTGGCGCAATGCGGGCAGACGACCTCGCCGCAGGACGATACAGCGCCGTGACCGGCCGGGTTGACGCAGTCGCTTTCGATCAGGAACACGTCCTGCTCGGCGAGAATCCGCGCAATTTCCTGTTCGCCGACGAAGGTCTTGATGACGTCGATCGCTTGCACGCGACTGAGAGCGGCGGGTTGGCGTTGACGATGGAAGCCCATGTTAATTCTTCCGCGTTGAAATGAGGGACGACATTGGCGGGCGGCGCCTGCCGGGGCTGGCCAAATCAGCCGCCGCCCGCTTTGGGCCCGGCGCCTTTGCTGTCGGCGCCGTCCCGTCGTGGACTCCGCTACCCGGCCGCCGCCGCGAACTCGGGCAGGGAGTCATCCAGAATGGCGGGCATGGCGTCCGCCTTGATCGCGGTGTGGTACTTCGAGGGGTTGCCAGTCAGCGCCAGGTGCAGCTTGTCGTAACCGATGCGCAGATCAGGCAGCGGCATCACCTTCTCGATCTCGGTCCAGGTCGCGTCGAAATGGTCGAGGAGGGCACGGAGCTTGTTCTTCTTGTCGTCCGCCGATTGGCTCGGATAGGTGAGCTGGAGCAGCGTCTGGATTTCGTCGATGACGATCTCGCGCTGCACGGGGGTCCAGTCTTTGCGATCGGTCGCGATCGTGTGCTCGGAGGTGCGGGACGTGTCGACGCCGACGTGACGGCCCCCCAGGTTGAGACGCTGGATGTGCGGGGCAAACGCCACCCAGGTCTGATCGATCAGCGTCTTGAGCGGGAGCCGCTCGCCGTTGTCAAAGGTCGAGCAGAACTTGAAGGTCTTGCCGTCGATCAGGTTGGCGCGATCCTTGACGACGTGCGCCTCGCGCCAGACGTTGGCGACGGCCTTGCCTTCGACCTTCTGCACGACCTCCATCTGCACCAGCAGCGAGGGCTCGAAACCAAACTCGCCTTCGGCCTTCATCTTGACGCCGGTCTTTGCGAGCGTCTTGGAGCCGTCCTCCTCCTCGAAATAATCGTATTCGAAGCCGGCCCGGCCGCAGATCAGCATGTGCAAGGGTGCGTTGACGAAGCGGTCGGTGAACTTGGCCCATTCGCCTTTCAGATAGGCCCAATCCTGAAACTGCAGACGGTAGGTCGAGCGCTTCAATTCCTTGGCGCGCTTCTGCTGGTAGCTGTCGCAAAGCTCCTTCCAGAAGTGAGTAGCGCTGTCGACGACCAGCACGGAGCATTCCTTGGCGGCCTCGTCGATCACGGCCGTGAGGTCGGCAAACGAGCGCGACTTCATCACGGCGAGCTCGATGCCGGCTTCCTTGAAGTCGGGCAGCACCCAGTCCGAGCCGGTCTCGCTGTCCAGGAACGCTGCGGGCTTGTCGGCATAGGGCGAGTTGAGCTTGCGCAGGTGCTGGATCAGCCCGATCGCGGTCAGCGCCGCGGTTTTGGTTTTGCCGGCACCCTGGAAGCCCATGAAACCAGCCTTGAGAAAGGCGCTGGTGACCTCGGCGGGTCGCAGGAGGCGAAGATTAGACATCGTGTTGGTGCTCCGTGGGGAAGGTGCAGCCTCGGCGGCGGCTGCGGCCGTTGGAGTGGTTTCGGTCGTGGTGACGCGGGTACGCGGCTTGCGCCGCGGCTTGTCACCGCTGGCGCGCATCTCGAAGTCGACGATCCGGGCCTCGCCCGCCGCGACGTAGGCGGCGTCGACTTTCGGGGCCGGGGTGACGATCGCGGTCTCGCTGCGCAGGCGCTCTGCGAGCTGATCGGCGAAGCTGTTGTGGTTGGTGCGGTCCTGCATGGCTGGTTCCTCAGTTCATGATCGCTTTGGGAAGGGAGACATGCGCGGCGCCTTCGAGCGCCGTGTTCGCCATGTCGAGGATTGCCGAGATCGGCGGAGTGCCAAGATGGGCATAAGCGCCAGTGAAGCGGATCACATGCTGCTCGCGTTCCGGCAGGCCGGCCGCAACCGCACGAAGGGCGCCGGCGAGCAACTGGATCAGCACAAAGTCCGGCTCGCGCATGGCGGCAAATGCGATGTTCTCCGCGGGCCTGGTGTCGCCATGCAGGGCCCGCAAGGCGGTAAAGCCCTCTTGCGCTCGTCGCAGCACATCGGGATTGCCCTTCTCGAAGGCGCCACATTCGCAGTCGGAGATCAGGTCGCGGATCGCGCGCATCGGCTCGGCGGCGCCGTTGAACTGTTCGGCCATCGCTCACGCCCTCCGCGCAAAGCTGCGGCGACGCGAGGCGGCCTCGTTGGCGCATTCCAGCTCGTAGGTCGCGTTGCCGTCGACGGCGCCAAGGAAGGCGCCCTGAAACTGGCGCATATCGACGTCGACCGAGACGTGATCGGCGACGCCCGAGCCAACGGCATAGAGCCACTGGTCGAACACGTTGGCGGCGTCACGCAGGTGATCGGAGACCTCGCCGATCGCGGCGGGGACGGGGAGCGCAAGCAGGCGCTGGATCAGCGCGCTGCGCGCGGCTTCGAAGGGGTTGGGGGTGGTGGAGGTGTCTGCGGCGGCGGACATTGGGCGGCTCCGTTGAATGAAGCCACCCTAGTTCGCATTCTGAGAACCGTCAACATTAAAATTCGCAAGGTGAGAACTTTTTGTTCTCAGGATTAGGATACCTTCCGCTGCTTGCGGGTGTCCTTATCCTTCTTCTGGTCGGCGCCGATCTTGGGTGCCGGGCCCATCTTGACCACCAGGTCGTGACCGGGCTGGCCGACGTCGCCATTGAGCAGCCAGTCGATCGAAACGCCGTATCGATCACGGATCCTCTTGGCTGTTTCGAGGGTTAACGGCCGCTTTGCCCGCTCGAAGGCATTCAAGGTGTTCTTGGCGATATTCAGGGCGTCGGCAAACTCAGTCTGAAGGAGCCCGTAGTGCTCCCTGATCGCGATGAGCCTCCTGGCGATGTCCTGATCGCTATCCATGGTGGATATCTCACCACGCGCATTGCGAAAAGTCGTTTCGCAAATTGCGCCCGGTTGACAGGTTCGCGAATTGAGAACTAAAACTGACGCCATGGTCGAATCAGTCTGGACATGGGGAGCTATCATTGACGCGCTCGGCGGCACTGGTGCCGTTGCCGAGGCGCTCGGTGATTCAACGTCCACGGTCAGCGGCTGGCGCACCCGTCCGCGCGGCATTCCGTCCGACCGCTGGCGTTCCCTGGTCAAGCTCGCCTCCGATATCGGGCATGCCGAGGTCACGCTAGAGGTGCTCGCCGAAGTCGCGGCGCGACGTAATGAAAATGAAATTGTGGAGCGCGCATGACGATGATGTTTGCGCGGAAAACGCACGACTGTGCCCATTGCCAGCCCCGCCCGAGCTTTGTTGCTTATTCTTCCTATGCTGCATCTGAGCTGGGACGGGCGCAAGTGACACTTTCGCACAAGTGTCAAATTTGTGGCTGCTCGTCTCAAGGTGGCACAGGTCGCAACGTCGTGTTGTGGCACAAATTGCGTATAGCTGCCGAAGTAAATGGTTTTGCGTTGCGTGGGGTTGTTGCGTCATGTCCGAATCAAGCCAGCGGGGAGCCGCGTCCGCAAGCGCTTCTGAAGAACAATCGTGCAAGTTTGGAACAGTTGTTCGGGCGCTCTGGCCGGTCAAGCCTGCGCTCAACCTGGCACAGCGCACGGGCCTTACCGAGCGCGGGGCGCAATACCTCATCGATGGCAAGCGCAAGCCGAACGCTCGCGCGGCGCTCGCCGTCTATGCCGAGATCATCAGTTGAGGTTTTCGCGCGCGGCTAGTGCGGCGCGCGGCTGAAACGTTTTGTGTCTTTGCGTTCTGCGCGGCCGTCAGGGGCGGGCCCGCGCAGCATCACGGTAACCCTGCATGTCACTGACCTGACGCCGTCCGCGAGCTTCGCGGCGAACGAGTTTTGCTGTCCCAAAACCAGAGAGGCCACCATGGAAACCGAAGCCGTCACCCCCAAGGATTGGGGCATCAATGTCGAGATCGCCAAGAAGGTCCTTGCCGTCGTCGATGCCGGCCTTGTGCATGGCATGGGCAAGCCTGTGCCGGGCCAGATGTGCGTGGAGGCGGCGGTCTGCTACGCCATGGACCTGCCGCATGGCGATGATCCGGCCTGCGTGTCGCGCGGGTTGCGGCGGCTGAAGATCCGTATCAACGATGCCCGCTGGTCCAGCAATGAAGCCCGCACCAAAGGCCTGCGCCGCCTGGCGCTCGCCCAGCTCGGCAGCCGCGACGTGCTCGACGATCGTGAGTTCGCAAAGCGCGTTGCAGCCCTCGCCATCCGCGTCTCGGTGCCGGTGGCACTGCGTGCCGCCGCCTCGATCCACAAGGATCCTGCGCATCAGCAGGCGCTGCGTGATGCAGCGAACAAGTGCGAGAGCGACCCCACCGAGAAGAGCGCGCGCGAAGCGCGCACAATATCGGTAGCCGCAAGGAAGGCCGCCGCCGAGTCAGACCGGAGTGCGCTTCGCGCACGCTCTTCGGCTTTTG
>NZ_AKIY01000312.1 GCF_000282615.1 Bradyrhizobium sp. YR681 | reverse complement strand
TCTTCCTTGGGCCGGGGTGCGGCGATACATACGCCGTTTCCGAATTTCGGTAAAGTGGAATATTTTTGATGGCGCGGCTTGACCGGCATATTGGGTGTTTTGCCCGACGGGCAACACGAGCGCTTGTAGCCCGGATCAAGCGCACTTCGGCCGAACTCAAATTGCCGGGCCAATTCGGAGAGGAAGGCGCCCCCCACCGGGACGAACTGCGAGATGGCCCGCCCCGATCAGGTGAACGGGATGCGGCGAAACGCACCGGGTGATACGCCAAGCGTCCGGCGCATCGCGCGCGACAAGCCCGATCCTGATTCAAAACCCGTGCGCCACGCGACCTCACCGATCGAAAGCGACGTCTCCGCCAGCATGCGACGTGCGGTCTCAACGCGTTGACGATTTCGGTACTCGCCAATCGACAAGCCGGTGTGCTGCCGGAACAGCCGCGTCGCGTGGCGGCGCGACAGCCCGAATGCGGCAGCGATATCGTCAATCGGCACGTCCTGGTCGAGCCGCTCATCGATGGTCGCACGCATCTCGGCAACGACGACGCCACCATGGTCATCGCCGGTTGCGCTGGAGAGCCGCTCGCCCTGCTCGACCCGATTCAGCATCGCAACCAGCAGCGCGGTCGCCAGATGGTCCAGTGCCTGCTTCGGCGCGGCATCGCGCTCGCCCGTGCAGCACAAACGCAGCAGCGATCGGATAAAGGGGGTCGTCGCGAACATCGCAGGCTTCTTTGCATGCCGCTGAAGGTCAACCGAAGGCGCGAACTGCGCGAGCGCCGGTTCGGTGAGATAAAGAACGACGTGATTGCTGAGGCGACGGATCGCCTGCGATTCGTGGGCCTGCATTTTGGGCACCACGATGAACCGTTCCTCGCTGAGATACATCACTGAGCGGCGCGTTTCGTCCCGAAACGCAATCGTCCCACTCGTCGGCATCAGGATCATCGCGCAGTCGTGCCAGTGCCACTGCGTCCGGTATTGCACACCGCCTCCCGCGACGACGGCGCGATGCTCGCCCGCGTCGAGGAGGCGCGATGGCGGCACCGAACGTAGAATTTGTTCAAATGATCGAAGCATGCATCCGCCAGCTTAGCACATCCAGGACATCTGCCGAATCCTGATGGCCCGTCAGGTCATCTGATTTGGCCCGATCGGGTGCGCCAGATGCTGCCGGAACCCGCATTCTGGCGGCATGACACACCAGCACATCCCCGATCGGCGCTACTCTGACCGAGCCTTCCTGGTCAACGTGTTCAGCAACGGACCGGGAGGCGGCAACCCGGCACCTGTCGTTGTCGACGCTCGCGGGCTCGCTGGCGAAGCGATGCGGCGGATCGCGGCAACGCACGGCCATGAGAGCGCCTTTGTTCTGCCCGGACGCGACAGTTCCGACTACCATTTTCGCTTCTTCGTCCCGAACCACGAAATGGAGATGTGCGGGCATGCGACGCTGGGAGCGATCTGGCTGCTCGATCAACTCGGTCGACTGGCGCTGAAAGACGTCTCGATCATGACGCTTTCCGGGCCGGTCGAGGCGCGTGTCGACGGCGGACAGGCACGCATCACTCAGCCCAAGGGATGGTGCAACACCGTCGAAGATATCGGCGCGGTGCTGGAAGTCCTCGGACTGCAGCCCTCCGACCTGTTCGACTATCCAGTCCAGAACGCCGCAACCAGCCGCGTAAAAACACTTGTCCCGCTTCGCTCGGTCGAGCTCCTCCACGGCCTTCGACCGGACTTCTCACGGGTTACGGGCGTGTGTGACCAGATCGGCTCGACAGGGCTCTACCCTTTCGCACTTGTCGACGCGAAAGCAGCGATCTTCTCCGCAAGACAGTTTCCGCGCTCTTCCGGTTATCCGGAGGATGCGGCGACCGGGATCGCCGCAACAGCGCTGGCATGGAGCGCCTGGGAGTTGGGTCTGACCTCACAGCATCGCGTCGTCGTCCGGCAGGGTGAGGCGATGGGACGGCCCTCGCGGATCACGATCGAACGCGATGGCGATCGCTGCTGGCTGTCCGGCGACGCCGAACTGATCAGGGAGATGCCGCTATGAACCGCCGCCTGTTTCTCGCATCTCTTGCCGCAACGGCAGCCAGCAGCAGCTTCGCGCAGCAAAGCGCGGCATCCTGGCCGACGAAGCCGATCCGATTCATCGTGCCCTACGCGGCAGGCGGACCGACCGATGTCGCAGCGCGAATCCTGGCAGAGACAATTTCCCAACAATTGCCGAGGCAGGTGCTGATCGAGAACATCACCGGCGCGGGCACGACGGTCGGCACGGCGAGAGCGGCGAGCGCAAAGGACGGGCACAATTTCCTGATCGCGACCGTCGCGCACGCAGTGAACGCCGTGCTCTACACCAATCTGCCTTTCGACCCGGTCCAGGATTTCCGTAGCGTGGCCCTCCTCGGGACAGTCCCGCAGATCGTTCTGGTCAAGAAGGATTTCCCCGCGACCTCGCTCGCGGATCTCATCGCGGTTGCGCGCGCCAAACCGGGAGCCCTGACCTACGGCTCGGCCGGCATCGGCTCAGCCCAGCATCTGGCTGCGGAATTGCTCGCGAGCTTGGCAAAGATCAATATGGTTCACGTTCCTTACCGCGGCAGCGGGCCGGCCGTCACCGATCTCATGGGTGGCCAGATCGATCTGGTGATTGATAGTGCAGCGACCGGGCTCTCCCATATCAGGGGCGGCGCATTGCGCGCACTTGCGGTGACGACGAAGGAGCGGCTTTCCGCCTTGCCGGATCTGCCAACCGCAGCTGAAACGCTGCCCGGCTACGAAGCCTACACGTGGAATGCGATCCTTGCGCCGGCGGGCACCGCGCCCGAGATCGTCGCCGCGATGAACGGGATGACCAACACCGCTCTGTCCAACCCCGCCCTGGTCAAGCGGTTCGAGGAACTCGGCATCGCCATCTCAAAAGGCACGACGCCTGAGGCGACGGATGCCTTCATAGCCGCGGAGATGGCAAAATGGCAGCCAGTTCTTCGCAGCGCCGGTATCGCGCCGGCTGCACCTTGATGCGTCCGGGCCCCGGAACGACTGCTGCCAGCCGAACCTCTAGTCCTCGCTGGACGCCGCGGAGCGATTGCGCAAATGGGCCTGCGACAGCAGGAAGAACAACGCGCGCTCGCCATGATATTTGGCGGACGGCCGGGTGCGTTCGAACCCGTCGGCAAAAATCTTGCCGGACTGGTCACACACCTGCCACCGCCAACCGAACCGCTTGCGCCTGGTGAGGATCACTTCAAACATGCCGACGGGCTTGGTCCCCTGCTCCTTGCCGGTCTCGCAAGCGTGCGCCTGCTCCGGCCTCCCCCGTTAGACGGATGCCCGACATATAACGCAGCAGGATGGAAAGAGAATAAAATTGATTATCGGAAATACGTATCTTCCACCGGTCGTGACGAAGTCACGACGCATCTGGAATAACCCGATGCTGGCGGTGTTAAGCGGCGCGGCGCAGCTTGATAGCGCTTGCATGCGTATTCACAGTGGAACACAAGACGACGAAGCTCGGTAAGCAAACGCTCACCGGGCGCCTGATGGCAGGCTCTAGCGTCCGACGCGCGCCTGCAGGTGGGCGGGATAGCGGTCGCCTTGCACCGCCACCTTGTCCAGCACCCCGGCAATCGCCGCAAGATCGGCTTGGGACAACGTTACCACCGCCGCGCCGAGATTTTCCTCGAGCCGGTGCAGCTTGGTCGTGCCGGGAATCGGCACGATCCACGGCTTCTGCGCCAGCAGCCAGGCCAGCGCGATCTGCGCCGGCGTCACTTTCTTCGCGGCTGCGATCTCGCCGAGCAAATCAACCAGCGCCCGGTTGGATTTGCGTGCGCTGGATGAGAAGCGCGGTACGATGTTGCGGAAGTCGCTCGCATCGAACGGCGTGCTCTCGCTGATCGCACCGGTGAGAAAGCCTTTGCCGAGCGGGCTGAACGGAACGAAGCCGATGCCGAGCTCTTCGAGCGTCGGCAGGATCTCCTGCTCCGGCTCGCGCCACCACAGCGAATACTCGCTTTGCAGTGCGGTAACGGGCTGCACCGCATGGGCGCGGCGGATGGTCGGCGCGCTCGCCTCCGATAGGCCGAAATGCAGCACCTTGCCCTCGCGGATCAAATCCTTCACCGCGCCGGCGGTGTCCTCGACCGGCACGTCGGGATCGACGCGGTGCTGGTAGAACAGATCGATGCGATCGGTCTTCAGGCGCTTCAAGGCGGCATCCGCCACCGCCTTGACGTTGGCAGGCCGGCTGTCGAGCCCGGCTTCGACCTTGCCGCCCTTGAAGCCGAACTTGGTGGCGATCACGACCTTGTCGCGCAATGGCGCGAGCGCCTCGCCGAGCAGCTCCTCGTTGACGAAGGGACCATAGGCCTCGGCGGTGTCGAAGAAGGTCACGCCGCGCTCGAAGGCGGTCCTGATCAGTGTGATCGCCTGTGACGTCTCGGTGGCGGGACCATAGCCGTAGCTCAGGCCCATGCAGCCGAGGCCGAGGGAAGAGACCTCCAGACCACTCTTGCCCAGTTTGCGCGTCTGCATTGCCGTTCTCCTTCAAAATCTCGTCGGCTGCGAACTTAAGCCGCATGCGGGCCTGCGATTAGCTGATAAAAGCAGCATGAACTCATGATCCGGATTCATGAATGGCCCGTACCAACGTCAACGACCTCCTCGCCTTCCTCGCGGTCGCGCGCGAGCGCAGCTTTACCCGCGCGGCAGCCCAGCTCGGCGTCTCGCAGTCGGCGCTCAGCCACACGGTGCGCGGC
This sequence comes from Bradyrhizobium sp. YR681, assembly GCF_000282615.1. Lineage (GTDB taxonomy): Bacteria > Pseudomonadota > Alphaproteobacteria > Rhizobiales > Xanthobacteraceae > Bradyrhizobium. The sequence goes on along the minus strand of NZ_AKIY01000312.1, from coordinate 823 downwards.
CTGGAGGAGCGTCTGGGATTGCGGCTGCTCACCCGCACCACCCGCAGCGTCGCGCCGACCGAGGCCGGCGAGCGCCTGCTGCGCAACATCGGGCCGCGCTTTGCGGAGATCGACGCGGAATTGTCGGCGCTGACCGCGTTGCGCGCCACGCCGGCCGGAACCGTCCGCATCACCGCCGGCGAACATGCGGCGCAGACCATCCTGTGGCCGGCGCTCGCCAAACTGCTGCCGCGCTACCCCGACATCAAGGTCGAGCTCGTCGTCGATTCCGGCCTCACCGACATCGTCGCCGAGCGTTACGACGCCGGCGTGCGGCTCGGCGAGCAGGTCGCCAAGGACATGATCGCGGTGCGGATCGGACCGGAGATGCGCATGGCCGTGGTCGGCGCGCCCGCCTATTTCGCGGAACGGAGCAAGCCGAAGCAGCCGCAGGACCTCACCGACCACAATTGCATCAACCTGCGCCTGCCGACCTATGGCGGCATCTATGCCTGGGAGTTCGAGAAGCGCGGCCGCGCCATGAAGGTGCGCGTCGACGGCCAGCTGGTGTTCAACACCGGCCTGCTGCGGATGAATGCCGTGCTGGCAGGGCTTGGCCTTGCCTATGTGCCGGAGGACATCGTCAAGCGCGAGATCGCCGACGGCCGGCTTATCCGCGTGCTCGCCGACTGGTGCGCGCCGTTTGCGGGCTACCACCTCTATTACCCCAGCCGTCGGCAGCCCACGCCGGCGTTCGCGGTGCTGGTGGAGGCGCTGCGGTATCGGAAGTGAGGGACTGGCGACGTCCCCTCCCCGTCATTGCGAGCGCAGCGAAGCAATCCAG
>NZ_AKIY01000311.1 GCF_000282615.1 Bradyrhizobium sp. YR681 | reverse complement strand
ACATAACTCCGGATTATGGGCCGTGAAGGGGCATTCGTGCGACCATTCGATATCCTGGTTGTCGGGGGTGGACCGGCCGGATTGCTAACGGCAGCGGAGTTATCGGAGAAGCATCGCGTCGCGCTGATCGACAGTAAACGACTGGGGCAGACGAGCAAATTTTGGGTCACCACCCGTAGACGTCTCCAGAAATACGAACTCCAAGACTGTGTTCTCAGCGCGCCAAGCAAAATGACTGCCGGCACGTTTCTCGGCGGCTATGTTGCGGTCGATGGCGATTTCGCAGTCGTGAACGACAGACGTATTCTTGAAGTGCTCATCGAAAGATGTCGCCAACGAAGCGTGCGCCTTGTCGAAAACTGTTCGTTGATTAGTCTGAAGTGGTGCAGCGATCATATCCAAGCATGCACAACAGACGATTCGTTCAGTGTGCGTGCGATTGTCGATGCGAGCGGCGGCTCATCTTCAATTGCGAGTACATTTAGGCTGCACAAAATCGATGGCTTTTATGCAGTTTATGGATGTGAGTTAAAAAACATCGAGATGAAATCGCAGGACATCGTACTGGGATACGTCGCCCAGCTCGGAGACCCACCGCCGATATTCGAAATTGTTCCAACCGGCGAGAATAGCGCATATTGCGTGGTTTTCATTTTCTCGAGATCGTTGCTTGCTCCTGATATCCTCGCTACTTCGTTTGAGCGGCATTGCCGTCATAACCCTTTCTTCTCACTAACGACGAACACCGAACAAGGCGAGCGCAAGGCGGGGGCAATAGCCATTGGGCACCGATACCGTAGAAAGCTACCAGGTATCCTCTCGGTAGGAGAGGCTGCAATGATACAGCCACCATTGATGGGCACGGCCTTCAATGAGGTGCTGGAGCATACTCATTCGATCTGCCGCCATCTCTCACAAGAGCTTTTGACGAACAGTTCAATCGTGGGCGCGGCTGGGCCGCCTTACCCGTTGCTAAAACGCGCTCAGGATCGCTTGCAGCTCTTTATGGCAAGGCGCCTTATAACTGGAAACGTTGAGGCTTTTGATGCGACTTTACGCGCGGTAGCGAAGCTTCCAAATGACATCGCCTTTAATTTCTTCTCAAACGAACTCTCGTGGTCGCAGTTGCTTCGGTTGAGCTTATTGCTGCCAAATATACTGACGAGAAATCAGGCGTGACTCAATGCTGACTTGGCGAACAAGGTAGCAACATTGAAGGCCAGTGGGAGGCATGTACGAACGGCGATCCCGATATCCACGACGTAATCTGGCGTTGCACTAATTCGATCGAAGAGTTGGGCGAGCGAGTTAATTTTGGCCACATCATCGCTGTCCAACCTTTTATAGTCGATCATCAATTTGTCGATGTCTCTTTGATAGAAAGCGAGCGAGACTTCTTTCGCCTCGCGGATGAGGCCGTGGATAGCAAAATGAGGGTAGATGAGTGCCGCAGAGCAGATCGGAACGTATATTAGTGGCCAGAAGGTTTGCACGAGTTCGATGTAGGCCCGATCTCCTGTCCAGTTCCCTTTAATTGTGCCCGCGAACGCAAACGAATACGCGACACTTAAGATGAGTGTAAACGAGGTGAAATAGTTGATCAGATCGCGAAGTTCTGGCGTCCGCGCCGGTGAATAACGAAAGGTCTTGATGCCAGTTGTGCGCAAACGATGGATTAGTAGGAGCAAATCGATCGTGTGGAGTGTGATAACTCCGGCGGCAATGCAGATTGAAGCCGCTGTGAACCACATGAATCCGAGCAAAGGACCGGAAGCCTTGAAGCCCATCCAAACGAGGCTCGCGGTCCCGACAAAAGAGATTGCACCGACGAGGGTCAAACGTAGTCCGAGAGGTACAACTTCGCTCGAAATCGTTGATTGGTTTCGCGCAACCTTCTTGGCGTATGTTTCCAAGAAGCCGGATCTCGCAATCAACACAAGACACGTGCCAAGACCGATAAGGTAGGGCGCCTGAAGGCTCTCCCACTCCGCAATAAACGGCCTGAACTCGCCCCGGGCATAGGCGACAGCAACGCCGATAAGCGTCCAAGCACCCGAGACTAGAAGGCCGATAAAGAAGTACGCGAAATAGGCGACTTGCGGATGCCTGTCGCTAGCAAAAACAGTGTCACGACTTTCTTCAGGTCGATTCATCATGCATTCGGAGCCAAGCGTGCAGCCGACGGCCCATAATCCGGAGTTATGT
>NZ_AKIY01000310.1 GCF_000282615.1 Bradyrhizobium sp. YR681 | reverse complement strand
GGCGACGCCTGCCGCGGCCGAGCAGCGCAAGGCGGAGCTGCGCAATTTCGTCGAGCAGTTCCGCGGCAGCGTCGGCGGCATTCTCGACAAGGTGCTGAGCTCCTCCGGCGAGTTCGAACGGGCGGCGCGGCAATTGACCGACACCGCGCGCTCCACCGCCGACCTGTCGGCGCAGTCGGCCGGCGCCTCCGAAAACGCCTCCGAGCACGTCCGCTCGGCGGCCTCGGCCTCCGACGAGCTGTCCCAGTCGATCTCCGAGATCACCCGCCGCGTGCAGGAATCCAGCGAGATTTCCGCCGAAGCGGTCCGGCAGGCCGAGGCGACCGACCAGCGCATCGCGCAGCTCTCCGAAGCGGGTGCGCGCATCGGCGACGTCGTCAAGCTGATCACCTCGATTGCCGAGCAGACCAATCTTCTTGCACTGAATGCCACCATCGAGGCCGCGCGCGCCGGCGATGCCGGACGCGGGTTTGCGGTCGTGGCTCAGGAGGTCAAGACGCTCGCCGGCCAGACCGCCAAGGCCACCGAGGAGATCTCGACCCAGATCGCCAGCATGCAGCTTGCCACCGAGGAATCGGTTGCCGCCGTCAAGGGGATCGGCCAGATCATCGAGCGCATCAGCGGCATCGCGGGCTCGATCTCGGCTGCGGTCGAGTTGCAGCGGAGCGCCACCCACAACATCGCGGCCAGCGTTCGCGCTGCGGCCTCCGGCACTGCCGACGTCGCGGTCAACGTCCGCCACGCCGCCAAGGGCGCGAGCGAGACCGGCGAGACTTCGAGCCGGATGTTTGCCTCGGCTCAGGCGCTGTCCGGCGAGAGCCTGCATCTGAAGGCCGAAGTCGACGGCTTCCTCGACCGCGTGCACGCGGCGTAACTCGCACCGTCATTCCGGGGCGGTCCGAAGGACCGTGCCCCGGGATCTCGAGATCCCGGGTCTGGTCCTCCGGACCATCCCGGGATGACTTTTTGCGGTCGCTGTCCGCGACCGCCAAACGTCACTTCGGCTGCGGCACGATCCGGATGTAGGGCTTCGGCTCTTTCCAGCCCTGCGGGTAGATCGTCTTGGCTTCGTCATTGGAAACCGAGCCGGCGATGATGACGTCCTCGCCCTGCGACCAGTCGGCCGGGGTGGCGACGCGATGCTTGGCGGTGAGCTGGAGCGAGTCGATCACGCGCAGGATCTCCTGAAAATTCCGGCCGGTGGTCATCGGATAGACCAGCACCAGCTTGATCTTCTTGTCCGGCCCGATGACGAAGACGTTCCGAACAGTCTGGTTGTCGGCGGCGGTGCGGACCAGCGGATCGCCCGAGATCGCAGCCGGCAGCATGCCGTAGAGCTTGGAGACGTTGTAGTCGGTATCGGCAATCATCGGGAAGTTCGGCGCTGCGCCTTGCGTCTCCCTGATGTCCTCCGACCATTTCGAATGACGGTCCACCGGATCGACCGAGAGACCCATCAGCTTGACGCCGCGCTTGTCGAATTCCGGCTTCAGACGGGCGAGCGCGCCGAGCTCGGTCGTGCAAACCGGCGTGAAGTCCTTCGGGTGCGAGAACAGGAGCGCCCAGCTGTTGCCGATCCAGTCGTGGAACTTGATCTTCCCTTCGGTGGTCTCGGCTTCGAAGTCGGGGGCGGTGGCGCCGATCGGAAGTGTCATGGTTCTACCTCATCGCTTTGAATCTACTTGGAAATTCGCGCCTCACTATGTCCCCTAGTATAGGGGCTGGGCGACCCCAAGTGAACGGCGACTGAACTGCTTCAAGTAAAATGTGAATTCTTCCTCCGAAGGGCTGATTTCCGAGCACGTTTTTGTTACGGGGACGCCTGCGACGAAACATCTCTACCGGGGCCGCACGGGCTCGATTGCCGCGATAAAGCCTTTTATGACCCGCATCACGCTCGCCCTGCGTTTGATGGAACCGAAATGGTCCTGATAGCGACTAATCGGCAACCATTGAGAAAAGTCGCGATCCCCGTATCGAATCATTAACCACCCCTTTACGCCCGCATGGAAATGCTGGTCGATCAGAAGAAATCTGGAAGTGCACTATGTCCGCCGCTGCGCCTAAGTCTGTTGAATCGCCGTCCCTCGAACCGTCCTGCCGCGATACCTCGGCTCATGCACTGACCATCGTGCGCGACGGCGTGATCACGGGCGAAGGCCCGACCACCAAGGGCCGGGTCCATTTCTCCCGCTCGCTCGATGCCGATGACACCGCCTGGTGCACGCGCATCCTCACCTCCACCGCCGTCAACGACCAGCCGGTCAGCCGCGCGGAGGCCGAAGCCCTGTTCGAGATCAACGAAGCCGCGACCGAGCGCACCGATGGTGGCCGGTTCGACGATCTGCTGGCCAAGGCCGTGGCCCATTACGCCGCGAGCGCCTCGGGCCTGAAAGTGCCGCCGCGCAGCGTTGCGCTGTCGGCGGAATCCGAGATCGAGAGCTGGGCGCCGTCCTATGCCTCCAAGGTCAACAGCGAGATGCTGGAGTGGATCGCCGGCCAGATGCGCGGCAAGCGCCAGAACAACCGCCGCCTGATGGCGATGGTGGCGACCTTCCTGGGCGCCACCGCGCTGCCTCTGGCGGGCCAATTGCCGAACGTGTTCGACATCGGCATGTAGCTTCACGCGCCTCTCACGAGGACGCATTTGAACGGCGGGGTTACTTCCCCGCCGTTTTTTGTTTGCCGGTCTCCGGCTCGAGGCCGAGCGTGCGGCCGGGGAAGCCGGCGGCGTCGAAATAACGCTGGCTGCCGACGCGCTGCACGTTGAGCACGGTCTCCAGACCGTTCTCGGATTTCTTCTTCGACCGCTCCACGCTCTTGAACGCCTTCGGCACGATGCCGTTGGGCAGCGCCTCCGACATCACGCGGCCGACGAGGCCGCCATTCTGCGACCCGCGCAGGCCGAGCAGCTGGGCGGCGGTCATGCCGACATCGGCATTGCTGACCGGGATCTCGCTGACATAGCCGGCTTTGAAGTCCGGACCGATGGCGGCCATGAAGTTCATGGTGTCGCCGCGGCTGAAGCTGCCATGCATGCCCTGGCCCTGGCGCAGCACGGTGTCGGCGACCTGCACCGAGCAATTGGTCGGCGCCTCGCCGCAATCGCTGGCATAGGAGCGGAAGTTGACGACGATCGACGGCGTCGGCGTCGCCGACTTGCCGCGCAGGTTGATGCTCGACAGCGGCAGCGTGCCGGGGAAGCGGCCGAGCGAGTCCTCGACGAACAGGCCGGAGACGTAGTCCTGCTCGAGCAGCGCCTTGATCGTCTTCGCCGCCAGCTTCTTGTCCTTGTTCGGCAGGTAGATCAGGTCCGAGCCGCCATTGGTGGCGACGACGAGGTCGGGCTTCTCCGGATCCTTGCCGAGCACGCCGTTGCCGGCCCTGGGATGCTTGTTGCCTTCGACCTTGGCGTTCTTGTCGTTGGGGTCGAACAGCGGCAGGTCGAGCGCCTTTGCGAGATCGATCGCCAAAAAGCCCATCGGCAGAAAATCCTTCGGCGTGTCGTCATAGCTGAGCTTGGCCGAGGGGCTGGTCTTGCTTTCCTTGGAGATGGTCGAGAAGCCATGGTCGGCCTGAACCATGATGTTGGTGGTGGCGGCGAGGCCGAGCTCGTCGAGCGCCTTGCGGAGCTGGGCTAGATTGTTGTCGGCGTTCTTGATGCCGGCCATCGAGGTCGGCCCGTTGATGCCGGGCAGGATCTGGTTGAGGCTGTCGCCGGTGTTGTGCTGGCTGCCGTCGGGGTCGCGCGACCAGAACACCAGCACGAACGGCTTGTTGCGCGCCTTGAACATCGGCAGCACCACCTTGGCGGCGACGTCGGCGAAATAGGCCTGCTGCGCGACGTTGGCGACGACGGTGCCGGGCGTCTTGGCGTCGCCCGCCTTGGAATTGTCGCCGCGCGGCGGGGTGGCGAGGGGCAGGCCGGCCTTGGTCAGCGCCGCCTTCACCTCGTCCGACAGCGCCACGCCGTTCTTGCCGCCGGTGGAATCGTCGAACACGACCGAATGCAGGCCGGGCTTTTCGGGCTTGTCGGTGTGGTCGAACTGGTAGGTCGGGCCGACCTTGCCGATCGCCGCGGTGCTGAGCCCCTTGTCGCGGGCCAGCTTCAAGATGGTCTCTTCGTTGAGATAGTCGCCCTTGAAATGCTCGTCGATGTCGCCGAGCACGGCGTCGTTCTCGATGAAGGGGACCACGGTGTCGCCGGCGGGCACCGAGGTGTAGTTGGTCCAGATCGTGTTGGAGAACACGCCGGTGTCGCCGAGATAATGGCCGGTCGACATCGCCGAGCCGTTGGCCATGGTGAAGGTCGGGAACAGCGAGTGAGGGTTCTTGAAGTTGACGCCCTTGTCGCGGATTTCGGCCATCGCGGGGGCCGTTTCAGGCGTGACTTTCAGCGCGCGCAGACCATCCGGAATGAACAGGATCAGGTTGCGGGGGATATTGTTCTGGGCGGAGGCAAGTCCGGTGGACAGCACGGTCAGCCCGGCTGACAGCAACACCAGTGAACGGCGCATCAAGGTCTCCTAGCGGTGAGGCGGCATGGCCGCAACCCGCGGCCCCCGGCAATCGTTTAGTTTTGCTGTGTGACGGTTTTGTTACAAGACCCGATCGGCATGCAGAAGTGACGGGGAGGTGACCGCCGTCCACGGATTCGTCACTGTGCGGATGCTGAAGGGAGGTGGGCGTCTCTCTCGTGTCCCGGACGCGGTGCGGCACGCAGTGACGCTCCGCAGAGCCGGGACCCAGCAGGTCACGGCGCGCTGCAACATGGGCCCCGGCTCTGCAGCGCATCACCATAGCGCGTCGAAGACGCGCGTAAACGCGCTCTTGGTGCTGCGCAGCGTCCGGGGCACGAGACCTGAGTTTGTCGCGCATCTGTATCGACGTCGTCATTGCGAGCGTAGCGAAGCAATCCAGAATCCCACCGCGGAAAGACTCTGGATTGCTTCGCTGCGCTCGCAATGACGTGGTGATGGCAACGCTCTTTCAACTCACATCCCAATCGCAGACACAGCTTCGCATCCTCGCGGCGCGTTTCGCCCGAGTTTTGCTTCGTCGCCTTTACCCTCCAATGAAAGAGGGCGCAGGGAAGGCCGGGAGCCGGCTGGCTCCCATTGTCCGCCATGCCA
>NZ_AKIY01000309.1 GCF_000282615.1 Bradyrhizobium sp. YR681 | reverse complement strand
ACTTTCCTTCTGGCCTCCCTCGCCCCGCGAATTGACGATGCCGTCCGCCCGGTTGGGCTCGCGCACATCTCCGCAAAGGCTTGACCGTAGCAACGACGGCCAGGACCACACGGTTTTGCCGTACGCGTTCAGCGTCGCTCGTCCGCACGCGGTTTCGGACTCACAGGGACTACCCGCCCTGCCCGCACCTCTCATGCCGACGCTGCCGCGTCCACCGCAAGCCCGGCTCGCGATCAAGACGACCTCGAGATCGCCCCTCCTGGATGAGCCGGGATGGGCGACACATACGATAAATCCGAATTTCGGTAAAGTGGAATATTTTTGCGCGAGCGGGTTGACGGCCTCGCAGCTGTTTTGCCCGTCGGGCAACGCGAGACCCGTAGCCCGGATGGAGCGAAGCGAAATCCGGGGAAGCATCACATATGGAAAGAGCTGTCCCGGATTGCGCTGCGCTCCATCCGGGCTACGGGACCTCGCCTACGCGTCTTCCACACCCGCTTCGTCCGGCGTGAACTGGTACACCGAGCTGCAGAATTCGCAGGTCACGACGACCTTGTCGTCCTTGACCATGGCGGCGCGGTCGTCGGACGAGAAGCTCTTCAGCATCGATGCGACCGCATCGCGCGAGCAGGAGCATTGCGCTTTCAGCGACAGCGGATTGAACACGCGGACGCCGCGCTCGTGGAAGAGACGGTAGAGCAGCCGCTCGCCGGACAGTTCCGGATCGATCAGCTCGACGTCCTCGACGGTCTCGATCAGCGAGCGCGCCTCGACCCAGGCGTCGTCCTCGGCGACAGCATGCACCTCGACGCCTTCGGGCACATCGCCGGGATGCAGATCGGCCTGCCGCGCGCGCTCGGGCGCCTTCGGCAGGAACTGCATCAGCATGCCGCCGGCGCGCCAGCGATGCTTGCCGCCGTCGTTCGAGCGCCATTCCTCGCCGACCGCGAGGCGCACCTTGGTCGGGATCTGCTCGGAGCGCAGGAAATATTCGTGGGCGGCGTCTTCCAGGCTACCGCCGTCGAGCGCGACCAGGCCCTGGTAGCGGCTCATGTCGGGGCCCTGGTCGATGGTCATGGCGAGATGGCCGCGGCCGAGCAGCGTGCCGGAATCCCTGGTGTCGCCGAGACGCTCGGCATCGAAGCGCGCATAGGCGCGCAGGCGATCCGGCGCCTGATAGTCCACCACCAGGAACGACACCGGGCCATCGGTCTGGGCCTGCAGGATGAAGCGGCCCTCGAATTTCAGCGCCGAACCGAGCAGCGTCGTCAGCACGATCGCCTCGCCGAGCAGCTTGCCGACCGGCGCAGGATAATCGTGCTTGGTCAGGATCTCGTCGAGCGCGGGCCCGAGCCGCACCAGGCGGCCGCGCACGTCGAGCGCGTCGACCTCGTAGGGCAGCACGGCGTCGTCGATCGGAACCGCGGATGGCGCGCGAACCGGGCCCTCGGGCCCGGTTTTCATGTCAGGGGATTGGGAAACCATGGCGCATTATCTGGGGTCGGAGGTGGGAAATGGAAGGGGTGGGACGCGGCCAGGATCGCACGAAAGCACGACGAACTCAGTGTCGTCCCGGGGCGCGCAAGGCGCGAGCCCGGGACCCATAACCACAGGATGACGTTGTAACCGGCGCTGACAACTCCGAGTCATCGCCAAACTCAATCCTGTGGTTATGGATCCCGGATCTGCCCGCCGCTGCGCGGCGCTTGTCCGGGATGACAGCGGAGAATGGGGGCATCGACGCGACCCCATGACCGCGATCACTTCACCGCGTCAAAGCACCAGGCCAGAATGCCCTTTTGCGCGTGCAGGCGGTTTTCGGCCTCGTCGAACACCACCGATTGCGGGCCGTCGATCACCTCGTCCGTGACTTCCTCGCCGCGATGGGCGGGCAGGCAGTGCATGAACAACGCATCGGGCTTGGCCAGCGACATCAGCTGGGAATTGACCTGATAGGGCTTGAGCACGTTGTGGCGGTGCTCGCCTTCCTTGTCGCCCATCGACACCCAGGTGTCGGTGACGACGCAGTCGGCGCCCTTCACCGCGGCCTCGGGATCGGTGCCGAGCATGATCGGCGCGCCGGTGGCCTTGATGAAGTCGCGCATCACCTTTTTCGGCGCGAGCTCCGGCGGGGTCGCGACATTAAGCTGGAACTTGAAGCGCTCGGCCGCATGGGCCCAGGACGCCAGGACGTTGTTGTCATCGCCGGTCCAGGCCACCGTCTTGCCCTCGATCGGGCCGCGATGCTCCTCGAAGGTCATGAGGTCGGCCATCACCTGGCAAGGGTGCGAACGCCGCGTCAGGCCGTTGATCACGGGCACGGTGGCGTTCGCCGCCAGCTCGAGCAGCGCATCGTGGTTGAGGATGCGGATCATGATGGCGTCGACATAGCGCGACAGCACCCGCGCGGTGTCGGCGATGGTCTCGCCGCGGCCGAGCTGCATCTCGGCGCCTGTGAGCATGATGGGCTCGCCACCGAGCTGGCGCATGGCGACGTCGAACGAGACACGCGTACGGGTCGAGGGACGCTCGAAGATCATCGCCAGCGTCTTGCCTTCGAGCGGCCTCACCGGCTGATGCGCCTTCTGCTTCGCCTTCATGGCAGAGGAGGCCGCGAGCATGCTCTTGAGCTCCGACAGCGGCAGCTCGTTGATGTCCAGAAAGTGCTTCGGGGACTTGCTCATCAGCTTGCCGCCCGCTTGGTCTGGCTGGAGGAGATCGCCGCGCAGGCGCGCTCCAGCCGGGTGACGCTGTCCTCGATCTCGGCTTCGGTGACGATCAGAGGCGGCAGGAAACGCACGACGTTGTCGCCGGCGCCGACCGTGAGCAGTTTTTCGTTGCGCAGCGCCGCGCCGAGATCGCCCGAGGGCACCACGGCCTTGATGCCGATCAGAAGACCTTCGCCGCGCACCTCGCTGACGACGTCGGGATAGCGGTCGATCACGGAGGCGAGCTTCTGCTTGAGCAGCAGCGACATCTTCTGCACATGGTCGAAGAAGCCGGGCTTGAGCATGACGTCGAGTACGGCGTTGGCCGCCGCGATCGCGAGCGGATTGCCGCCGAAGGTCGAGCCGTGCGAGCCGGGGCCCATGCCGGCCGCCGCATCCGCGGTCGCCAGGATCGCGCCGATCGGGAAACCGCCGCCGAGCGCCTTGGCCAGCGACATCACGTCCGGCGTGACGCCGGTGCGCCGGTGCGCGAACAGATCGCCGGTGCGGCCCATGCCGGTCTGCACCTCGTCGAAGGCGAGCAGCAGGCCCTTCTCGTCGCAGAGCTGGCGCAGCGCCCTCAGGAACGCGGGCGTTGCCGAGCGCACGCCGCCCTCGCCCTGGATCGGCTCGATCAGGATGCCGGCGGTCTGCGGACCGATCGCCTTCTTCACGGCCTCGATGTCGCCATGCGGGACCTGGTCGAAACCGTCCATCGGCGGACCGAAACCTTCGAGATATTTTGGCGAGCCGGTCGCGGCCAGCGTCGCCAGCGTGCGGCCATGGAAGGCGCCTTCGAAGGTGATGATGCGATAGCGCTCCGGATGCCCCTTGGAGAAGTGATGATGGCGGACCAGCTTGATCACGCCTTCCAGCGCTTCGGCGCCGGAATTGCAGAAGAACACGAAGTCCGCAAAGCTCTCGTTGCAGAGGCGCGCGGCGAGCTTCTCGCCGTCAGGGCTCTGGAACAGGTTCGACATATGCCAGAGTTTCGTCGCCTGCTCCTGCAGCGCCTGGACCAGCGCGGGATGGGCATGGCCGAGCGCGTTCACGGCGACGCCGGAGGTGAAATCGAGATAGCGATCGCCATTGGTCGCAATCAGCCAGCAGCCTTCGCCGCGCTCGAAACCGAGGTCGGACCTGGCGAAAACGGGGAGCAAATGCGGCGCTGCGCGGTTAGTCATGACGGTCACTTGATGTTGCGGACGGTGTGAGCGTGCATTGCGCAACGCACCATTGACCGGCCCGGAAAACGAAACGTGCCGCCTTTTAAGGGCGGCACGTGACACTATCTTATGCCGCGGAAAACGGGTGTCAATGCCGCCCGAAAGCCTCGCGAAACGCAGATTCCGTAGTCTTGCGGTGCCGAATTTGCGGGGTTTTGGCCACGGAACATGTGGAAGCGAGTCGGCGGACTCTTGCGCGTGAGTCACGCCATATTGTAGCGTTTGGCTTGTCAGATACGACATCTCGTGCAGTGTTTCTGATCCTCTAAGTCCTCATGTACCGGCGTAAACGTTCGGGCGTTCCAGCTACGCCCGGCGAGCCTTAAGGGATTCTGGCGGCACGGGTTTTTCGAGGCTTAGGCATTCGCCGCGAGGCGCCAGGATGGCAGCCGCACGGCGAGGGAAAGGGTGCAATGACGGTTTTGACCTGGTCCGACGATCGCGTCGAGCAGTTGAAAAAGCTCTGGGAGGCCGGACTATCGGCCAGCCAGATCGCGGCTGAGCTCGGCAACGTGACCCGTAATGCCGTGATCGGCAAGGTGCACAGGCTCGGCCTGTCCGGCCGCGCCAAGAGCCCTTCATCGGCAGCTCCACGGCCGCGCAAGGCGCGTCCCGCGCAGCACATGATGCGGGTCAGCCGCCCCATTGCACGCGGCAACACCGCGCTGGCCCAGGCCTTCGAGGTCGAGGTCGAGGCCGAACCGGTTACCTACGACAACGTGGTGCCGATGAGCCAGCGGCTGTCGCTGCTGGAGCTGAACGAGGCGACCTGCCACTGGCCGGTCGGCGATCCCTCGAGCCCCGATTTCTTCTTCTGCGGCGGCAAGGCGCTCTCCGGCCTGCCCTACTGCGCCCAGCACTCGCGGGTGGCGTATCAGCCGGCGGCGGATCGCCGGCGCGCACCGGCAAAGCCGTCGCGCTGAGTTAGGGATTTCGTTTCTTGAAGACGGCAGCCGTCACAGGACGACGGCTCGAATCACTCGGTGTCATCCCCGCGAAGGCGGGGATCCATAACCACGGGGCGCAATTGTTGCGCGAGATGGTCACTCCGAGTCTTCGCATAACCACGTCCTGTGGTTATGGATCCCGGGCTCGCGCTGCGCGCGCCCCGGGATGACGGCGGAGATTGTTGCCGCAGCTCGTTAAGCCAACGGCCGCTAAACCACCTTACGTCTGCTCCGCCTTCGCGAACCGATCGTCGAGGGCATAACCGGCGCCGCGGACGGTGCGGATCGGGTCCTGCTCGCGGCCGAGATTGAGCAGCTTGCGCAGGCGGCCGATATGAACGTCGACGGTGCGCTCGTCGATGTAGATGTCGCGGCCCCAGACGCTGTCGAGCAGCTGCTCGCGCGAGAACACGCGGCCGGGATGCTCCAGGAAGAACTCCAGCAGCCGATATTCAGTCGGGCCGAGATCGATCGGCCGGCCCGAGCGCGCCACGCGGCGCTTGTCGCGGTCGAGCTCGATGTCGCCATAGGCCAGCACCGTCGCGAGCCGCTCAGGACTGGCGCGCCGCAGCAGGCCCTTCACCCGCGCCAGCAGCTCCGGCACCGAGAACGGCTTGACGATGTAGTCGTCGGCGCCGGTCGCAAGGCCCCGCACCCGCTCGCTCTCCTCGCCGCGCGCAGTCAGCATGATGATCGGGAGCTGCTTGGTCTCGGGGCGGGTGCGCAGCCGCCGGCACAGCTCGATGCCCGACAGCCCCGGCAGCATCCAGTCGAGCACGATCAGATCGGGGATGTGCTCCTTGAGGCGGGTGTCGGCGTCGTCGCCGCGCATGACCGTCTCGACGTCGTAGCCGTCGCCTTCGAGGTTGTAGCGGAGCAGCTCGGTGAGAGCTTCCTCGTCCTCAACCACCATAATGCGTGCGCCCATCAGGTCGTCGCTCCTTAAGTCTTCAGGTATTCGGGACCGTCGTGGCGAAGGTCGTCATGTCGCCCTTCGGCCGCTTGTCGGTGATCGCCTGGCCCTCGATCATGTAGAACACGGTCTCGGCGATGTTGGTGGCGTGGTCGCCGATCCGCTCGATGTTCTTGGCGCAGAACATCAGATGGATGCAGAACGAGATATTGCGCGGATCCTCCATCATGTAGGTGAGGAGCTCGCGGAACAGCGAGGTGCAGATGGCGTCGACTTCCTCGTCGCCCTTCCACACCGCCATCGCCGCCGGCAGATCGTGCGCGGCGTAGGCGTCCAGCACCGACTTGACCTGCTGCTGCACGAGGTCGGTCATGTGCTCGAGGCCGCGGAACAGCTTGAGCGGATGGAAATCCGTCTCCAGCGCCGCCACGCGCTTGCCCATGTTCTTGGCGAGGTCGCCGATCCGCTCGAGATCGGTCGCGACGCGCATGGCGCCGACGATCTCGCGCAGATCGACCGCCATCGGCTGGCGGCGCGCGATGGTGAGCACGGCGCGCTCCTCGATCTTCTTCTGCAGCGCGTCGAGCTCGGTGTCGATGGCGACGACGCGCTGGCCGAGCGCGACGTCGCGGCGGATCAGCGCGTCGACGGAATCGACGATCATGCGCTCGGCGATGCCACCCATCTCGGCGACCAGGCGCGTGAGTTCCTGGAGGTCGGTGTCGAAGGCCTTTGCGGTATGTTCAGAACCCATGTCCCGTCTCCTCAGCCGAACCGGCCGGTGATGTAATCCTGCGTGCGCCGGTCGCTCGGCGACGTGAAGATCTTGCTGGTGTCGTCGAACTCGATCAACTCGCCGAGATACATGAAGGCGGTCTTGTCGGAGACGCGCGCCGCCTGCTGCATGTTGTGGGTGACGATCGCGATCGTGTAGTTCTCGGACAGCTCCTGGATCAGCTCCTCGACCTTGGCGGTCGAGATCGGGTCGAGCGCCGAGCAGGGCTCGTCGAACAGGATCACTTCGGGCCGCACCGCGACGGTGCGGGCGATGCAGAGACGCTGCTGCTGGCCGCCCGAGAGCGACAGGCCGGAGGCGTTGAGCTTGTCCTTGACCTCGTTCCACAGCGCGCCGCCGCGCAGCGCCTTCTCGACGCGGTCGTCCATCTCGGACTTCGAGATCTTCTCGTAGAGACGGATGCCGAAGGCGATGTTCTCGTAGATCGTCATCGGGAACGGCGTCGGCTTCTGGAACACCATGCCGACGCGGGCGCGCAGCAAATTGAGGTCGAGCCTGGGGTCGAGGATGTTGGTCTGGTCGAGCATCAGCTGACCGGTGACGCGCTGGCCCGGATAGAGGTCGTACATCCGGTTGAAGATGCGCAGCAGGGTCGACTTGCCGCAGCCGGACGGGCCGATGAACGCCGTGACGCGGTTGGTGCCGAGCGCCAGATTGATGTTCTTCAGCGCGTGGTGCTCGCCGTAATAGAAGTTGAGGTTGCGCACGGTCACCTTGGCCGGCGCTTCGGGCAGCACCGGCGCCTGCGGCAAACCACCGGCCGCGCTCATCGATACGGAAAGCTCACTCATTTTGCGGTCCTCTCGGCGCCGAGGATGCGTGCGCCAATATTCAGGGCAAGAACGGTCAGGGTGATCAGCAGCGCGCCGCTCCAGGCAAGCTGCTTCCAATAGGCGTAGGGGCTCTGCACGAAGTTGTTGATGGTGACCGGCAGGTTCGCCATCGTCTTGTTCAGGCCGAGGCTGAAGAACTGGTTCGACAGCGCAGTGAAGAGCAGCGGCGCGGTCTCGCCGGCGACGCGGGCGGTGGCGAGCAGCACGCCGGTGATGAGACCCGACCGGGCGGCACGATAGGCGATGCGCTTGATCACCAGCGAGCGCGGCAGGCCGAGGGCGGAGGCCGCCTCGCGCAGCGCGTTCGGCACCAGCAGCAGCATGTCCTCGGTGGTGCGCAGCACGACCGGAATGACGATGACGGCCAGCGCCAGCGCGCCTGCGATCGCCGAGAAGCCGCGCATCGGCACCACCACCGCGCCATAGATGAACAGGCCGATGATGATCGAGGGCGCCGACAAGAGGATGTCGTTGATGAAGCGGATCACCGAGGTCAGGCGATCGTTGCGGCCGTATTCGGCGAGATAGGTGCCGGCGAACAGGCCGAGCGGCGCGCCGATGCCGACGCCGAGCACGGTCATGATGATCGAGCCGACGATGGCGTTGCGCAGGCCGCCTTCGGTCGAGCCCGGCGGCGGCGTGTCCGCGGTGAAGAGCTCCAGGTTCAGGCCGGCGATGCCGTTGTAGAGCAGCGTGATCAGGATCAGCGCGAGCCAGGTGACGCCGAAGGCGGCGGCGGCCATGCAGAGTCCGCGGATGACGAAGTCCTTGCGGCGGCGGCGTGCATAGATCGGGTTCATGGCGTCAGTTCCCCGCCTTCTTTTCCAGCCGCATCAGCATCAGCCGCGCCGCGGCGAGCACGAAGAACGTCAGCACGAACAGCAGCAGGCCGAGCAGGATCAGGCCGGACTGGTGCAGACCGTCGCTCTCGGCGAACTCGGAGGCGATCGCCGCCGAGATCGTGGTGCCCGGGGCAAAGATCGAGGACGAGATCCGGAACGAGTTGCCGATGATGAAGG
Organism: Bradyrhizobium sp. YR681; assembly: GCF_000282615.1. Taxonomy (GTDB): domain Bacteria; phylum Pseudomonadota; class Alphaproteobacteria; order Rhizobiales; family Xanthobacteraceae; genus Bradyrhizobium. The sequence continues at coordinate 34,648 of NZ_AKIY01000309.1, read as the reverse complement.
TCACCGCCATGGTCTCGCCGAGCGCCCGGCCCAGCGCCAGCATGACGCCGCCGATGACGCCGACGCGGGTGTAGGGGATCACCACGCTGCGCACGACTTCCCAGGTGGTGCAGCCGACGCCGTAGGCGGCTTCCTTCAGCACCGGCGGCACCGTCTTGAACACGTCGACCGAGATCGAGGTGATGAAGGGCAGCACCATGATGGCGAGGATCAGCGCGGCGTTGAACAGGCTGAGATAGGACGGGGGACCTGCGAAGATCGCGCCCAGCACGGGCACGCCGTCGAAGATCTTGATCATGAAGGGCTGGAAGGTGTTGGCCAGGAACGGCCCCAGCACGAAGAAGCCCCACATGCCGTAGATGATCGAGGGGATGCCGGCGAGCAGCTCGATCGCCATGCCGATCGGGCGGCGCAGCCATTGCGGGCAGAGCTCGGTGAGGAAGATCGCAATGCCGAGGCCGACGGGAATGGCGATCAGCATCGCGATGAAGGAGGTGACGAGCGTGCCGTACATCGGGCCGAGCGCGCCGAGCACGGGCGGGTCTGCCGACGGCGCCCAGCGCTGCGTCCACAGGAAGGAGAGGCCGTATTCCTTCATCGCCGGGAAGGCGCCGACGATCAGCGAGATGATGATGCCGCCGAGGATCAGCAGCACCGAGATCGCGGAGAGCCGCGTGATCCAGTAGAAGGTGACGTCGCCGAGCTTGAAGGCGCTCAACGCCTTGGCGCGGTCATACGGTCCGGCGTCGTCGACGATATCGCTCTGAACGGCCATCTCTGCCACGCCGATCCCCTGTACCAGTTCATATACGCTTGTTTTTGGTCCCGCGCCCCGGATGCGGCGCGACGCTGATCCGGGGCCTGGTCTGTTGTGGGTCCCGGCTCTGCGGAGCAGCACTGCGTGCCGCACCGCGTCCAGGACACGAGAGAGATCGTCTCAGCTCTTGATCTCGGCCGCCCAGGTCTTCTCGACCAGACCGACGACGCCTTCCGGCATCGGGATGTAGTCGAGCTCTTCAGCCGCCTTGCCGCCGTTCTTGAAGGCCCAGCGGAAGAACTTGATGGCTTCCTGCGAGGCCGCCTTGTCGGTGGCATCCTTGTGCATGAGGATGAAGGTCGCCGCCGTGATCGGCCAGGACTTCTCGCCGGGCTGGTCGGTCAGGATGACGTAGTAGCCGGGCGCCTTGGCCCAGTCGGCATTGGACGCGGCCGCCTGGAAGGCTTCGACGGTCGGCTGCACCGGCTTGCCGGCCTTGTTGACGAGACCGGTGTAGGTCAGCTTGTTCTGCTTGGCATAGGCGTACTCGACATAGCCGATCGAGTTCTTGGTCTGGCTGATGTTGCCCGACACGCCTTCGTTGCCCTTGGCGCCGACGCCGACCGGCCACTCGACCGCGGTGCCCTCACCGACCTTGCTCTTCCAGTCCGCGCTGGCCTTGGAGAGGTAGTTGGTGAAGTTGAAGGTGGTGCCCGAACCGTCCGAGCGGCGGACCACGGTGATCGCGTCCGACGGCAGCTTCACGTTCGGATTGAGCTTCTTGATCGCGGCATCGTCCCATTTGGTGATCTTGCCGAGATAGATGCTGGCCAGGGTCTCGCCGTCGAACACCAGTTCGCCCGGCTTCACGCCCTCGATGTTGACGACGGGAACGATGGCACCCATCACCATCGGCCACTGGACGAGGCCGTCCTTCTCGAGCTGCTCGGCCTTGAGCGGCGCGTCGCTGGCGCCGAAGGTCACGGTCTTGGCCTGGATCTGCTTGATGCCGCCGCCGGAACCGATCGACTGGTAGTTGAGGCCGTTGCCGGTCTCCTTCTTGTAGGCGTCAGCCCATTTGGAATAGATCGGGAACGGGAAGGTCGCGCCGGCGCCGGTGATGTCGGCAGCAAAGGCCGCCGTCGTCGATGCGGCGACCAAGCCGGCAACGACGATCGTTTTGATGAAATTCATGCTGGTCTCCATACAGGGGAGCGAAGCGCCATCAGCGCCCGATCGCGCTCCCCGTGCCGCCCCTTTAGGAGCGGTCGGCTGTGCTTTTACGAAGGTTTCGTGACAGCTGGATGACACCCCCAAGCGATTGAAATCGCTTGAATTTCAGCTTTGTGTCAGGGTCTTCATCTGGGGAAAACAGGCGGTGAAAGTGGCACCCTGCTTGGGCACGCTTTCGATCAAAAGCCGGCCGCGATGGCGGTTAAGGATATGTTTCACCAGCGATAATCCGAGCCCGGTGCCGCCTTGCGAGCGGCTGTCGCCGACATCGACCCGGTAGAACCGCTCGGTGAGCCGCGGCAGGTGCTCGGGCGCGATGCCGGGGCCGAAATCGCGGACCATGATCCGGACTTCCTGGGTTCCGTCATTGGCCGTGCCCGAGGCGAGCGAGACAATGACGCGACCGCCCGAGGCGCCGTATTTGAGCGCGTTCTCGATCAGATTCTCGAACAGGCGGAGCAGTTCCTCGCGGTCGCCCGCGATCAGCACCGGCTGTTCCGGCAGATGGATCTCGACCTCGACCTGGCGCTCCCGCGCCAGCGGCTCGAGTCCGTCGGCGACCTGGCGGATGATCGGCAGCAGGTCGACGAGGGTGTCGGGCCGCACATGGGCCGACAGTTCGACCCGCGACAGCGAGAGCAGATCGTCGATCAGGCGCGCCATGCGGGTGGCCTGGTTGTGCATGATGCCGAGGAAGCGCTCGCGCGCCTTGGGATCGTCCTTGGCCTGGCCCTGCAGCGTGTCGATGAAGCCCGACAGCGCCGCCAGCGGCGTGCGCAGCTCGTGGCTGGCATTGGCAACGAAATCGGCGCGCATCTCCTCGACCCGGCGGAGCGGCGTCTGGTCGTGGAACGTCATCAGCATGCATTTGTCGGCGCCGCCAAAACTGGTCGGCACCGGCACCGGCGTGATGATCAGCTCCATCCAGCGGTCGACCGGGACGTGGTCGAGATAGGTCGCGCGTCGCGGCTCGGTGGTCGCAATGGACTCGCGCAGCGCCGTGATGATCTCCGGCGAGCGCAACGCGAACTGAGCGAGTTCGTTGCGGCGCAGCGCCGGCGCGAGCTGGGCGGCGGCGGCATTGAGATGGATGACGCGGCCGGCGCGGTCGAGCAGCACCGCCGGATCCGGCATGCCGGCGACCACCGCCGCCACCGCGGCACTCTCGACCGGATTGATGCGCCTGATATCGTCGCGCGAGGCGGCGGTATCGTGTAGACGCCAGGGGATCAGCGCCGCGGCGGCAATGCAGAAAAACACGGCAATGGCGTGCAGCACCGACAATTCGCCGAGCGAGACCACCACCGACAGCGCCAGCGCCGCGGCGATCAGAATGATCGTCGAGTGCCGCAGCCGGTCGGACCAGGGCTGCGCTGCTGGAGAAGAAGGGGCATCGATCGCCATCGGGGCGGACTTCTCCTAGGGGGCCTTACCCAGAAACGCTGGCCGGTTCAGGCGCCGCTGTCGCTGCGCTCTCTCACATAGGCGGCTTCAGGGGCCGGGCCGGGGTCGAGCTTGAGCGCCGCCTGCTGCAAACGCTTCGATCGAGCGCCGATGATAACTTCGCGAAACGTCAGCAAGATTACAGATATGACGAAGGGCGAGAGATAATAGAGGACGCGGAACAGAAGCATGCCGCCGAGCAGCTCCTCCCGGTCCATCTGCCAGAGGCCGACCAGCATGGCGGCGTCGAACACCCCGAGCCCGCCGGGCGAGTGGCTGGCAAAGCCGAGCAGCGTCGCCGAGACGAAGATGACCGCGACCACGACGAAGCCGAGATTGGGCTCGTCCGGAACCAGCACATACATCGCGAGCGCGCAGAAGCCGAGATCGATGATGCCGATCGCGATCTGGAGCAGCGTCAGCGGACCGCCCGGCAGCACCACCGTCCAGGGCCCGCGGCCGACCACGCGCGGCTGGGTCCAGACCCAGACCACATAGCCGATCAGCGCCACGATGATCATCAGCGCCAGCGTCCGGTTCAACCAGGCCGGAAGCTGGTCGATCGAGGCCGCCGCCTCCGGATGATAGGAGATGCCGAGGCCGAGCACGGCGGCATTGCCGAGCCAGAAGGTCAGGCCGGCCAGGAAGCAGATCTTCGCGACGTCGATGGCGTTCAACCCGTAGGCCGAATAGATCCGGTAGCGCACCGCGCCGCCGGTGAAGACGCTGGCACCGACATTGTGGCCGATCGAATAGCTGGTGAAGGCCGCGAGCGCGTTGATGCGGTAGGGCACATGGGTGTGGCCGATCGCGCGCACGGCGAACAGATCGTAGAAGGTCAGGGTGAAATAGCCCGCGGCCACGAACAGCGCCGCCATCGCAATCTGGCTCGGCTCGGTGCTCTTGATCGCCTCGATCACCTCATTGGTGTCGATGCCGCGCAGCATGTGGTAGAGCACATAGCAAGCGATACCGATGACCGCGACGCTGATCACAACTCCAAGCTTATGCAGGATTTGCTTCTGGCGCAGCAACGTCATCGCCCTGCGTATGGCTTCCAGCATCTAGACCTCGAACAACGTTTCAGCGGCCAGGTTGGCCGGCGAACGGGCAGACGACGCACAGGCACTCAACGAACAAGGAGTCGACGAATCCTTGCCGCCGGCTCCGGCCTCGCGCATGCCCCCTGCCCCTCCACTAGCGCGTTTTGCGGCCGAGTGGAATTCGCCAGTTCGAACAAAAACTCGTGCCTTCAATGTTTTAGGCAGGTTGCGGGCTCCTGATGCACGGTTTGACGCTTTCGGCGGCAGCACGTGACGCGAATCTCCATGGCAATCCTGCGCAGGCGCCATGAAGTTTTGATGATTTCGGCCGCACAATGTTCCGTCACGCCTTAAGCCGAAATCAATCTATGGCGCGCACCCGCCCGTTGAAAGAGGGCGAGGGGCTCCTTGTTCACGGTTTTCCGATGTACGAAAGGCCGTGGCGGCCAGGACCTGACTTGGTGGCCAGGTTGCATGGCAACATCACAGAGCGGCCGGCGGCGCGGTGCGCGCGACCACCCGGTCGCGCAGCCATGCGCCGATGGTGCAACCGACGAGGTAGCAGGCGAACATGATGAGGCCGAGGTCGAGCCAGTAGCCGAAGCGGCCGGGGACCACATGCGCGAACGAGGCCGCGACCAGAGCGACGGCAAGCGCCGCAAGCCAGTATGCGGTCACCTTCGAGGTGCCGTTGCCACGCTGGACCACCGAAATCCAGCCCATGCAAAAACCAAGCAGCACCGAGCCGATCAGCCAGCCCATATGAAACGAAACCAGATAGGGCATCGTCACCTCACCAGAAATTCGATGCGGCGGTTTTGCGCCTTGCCGTCGTCGGTATCGTTGCCGGCGACGGGCTGCGTGGCACCATAGCCGACCGCGGTGAAACGGGTAGCAGGCAGAGCGGCCTTGACCAGATAGTCGATCACCGCCTGCGCGCGCTTCTCCGAGAGCGCCTGATTGAACGTGTCGTCGCCGTCGGCGTCGGTGTGGCCTGCGACCTCGATATTGGTGGTGGGGCAGCGCAGCGCCGTCTCGATCAGATGATCGAGAATGCCCGCGGAGTCCGGATCGATGTCGGCGCGCTTGGTGGCGAAGCGGATCTTGCCCTTGGTCAGGAGCTCGGAGAACAATTGCTGGCAGACGGTGCCGTCGACCGGGCCTGCCGCGGGCTTCACCGTGATCTCCGGCTTGTACTGCCAGTTCTTGGGAAAGTCCTTGCCGAGGCTCGCGCGGATGTCGTTGGCGGCCCCTTCATAGAGTGCATCGCCCGACAGCTTCACCTCGCGGTCGGACACCACGAGCGTGCCGGTCGACAGCCGCGACAACGCGCCGAGCGCTGCGACCACGGCCGTGTTGAAGGAGGCGGGCGCGCCGACGCTGGCCTTGAGATTGTCGACGACCTTCTCGGTGAAGAACTTTCGCGACGCGCTGGTGGCGATCGCCGCATGAACGTTGTTATCGGGCACGTAGCCGGTCAGCGTCACCGTCGCCGCAACCGGATCCTTGTAGGCCTGGAAGATGTAGGGCGGTGCCTTGACGTCGTTGGCGGCGATCGAGAAGCCCTCGGGCAAATTCTTCACCGCGGCGGCAATCGCCTCGCGGCCGCCGAGGTCGCGCGCCATGCCCGACAGATTGACCTTGGTATCCGAGATCGTGATCTTGCCGTCCTTGAGCTTGCCGATCTGGTCGAGCAGCAGCATCGCGGCCGCCTCGAAGCGCGGCGGCGCGCCGCGGGCCAGACCCATCTGATCGGCCACCTCGACGCCGCCGACCTCCTTGCGGGCCGCCTCGGTCAGGCGGGCCTTCATCGACGGCAAAGGCGCCGAGCCGGACAGCGTCACCCGCACCACATCGCGCTCGGCATTCCAGACGAAGGGTTTTGCCTCGGGAACCAGGCGGGTGCGGTCGTCCACGAGGCGCACGCCCGGGACCATCTCGACCGCCACCACGGCGTCGCGGCGGCCTTCCTCGGAAAAGGCCTCGGCGGCCAGGCCGACGTCGCGGCCGTCCACGGCGATCCGGGTCTTGTCCAGGACGGTGTCCTTGAGGGCGGCCGAACTGCGGGCGGACAGGTCGGCCTCGACCGGCAAAGTGTTATTCCAGGCCGCAAATCCCCACATGACGGCCAGGGGGATCAACCCTGGCCACCATTTACTGGCCCACCTGAAAAGCTTTTGCATTCGACGACCCGAACTCTGGAACCGGAGACAAAACAAACCCTTGGCAGGCTGTCAAACCGGAAATGAGGCCCTTTCGGGCACCTTGCGTGAACAATTGGAATAACTTTTTCTTCAAGGGTCACACCCTAAGTTGAGGGCGGAATGCCAGGGGTCTGGCCAGGCGGTCATGAAACAACTCCGTAACAACGTCATCCGCGCCGGGCTGGGAGCACTCTATTTCAGCGGGGCGCACCACCTGCTGCGCCCGCTTTTGTCGGGCGTCGGCGCCATTTTCATGCTGCACCACGTGCGGCCGGCCCGCGAGGGCGCCTTCCAGCCGAACCGGCATCTCGAAGTCACCCCCGAATTCCTCCGCGCCACGCTCAACCATCTGCGCTCGCGCGACATCGACATCGTCAGCATGGACGAGCTGCACGAGCGGCTGGTGCAGGGCCGGTTCGAGCGCCGCTTCGCCGCCTTCACGCTCGACGACGGCTATCGCGATAATCTGGAGTTCGCACTCCCAGTGCTGCGCGAATTTGACGCGCCGCTGGCTGTGTATGTCGCCAGCGATTTCGCCGAAGGCACCGGACGCCTCTGGTGGACGGCACTGGAGGCCGTGATCGCCAAGGCCGAGCAGATCGAGGTGCAGATCGGCAATTCCGCACTGCGGCTCGATGCGACGACGCCGGCCGCAAAACAGGCGGCATTCGACCGTCTGCACGACTGGCTCCGCGCACTGCCGGGCGAGCACGATCTGAAGCGCGAGATCGAGGCGCTCTGCGCAAGACATGGCGTCGACATGGAAGCGCTGTGCCGCAGCCTCTGCCTGTCGTGGCACGAGGTGAAGGCATTTGCCGGCGATCCCCTGGTGACGATCGGCGCGCACAGCATCAGCCATTGCAATCTCGCCAAGCAGAGCGAGGAGATCGCCGCGCAGGAGATGGCGGTGAGCCGCGTGCGGATCGAGCACGCGCTGGAGCGTCCCGTGCTGCATTTCGCCTATCCTTATGGCGACCGCGAGGCGGCGGGCGAGCGCGAATTTGCCTTGGCCGCGTCCGCCGGCTTCAAGACAGCGGTGACGACGCGCCCCGGCATGCTGTTCGCCGAAAACGCCGGCCACATGACCGCATTGCCGCGTGTCTCGCTCAACGGCAATTACCAGGACGCGCGAATCCTGCCCGTGCTGACCTCGGGGGCTGCGACCGCGATGTGGAACGGCTTTCGCAGGTTTGCGGCGGCTTGATCTATCCGCACGCTCCCCTTCCTTGACTCCCCTCCCCGCTGCGCTCAAAACGTCGCCAAACAAGGGAGGCACCATGTTCAACGATCTGTTCTCGCTCAAAGGCCGCGTCGCGCTCGTGACCGGCGGCTCGCGCGGCATCGGCAAGATGATCGCGGCGGGATATCTCGCGCAGGGCGCGGCGAAGGTCTACATCACCGCGCGCAAGGCGGGACCTTGCGAGGCCACCGCGAAAGAGCTGTCAGCGCAATATGACGGCGAGTGCATCGCGCTGCCGATCGACATCTCGACGGTCGAAGGCTGCGACAGGCTCGCTTCCGAAATCATCAAGCTGGAGCCGAAGCTCGACATCCTCGTCAACAACGCAGGCGCGGCCTGGGGCGCCGAGTTCGACGAATTCCCCGAGAGCGGCTGGGACAAGGTGATGGACCTCAACGTCAAGTCGCTGTTCTTCCTGACCAAGGCGCTGGCCAAGCCGCTGCGCGCGGCGGCCTCGCACGAGCGGCCCGCAAAAGTCATCAACATCGCCTCGGTCGACGGCATCTTCGTCAATCCGAGCGAGACCTATTCCTACGCCGCAAGCAAGGCCGCCGTGATCCACCTGACGCGGCGCATGGCGACGAAGCTGATCAAGGACAACATCAACGTCACCGCGATCGCGCCGGGTGCGTTCAAGTCCGACATGAACCGGGCCGCGCGCGACCATGGCGATGACGTCGCCAAGCGGATTCCGGCGCGGCGGATCGGCACCGACGAGGACATGGCGGGCGTTGCGATCTATCTCGCCTCGCGCGCGGGCGATTACGTCGTCGGCAACACCATCGCGGTGGACGGCGGCGTGGTGTACGCGAATGCCGGGCTGGAGATTGCGGGGTAGATTGCGCGCTAAAGCGGCGCTCTCGCCTCACACTCAGCAGCCATGCCCCGGCTCGACCGGGGCATCCAGTACGCCGCGGCGTCTCGATTTATCCCTGCCGCCTCTAGAATACTGGATCACCCGCTTCCGCGGGTGATGACGCCATTTGTGGCGGCGCGGCCGTTGCGCCTCGCTGGCAGTCGTTACGACTCGATCTTCACATACTCGAAATCGCCGGGCTTGTTGTCGATGCCGACTTTCGGCGGCGAGATCCAGGAGGCGAACTGGCCGGTCTCGGTGACCGGCTGCATCAAGGAGGTGATGAAGTCGCCGTCGGCGGTCGAGGGCAGCCACTCGTCCTTGCGCTTGGCCCAGGTCACATCGTCGATCAAAATGCCGTCGGGCGTGGCGTGGATGTCCTTGAACTCGCCGATGTGGCGGTGGAAGGCGACGTTCGGCAGCTTGAGCTGGAAATTGTAGCCGGCGGTCGAGATGACCTTGTTCCAGCGCAGCATGCCCTTGACGCAATCCTGGCTGTAATCGTCGCGCAGGCGCATGTTGAGCGCGGTCAGCGCCGGCTCGTCCACCAGCTTGATCTCGCCGTCGATAAACTTGAGCACCGGATAGGTGGCGTTCTTGAGCTGGTGGTCATCATCGATTTGCGTCTCGTGATAGCGGCCCTTGATGCCGGTGTTGAAGGCGTTCGCCGCGTTGGTCGAGACTTCCGAGCCGAACAGATCCAGCGACAGCGTGTAGTGCAGGTTCAGCTTCTTCTGGATGGTCGGAAGATCGATCACGCCGAGCGCGCGGACCTTGGCGATATCAGTGGGATCGGTGATGCCGGCTTCGCGCATCGCATCGCAGGTGCGCTGCACGACGCGGGTGATGCCGGTCTCGCCGACGAACATGTGGTGCGCTTCCTCGGTCAGCATGAAGCGGCAGGTGCGCGACAAGGGATCGAAGCCCGACTGCGCGAGGCTGTGCAGCTGCATCTTGCCGTCGCGGTCGGTGAAGTAGGTGAACATGAAGAAGGACAGCCAGTCCGGCGTCGCCTCGTTGAAGGCACCGAGCATGCGCGGTGCGTCGGCATCGCCGGAGCGGCGGCGGAGCAAATCGTCGGCCTCTTCACGGCCGTCGCGCCCAAAGTACTTCTGCAGCAGATAGACCATCGCCCAGAGATGACGGCCTTCCTCGACGTTGACCTGGAACAGGTTGCGCATGTCGTAGAGCGAGGGCGCGGTCTTGCCGAGATGGCGCTGCTGCTCGACCGAGGCCGGCTCGGTGTCGCCCTGGATCACGATCAGACGGCGCAGCATGGCGCGATATTCGCCGGGGACTTCCTGCCAGGCCGGCTCGCCATAATGCTCGCCGAAGGGCACGACGCGGTTCTCTTCCTGCGGCGCAAGCAGGATGCCCCAGCGATAGTCGGGCATGCGGACGTAATCGAACTTGGCCCAGCCGCGCGGATCGACCGAATACGCAGTGCGCAAGTACACCAGCGACTCCTGGAAACCTTCCGGCCCCATGTCGCTCCACCAGTCCATGTAGCCGGGATGCCAGCCTTCCAGCGCCTTGAGCACCTGGCGGTCTTCAGCGAGGTTCACGTTGTTCGGAATCTTGGTCGAGTAGTCGACGTTCATGATGTTCATGTTCATGGCCGTGCTCTCCTTGATCGGTCTCGTGTCCCGGACGCAGTACGGCGCGAAGTGCTGCACTGCTGAGCCGGGACCCATTGTTCGGTCCCTGTGGGTCCCGGTTCTGCGCAGCGGCACTCCGTGCCGCAGCGCGCCCGGGACACGAGGGTCGTTAAACCCGCGTCATATCGAATTTTGGCTTCTGTCCGCTGCCGTAGCGGCGCAGCGCGCCTTCCTCGCCGACCGCGTTGGGGCGCTGGAAGATCCAGTTCTGCCAAGCGGTCAGGCGCGAAAAGATTTTTGATTCCATGGTCTCGGGTCCGACGAAGCGGAGGCTGGCTTCCATGCCGGTGAGGCTGTCGGGCGAGAAGCTGGCGCGCTCTTCGAGGAAGACGCGGACCTCGTCGTCCCAGTCGATGTCGTCGAGCGCGAAGGTGACGAGACCGAGCTCTTCGGCCTGCTCGGCATCGAGCGCGGTGCCCATCGTGGCTTCCGCGCGCTCCACATCGGCCGGATCGGCCTGGAAGCGCGATTCCAGCCGCGTCAGGCCATGGCTCATCGGATAGGGGCCGAAATTCATCGCCGACAATTCGATCGACGGCGGCGGCTGGTTGTCGCCCTGGCGCGTGCCGATCAGCATGTAGGAGCGGTCGGCGGCGAACACGAGCTCGGCGAGCGTGCCGGCAAAGCAGGAGCCGGGCTCGACCAGCGTCACCAGCGTGCGCGAGGTGACGTCGATGCGCTTGAGCACGCGCTTCCAGTAATGCCTGATCTCGTTGACCAGCCAGTGCGCCTTGTTGGCTTCGAGGAAGGCATCGGATGCCAGCACATGGGCGCGCTCGCCATGGCTCTTGAACACCAGCATGGCGATCTCGAGCTCGTTGATGCGCAGGTGCAGGATGGCGTCGTCGAGCTCGCGCGCCACTTGCAGCGGCCAGAACGACGCGCCCTGCGCCATCATGCCGTCGATGTCGGCGGGCGGCGCCGCCTCAGGCGCCTTGATCGAGATGGTGGCGATGCGGGCCGCGCGGTCGATATCGACATTGACAAAACCGTAGCGGATGCTGGCCTCGTCGATGACGCGCGTGAGCGGCGTCAGCGCGATGCCCTTGCCGCCGCCGGCGCGCTTTGACTTGCCGGCAAACTCCTTGGCGCGCTCTGCGACCTTGGCTTCGAGCTTCGAATTCGGCGCGATCTCGTCGACGAGGCGCCACTGTACGGCACGCTTGCCCTTCACGCCTTCCTCGATGGTGCAGAAGAAATCGGCGTGGTCGCGGCGCACCTTGCGCTTGTCGACGACGCGCGTGAGACCACCGGTGCCGGGCAGCACCGCGAGCAGCGGCACTTCGGGCAGCGCGACGGCCGAGGCGCCGTCGTCGGCGAGGATGATGTGGTCGGTCGCAAGCGCCAGCTCGTAGCCACCGCCGGCGGCCGAGCCGTTCACGACGGTGATGAAGCGCTGGCCGGAATTTTCCGAGGAGTCTTCCATGCCGTTGCGGGTCTCGTTGGTGAACTTGCAGAAGTTCACCTTGTGGGCGTGGGTCGAGCCCGCGAGCATGCGGATGTTGGCGCCGGCGCAGAACACGCGGTTCTTGGCCGAGCGCATCACAACGACCTTCACTTCCGGGTGCTCGAAGCGGAGGCGCTGGACCACATCGGCAAGCTCGATGTCGACGCCGAGATCGTACGAGTTCAGCTTGAGCAGATAGCCCTCGAACAGGCCGCCGTTCTCATCGACGTCCATGGTCAGCGTCGCGACGTCGCCGTCGACCGCCAGCTTCCAGTGCTTGTAGCGGGACGGTTCGGTCTGGAAATCGATGAATGTCGCGCCGCCTGCGAGGCGCCGATCTTCCCCGGCCATGGGCCACCCTTGAGCTCGTCTTGGTTTTACCGTTATATGCACAATAATGCACATTCTGGAGTGAGTCTAGTCCTTAACGGTCAATACATGCACTTTGTTTCATGAGGAGTCTAGGACCGCACGATGGCGCCCAGCGCGATCCAGTCGGCCTTGGAGAGCTGGGGACGGCCGAGCTTGGCCTGGAGCAAGGCCGTCAGCGCCGGAATCGGAAAACTCTCGACAAAGCCGTCGCCGGCCGGGGCCGCCTTGCGCGAGGTCAGCGACCGCAGCTCCGTCAGCGCCTCGCCGAACAGCCGCGCTGCCGAATGCGACTTCTGCATGCGCAGCCGCAAATTCGCGTTGGCGATGAGGATGCAGGCGCGCAGCAGAATGCGCTCGCGGCCGTTTTGCGGCGCCGCGGCCCACACCGCCTCCAGCACCTCCTGCGCCTCCCAGAAATAGCCGCGGTCGTTGAGCGCGAGGCCGTAGCGCAGCGCCGGATGGCGCGCCGGCACATGGCCGCGAAAGGCCGAGGGCACCAGCGCCTTGGCCATGTCGAGCGTCTGATAGTCGGCATCCAGCCCGGCGGCCTCGCCCGGCACATAGGCCCATTGCGGCCACGGCAATTGGCCGCTCGCATGTGACGGCACATTCATGGATGTGCCTCCACATGATCATGCGGCGCGTCCCTGGAGTCCCTGATCGTCGCGCAGGGCCGCTTTTGCAAATTGCTCAATTGCGTCAAGCGTCGCCCCCGGCGCTTCACGATGCGGGGAATGGCCCGCGTCTGAAATCATTTTTAAATCTACCGGACAGTAGCACTCTTCCTGCGCAATTTCGACCTGTCGCAATGTCCCATATTGGTCGCCCTCGCCCTGCACGACCAGGATGGGGACGCGGACATAGGCCAGATATTCGGAGATGTCCCAGTCGCGGAATTTCGGGTCGAGCCAGGCGCCGTTCCAGCCGTGGAAGGCGTTATCGACGTCCTTGTGCCAGCGCGCCAGTTTTGCCTTCAGGTCGGTGGTCTCGAAGGTGGTCCTGATCGCGGCGATGGATGTCACCGAGATGTCCTCGACGATGAAATGCGGCGCGATCAGAACGAGGCCGTTCAGGCGATGATCCTGATGCGCGCCGGCATAGATCGTCGCGATCGAGGCGCCGTCGGAATGGCCGAGCAGCAGGCCGCGCTTGAAGCCGATCATATCGAGCAGCTTCGGCAGCACGTCGAGCGCCTCGCGCTGCATGTAGTCGAGCGGCCGCGGCAGCGCGACCGGGCTGGATTGGCCATAGCCTGCGCGGGAATAGACGAAGATGCCGGCGCCGGTGGCCTGCTGGAGCTTTTCCGGGAAGTCGCCCCAGAGGCCGACGGAGCCGAGGCCCTCGTGCAGCATGACGATGGTAGGTGCGTCGGCACTCTGCGGCGCAAGCCATTTGTATTCGAGGCTGGCGTTGCCGATGCTGAGGAAGCCGGTGGGGGTGAGGTTGGTCATGCTATCACTCTTCTCTCGGTCGTCGTGCCCGGGCTTGACCCGGGCATCCACGTCTTCCTCAATTGCGGTAACGCGAGGATGGCCGGGACAAGCCAGGCCATGACGGCTCGTTGCTAGTTCGCGCCGTCCCGCAGCTTGAAGCGCTGGATCTTTCCCGTCGCGGTCTTCGGCAGCGAGTCCACCACGTCGATCCAGCGCGGATATTTCCACGGGCCGATCTTCTGCTTGACGTGCTCCTTCAGCATCTCCTGCAGGTCCGTCGTCTTCACGCCGGGGCGCAGCACGACGAAGGCCTTTGGCTTGAGCAGGCCCTCCGGATCGGCCTCGGGCACGACGGCGGCTTCCAGTACCGCGGGATGCGTGATCAGCGCGCTCTCGACCTCGAACGGTGAGACCCAGATGCCGGAGACCTTGAACATGTCGTCGGCGCGGCCGCAGAAAGTGTAGCGACCGTCGGCGTCGCGGACATATTTGTCGCCGGTGCGGGTCCACGGACCCTCGAAGGTGCGGCGGCTCTTGTGGCGCTGGTTCCAGTAACCCTCGCCGGCCGAGGGCGCATCGACGAGGAGCTCGCCGACCTCGCCGTCGGCGACGTCTTGCCCGGCTTCGTTGACGAGCCGCACCGCATAGCCCGGCACCGGCTTGCCGGAGGAGCCGTATTTGATGTCGCCCGGCGCGTTCGAGAGAAAGATGTGCAACAGCTCGGTCGAGCCGACGCCATCGAGAATGTCGACGCCGAAGCGCGCTTTCCAGCTGTTGCCGACGGATTCCGGCAGCGCCTCACCGGCCGAGGTGCAGATGCGCAAGCTCTTGCCGCCGCGCTCGCTCTTCATCGTCTCGTCGTTGAGCATCGCTGCGAACAGCGTCGGCACGCCGTAGAAGATCGACGGATTGTAGCGGTTCATCAGGTCGAACATCCGCGCCGGCGTCGGCCGCTCGCTGTTCAGGATCGTGGTGGCACCGACCGACATCGGGAAGGTCAGCGCGTTGCCGAGGCCGTAGGCGAAGAACAGTTTTGCCGCGGAGAGGCCGACGTCGCTCTCGCGGATGCCGAGCACCTTGCTGGCATAGGTATCCGCAGTCGCCTGCAAGTTCGAATGGATGTGGCGCACGCCCTTGGGCATGCCGGTCGAGCCCGACGAATAGAGCCAGAACGCCGGCTCGTCGGGATGCGTCGCGGCGGTGGCGAACCGATCGCTCTCATCCGCGATCTCTTCCGCAAGCTGCTTGTGGCCGTTCTGCTTAGCGCCGCTGACGACGACATGCTCGAGATCCGGCATGCGGCCGACGACGTCCTTGATCACGGGATACAGCGCCTCGGACACGAACAGCACGCGCGCGCGGCAGTCGGCGAGGATGTAGGCGTATTGGTCCGCGGTCAGCAGCGTGTTGAGCGGCACCGGCACGATGCCGGCGCGGATCGCACCCAGGAACACCACCGGAAAATCGACCGTATCCAGCATGATCATCGCCACGCGCTCTTCGCGGCGGACGCCGAGCCGGCGCAGCATGTTGGCGGCGCGGCGCGTCTCGCGCTGGAGTTCGCCGTAGGTGAGCCGCGAGACGGTGTCGTCGAAGGCAAGCTTGTCGCCACGCCCATCCTCGACGTTGCGGTCGAGCAGCCAGGTCACCGCGTTGTAGGATCCCTCGCTCACGGTCGTCTCCCCAGATTTTAGAATTATAATTCATAGAAAGACACTGCAGCGGCTTGCTGTCAATGCTATCAGGCATTATGTTTCATTTAAATGCGCCGCAGGACATCCGCTAAAGAAAGTCCATGACCGACAGTCCCGACGCCGAATCCCGCTTTCTCGAACAACTCGGCCAGCGCGTGCGCACCATGCGCGCGCTACGCGGCATGTCGCGCAAGGTGCTCGCCAAGGTATCAGGGATCTCGGAGCGCTACATCGCGCAGCTCGAGAGCGGCAAGGGCAATGTCTCGATCGTGCTGCTGCGCCGCGTCTCCGACGCGATGGGCGCGCATCTCGAAGACCTGCTTCCGAGCCCCGATCCGACGCCGGACTGGCAGATGTTCCGCGATCTTCTGCGCAAGGCGACACCGGCGCAGATCGCGCAGGCAAAAGACGTGCTCGCCGGCGGCAGTGCCTCTGCACCGCGACGCGCGCCGTTCTGCGGCATCGCGCTGATCGGCCTGCGCGGTGCCGGCAAATCGACGCTTGGTCGGATGCTGGCAAAGAAGATCGGCTGGAGCTTCGTCGAGCTCAACAAGGAGGTCGAGCAGCAGAACGGCCTCTCGGTCGCCGAGATCATCGCGCTCTACGGCCAGGAAGGCTTTCGCCGCATGGAGCAGGCCGCGCTTCAGCAGCTGCTCGCGCGCAACGAGCTGATGGTGCTGGCGACCGGCGGCGGCATCGTCTCCGAGCCCCTGACCTTCGACCAGATCCTGTCCTCGTTCTACACGATCTGGCTGAAGGCCGAGCCCGAGGAGCACATGGCCCGCGTCCGCCGCCAAGGCGATTTGCGCCCGATGGCGGATGACCGCTCCGCGATGGCGGAGCTGCGCAACATCCTGCTCAGCCGCGAGCCGCTGTATTCGCGCGCGACGGCGGTGGTGGATACGGCGGGGCTGAGCGTCGACGCCGCGGCTGCAAGGCTGATCGACGCGGTGCGGCCGGTGCTGCAGAACGAAGCGCGCAGTTTTGGGCTGCGGAGCGTGGCGCTGTAGGGTTGGCCAGTCGCCGGAATGACAATATATCCGAGCCTACAAGCTTGGGAATGAGTCATGACCGATAGCGACGTCGCAATCTCCATGTTCGAGCGGATCGGCGGCAGCGCCACGATCGATCGCCTCGTCGACCGCTTCTACGATCGCATGGTTACGCTGCCGGAAGCGCAAGCGATCCGCGCCATGCACGCGGCCGACCTTGGCCTGATCAGGGACGTGCTGAAGCGCTATCTCACCGAATGGACCGGCGGTCCGCGCCTTTACACCCCCGAGAAAGGTCATCCGCGGCTGCGGCAGCGGCACATCGGCTTTGCCATCGGCGATGCCGAGCGCGATGCGTGGCTGCTTTGCATGCGCGGCGCGCTGGAGGAGACGGTGACCGATGCTGCCGCACGGCAGGATCTCGACAAGGCGCTGTCCGGCCTGGCCGACTGGATGCGCAACCGCTAGCAGAGCCGTAGCCCGGATGAGCGCAGCGACATCCGGGATTCTCCGCTTGAATTGACCCGGGATCGCCTCGCTCACCCGGGCTACAGGAGCTGCGAACGCACCGATTCCGCACCTTCGCGCAAAAGCGGCAGGAAGCGGTCGATCAATTCCTGCGCCGGCACGCGGTCGACATGCGCGCCCATGTTGATGGCGGCAACGATCACATTGTCGTAGCGACGCACGGGAACCGAGATCGAGCGGAAATGCGGCTCGGCTTCGCGATCCACCAGCGAATAGCCTAGCGCGCGATCGGCGATGATGCGCGCGAGCAGCGCCTTCGCGTCAGTCACCGTCTGCGGCGTCAGCGCCTCGCGCTTCATCGCCTTCAGGCGCGCGGCGAGGTCGGCATCGTCGAGCTGGCCGAGCATGGCGCGCCCGACCGAGGTGCAGAACGCCGGCAGGCGGTAGCCGATTTCGAGGCCGCCTGAGAACATGCGCGCCGGGCTGCTGCGCGCGATGAACACGACGTCATCGCCATCGAGCACTGCAAGCGAGGAAATTTCGTTTGCTGCGATCGCGACACGATCGAGCACCGGTTGCAGAACCGTGACCAGCTGATTTGAGCGCAGATAGGACGCAGCGAGCGTCAGCACATGCGGCGTAAGTGAAAACAGCTTGCCGTCGCCGCTGACAAAACCACCGCGCTGGAGCGTGAACAACATGCGCCGCGCGGTCGCGCGTGGCAGGTCGGCGGCCCGGGCGAGATCGCTCAGCGTCATCGGGCCTGTCGTCGTGCCGAAGCACTGCAGCAGGCGCAGGCCGCGGTCGAGGGCTTCGACGAAATCCGTCGCGCGCTCGTCGCTCTCGCTTCGCTTCAGCTTGGGCATGGCCTCGGACAATCCTGCAAAATAGTGCTTGCTGCCAATCCAAGGCATGTCATAATTCGCCCATTCGTTCAATAGGCGAACAATCGCCTTGGATAGTTTCGGTCAGGGAAGCTCGATTCCTCACTCCCTCGCCCCGCTTGCGGGGAGAGGGTGGGGTGAGGGGGAGTCTCCACAGGGACGGTGAGAGCTGCCCTCGCGGAGAATCCCCCTCACCCGGATCGCATCTGGCGATGCGATCCGGCCTCTCCCCGCACGCGGGGAGAGGCGAAGAAGAGCGCGCTTTGCTGATCGACAACGATCCTCGTCAAGAAGGACGCGACCGCCATGATGAGCCAGGAGCAGAACGACCTGATCACCCGCACCGGGCCGAAGGATCCCTGTGGCAAGCTGATGCGAAGCTACTGGCAGCCGGCCGCACTGGTGGACGAGCTCGAGGGCGAGCGGCCGATCCGGCCCGTCAAGCTGCTCGGCGAGAATCTGGTGCTGTTTCGCGACGAGACCGGGCGCTACGGCCTGATCGATCGCCACTGCGCCCATCGCGGCGCCGACCTCGCCTTTGGTCGGCTCGAACATGGCGGCCTGCGCTGCGCCTTCCATGGCTGGCTGTTCGACGCGACCGGCCAGTGCATCGAGACGCCGGCCGAGCCGAAGGAGTCGAAGCTCTGCCAGAACATCCGCCAGCGCTCCTATCCCGTGGTGGAGAAGAGCGGCATCCTCTGGGCCTATCTCGGCGAAGGTGAGCCGCCCGCATTCCCGGAGCTCGACTGCTTCGTTGCACCCGGCACGCACACTTTTGCGTTCAAGGGCCACATGGCCTGCAACTGGCTCCAGGCGCTGGAGGTCGGCATCGATCCCGCGCACGCCTCGTACCTGCACCGCTTCTTCGAGGACGAGGACACCTCGACCGCTTACGGCAAGCAGTTCCGCGGCGCGTCCGCCGGCAGCGACCTGCCGATGACGAAGATCCTGCGCGAATACGACCGTCCGATCATCAATGTCGAGCACACCGAATACGGATTGCGGCTGATCGCGCTGCGCGAGATCGACCAGGAGCGCACCCATGTGCGTGTCACCAATCAACTGTTCCCGCACGGCTTCGTCATCCCCATGAGCACGGAGATGACGATCACGCAGTGGCACGTGCCGGTCGACGACGAGAATTGCTACTGGTACGCGATCTTCACCAGCTATTCGAACCCGGTCGACAAGCAGAAGATGCGCGACCAGCGGCTTGAGCTCTATGAGCTGCCCGACTACGTCTCGCGCAAGAACCGCAGCAATGATTACGGCTTCGATCCGCACGAGCAGCAGACCGCGACCTATACCGGCATGGGCACCGACATCAACGTCCACGACCAGTGGGCGGTGGAATCCATGGGCGCGATCCAGGACCGCACCAAGGAGCATCTCGGCACGAGCGACAAGGCGATCGTGCAGTATCGCCGCCTGCTGCGGGCCGAGATCGAGAAGGTCGGCGGCGGCGAGAAGCCGATGCTGTTTCTGGACGAGAGCAGAGCACGCAGCATCCAGGGGCCGGCCACGATGGACGGCATCGGGCCGACCCAGGGTTGGGAGCTCTACTGGATGGAGGTCGACGTCAAACGCCGCCGCGGCGCACCTTGGGCCGCACCGGTGCCGAAGGAAATCGCCGACAACGTGCACCGGTTGACGGCGGCTGAATAAGAGTGGCGGCCCATCCTCGTCATTGCGAGCGCAGCGAAGCAATCCAGGCTGCCTCTCCAGAGGGACTCTGGATTGCTTCGTCGCTACGCTCCTCGCAATGACGGAGGATGTGGCAAGTGTTTTGCACACATCGAGCAGCAGTGATTGAGGGAGTGGCCAAGTGACTTTCGTCGCGCGTCATGCGCTGTGGTCGGATGAGCAGAAGGACGCCGCGGCGCGGATGCGCCGTCTCGTCGAGGAGAAGAATCTCGAGGTCATCCGCCTCGCCTTCCCCGACCAGCACGGCATCTTGCGCGGCAAGACCATCATCGCTTCGGAGGCGATCGCGTCGCTGGAGAGCGGCTGCTCCATCACCACGACCATGCTCGCCAAGGACACCTCGCACCGCACGGTGTTCCCGGTGTTCACCGCAGGCGGCGGCTTCGGCATGAAGGAGATGGAGGGCGCGGCCGACGTGCTGATGGTGCCTGATACCACCACCTTTCGCGTGCTGCCGTGGGCGCCGGCCACGGGCTGGGTGCTGTGCGACCTCTATTTCCAGGACGGCCGCCCGGTGCCGTTCGCGACGCGCGGGCTCTATCGCAAGGTGCTCGACGAGCTCGCAAGCCGCGGCCATGACTTCGTCGCGGGGCTCGAGGTCGAATTCCACATCTTCAAGCTCGACGATCCGCATATGCGGCCCGAGGACGCCGGACAGCCCGGCACGCCGCCGTCGGTGAGCCTGCTCAGCCACGGCTATCAATACCTCACCGAGCAGCGCTTCGATCAGATGGAGCCCGTGCTGGAGATCCTGCGCCGCGACATCGTCGCGCTCGGGCTGCCCTTGCGCTCGGTCGAGGTCGAGTTCGGGCCGAGCCAGTGCGAATTCACCTTCGCACCGAAGAAGGGGCTCGAGCCCGCCGACAACATGGTGCTGTTTCGCTCTGCCGTGAAGCAGATCGCGCGCCGCCACGGTTACCACGCCACCTTCATGTGCCGGCCGAAACTGCCGAACCTGTTCGCGAGCGGCTGGCACCTGCACCAGTCGATCGTTTCGCGCGCGAGCGGTGAAAACCAGTTCATGGCGAAGGACAGCAGCGAACCGCTCAGCGCATTCGGCAAGTCCTACCTTGCCGGCCTGCTCGACCACGCCCGCGCCTCGACCGTGTTCACCACGCCGACCATCAACGGCTACAAACGCTACCGCTCTTATTCACTGGCGCCGGACCGCGCGATCTGGGGCCGCGACAATCGCGGCGTGATGATCCGCGTACTCGGCGGTGCAGGCGATGCCGCAACGCGCCTGGAAAATCGCATCGGCGAGCCCGCCGCCAATCCCTACCTCTACATGGCCTCGCAGATCCTCTCAGGCCTCGACGGCGTCGACCGCAAGCTCGATCCCGGCCCGTCAGCCGACACGCCCTACGAGACCAAGGCGCCGCTGCTGCCGAAAAGCTTGCGCGATGCCGTCTCCGCCCTGAAGGACGATCCGTTCTTCCGCGAGAAGCTGGGCGCCGAATTCGTGGACTACTATACCCACATCAAGAATGCCGAGATCGACCGCTTCCTGTCCGAGGTGACCGATTGGGAGCATCGCGAGTATTTCGAGGTGTTCTGAGGATCACATCTCTCTCCTCCGCCATTGCGAGGAGCGAAGCGACGAAGCAATCCAGAATCCCTCCGCAGAAAGACTCTGGATTGCTTCGCTTCGCTCGCAATGACGGCGAGAGAACGGGGGCTCAGATCCCCAAATACTTGTGCTGCAGATCCGGCTCGGCCATCAGCTCGTCCGAGGTGCCGCTCCACACCGTCTTGCCGCGCTCGATAATGAAGTGGCGGTCGCAGATGCGGGCGAGGTGGTCGACGTTCTTGTCGACCACCAGGATCGACTGTCCGCGGCTCTTGAGCAACGACAGGCAGCTCCAGATCTCTTCGCGGATCAATGGCGCGAGGCCCTCGGTCGCCTCGTCCAGGATCAGAAGCTTCGGGTTGGTCATCAGCGCGCGGCCGATCGCGAGCATCTGCTGCTCGCCGCCGGAAAGCTGGTTGCCCATGTTGGACGCGCGTTCGGCGAGGCGCGGGAACATCACGTAGATCGCGGCGAGCGTCCAGGGATTGCTGCTGCCAAAACGATCCGCGGCCGCAGCGACGAGATTTTCGCGCACGGTGAGGTTCGGGAAGATCTGGCGTCCCTCGGGCACAAGGCCGACACCGAGCTTCGCGATCCGGTAGGACGGCTGCGTCCGCACCTCCGTGCCCGCAAAACGGATCGTGCCTGTGCGCGCCGGCGTCAGGCCCATGATGGAGCGGATGGTGGTGGTCTTGCCCATGCCGTTGCGGCCCATCAGCGAGACCATCTCGCCTGATTTGATCGACAGCGACAGGCCGAACAGCACCTGGCTGAGGCCGTAGCAGGTCTCGATGCCGTCGACGTCGAGCAGGGTGTCAGCCATCACTTTTTCAGCCATGGTGCGTCACCACATGCTGGTCGCCGAGATAGGCGCGCTTGACGTCCTCATTGGCGCGGATCGCGGCCGGATCGCCGGAGGCAATGACGCGGCCATAGACCAGCACCGAGATGCGGTCGGCGAGCGCGAACACCGCCGGCATGTCGTGCTCGACCAGGACGATCGAGACTTCCTTGCGCAGCTCCTGGAGCAGCTTCACCATGCTCTGGGATTCGGTGACGCCGAGGCCGGCCATCGGCTCGTCGAGCAGCAACAGCTTCGGCTTGCTGGCGAGCGCGACCGCAAGCTCGATCTGGCGACGCTCGCCATGGCTGAGCCTGGACACCAGGACATCGGCGCGGTGCAGCAGGCCGACGCGATCGAGCGCGGCATGTGCGGCATCGCGCAGGCCCTTTTCCTTGCGGGCATTGCCGAAGAAGCGGAACGAGGTGCCGGCATGCGCCTGCGCCGCCAGTGCGACATTGTCGGCGGCGGTGAAGTCGAGCAGCAGCGAGGTGATCTGGAACGAGCGGGCGAGGCCCAGCGCGCAGCGGCGATAGGCCGGCAGATAGGTGATGTCGCGCCCGCCGAGCGAGACGCTGCCGGAATGCGGTTCGAGATGGCCGGTGAGCTGGCTGATCAGCGTGGTCTTGCCGGCGCCGTTCGGGCCGATGATGGCATGCAGCTCGCCGGCCGCGACGTCGAGCGAGACATTGTCGGTCGCGATGATGCCGCCGAAGCGGCGCACCAGCTTTTCAACACGGAGCAAGGGTTCAGCCACGGCCAGCCCTCCCCAGCATGCCCATGATGCCGCCGCGGCCGAACAGCACGATCAGAAGCAGCAGCGGGCCCATGATCAGCGCCCAATATTCGGTGATCTGCGACAAAAACTCTTCCAGCAGCAGGAACACCACCGCGCCCATAACAGGACCGAACAGCGTGCCCATGCCGCCGAGGATCACCATCACCATGAGGTCGCCGGAGCGGGTCCAGTACATCACGGCCGGGCTGATGAAATCGGTGTTGTTGGCAAGCAGCGCGCCGGCAAGACCGCACATCATGCCTGAGATGACGAAGCAGACCAGCTGATAGCGTTTTGCCGGAAAGCCGATCGCCTGCATGCGCTGCTCATTGGAGCGCAGGCCCTGCACGACCAGGCCGAAGCGCGAATTGACGATGCGCCAGATCAGGAGGAGCACGACGAACAGGCAGGCGAGGCAGAGATAGTAGAACTGCGTGCGGTTCGACAGGTTGATCAGCCCGGAGAAGTCGCTGCGCTTGTAGACGGTGAGGCCGTCATCGCCGCCGTAGCGCGCCAGGCCCGAGGCGACGTAATAGGCCATCTGCGCAAAGGCGAGCGTGATCATGATGAAATAGACGCCGCGGGTGCGCAAACTGAGCGCGCCGATCACCAGCGCATAGAGCGCGGAGGCCGCCAGCGCGACCGGAAACTGGATGAAGCCGGAACCTACGCCTTCCTGCGCGAGCATGCCGACGGCGTAGCCGCCAATGCCGAGATAGGCGGCGTGGCCGAAGCTCATCATGCCGCCAAAGCCCATGATGAGGTTGAGGCTCGCGGCGGCCAGCGCCAGGATGACGATGCGGGTGAACAGCGTCAGGATGAAGATGTTGCCGGACATGGACGAATAGAGCGGCAGCAGCACGAGGCCCGCCAGCATCAGGGCCGTGACGGCCTTAGCTACCGTGAAAGCCTTCATCGACGGTTGGCCGGAAACAGCCCCTCCGGCCGCACCACCAGCACGATCGCCATCAGCAGGTAGATCAGCATGGAGGACAGCGCGGGCGCGGCGGTGGAGGCAGCGGCGCCGCTCAGCACCTGCCGCAGCAGGTTCGGCAGGAAGGCGCGGCCGAGCGTATCGATCATGCCGACGAAGATCGCGGCGAGGAACGCGCCGCGGATCGAGCCGATGCCGCCGATCACGATGATGACGAAAGCGAGGATCAGAATGTTTTCGCCCATGCCGATCTGCACGGTGAGGATCGGCGCCTGCATCAGGCCGGCAAGGCCGGCAAGCGCGGCGCCGAGGCCGAACACCAGCGTGTAGAGCAGCTTGATGTTGATGCCGAGCGCGCCGATCATCTCGCGGTTGGACGCACCGGCGCGGATCAGCATGCCGATGCGGGTGCGCATCACGCCGAGATAGAGCAGTAGCGCAACAAGCAGTGCGACCACGATGATGGCGAGGCGATAGGCGGGATAGTGGATGCCGGGCAGGATCGGCACCGGCACCGTGAGCCAGGCCGGCAGCGGCAACGCGAGACCCGCGGGTCCCCAGATCAATCGCACCGCTTCATTGAAGAACAGGATCAGGCCGAAAGTCGCGAGCACGTGGTCGAGATGATCGCGGCCATAGAGATGCCGCAGCGCCGACATTTCCAGCACGATGCCGAGCACCAGCGTCGCGCCGAGCGCCAGCAGCGCGCCGAGCAGAAAGCTGCCGGTCCAGGCCGCGAAGGTCGCGGCGAAATAGGCGCCCATCATGTAGAGCGAGCCGTGCGCGAGGTTGACGAGATCCATGATCCCGAACACCAGCGTCAGGCCCGCGGCGAGCAGGAACAGCAGCAGGCCGAACTGCAAGCCGTTCAGGAACTGTTCAACGACGAGCAACATCAGAACTCTTTCAGGCGCACGCGGAATCGCGCCGATGTTCGAACACAGTCGCCATCAGTGAAAGAGCTCCCCCTGCCTCTACAAGGCGGAAAAATGGGTAATGGCAGTATCGTTCCGAGGCAAGAGCGATTCGACACCAAATATGCACTTTGTTGCATGCGGGTGCATGCGGTCAGCATCGGCCTTGCAAGAAGGTTGCCGCATCAGATGAGGCAACCTGCCGCACCCAAACGATCACCCTCCCCCCGGCAGGCCGAGGGGAGGGTGTGAATGTCGTCTGAATGGAGAGGACGCGCCTAGTGCGACGTCATCTGCCGGGGGAGATCGTCCGGTTCGGCGAGCACGCTGTTGGCCGTCGAGGCCTCCAGTGCCGCCATCCGGAACAGGTAGGCGAGCGTCGTCAGTCCGGAATCATCCGCCATCTGCGCCAGTTCCAGCGCCATGTCGGACATGTATCCGAGATTCTCGTCCTTGGTTTGCGCCATGATCTGGCTGTCCCGCATCATGTTCGACATTTCAGGCGCTCTTTCGTTGCGCGGCAGCAAGGCCGCAGAGGTTGGCACGGGCGATACAGTCGATACGCGGTCCGTCCTGCTGGATGACATTCGTCATCCCGATACGTTCCCGCACGATGTCCAGCGATTCCTGGCGGACCTCGATCGTTGCGGCCATGGTCCAGGACCCCTCGACCAGCGCCGGCAATCCGAGTGGCGTGACGACAAAGCCGATGTCGTGGAAGCGCGGCAGCCACCAGGTCTCCATGACCAGGCAGAGACGCTCGATACCCTGATCGAGGCAGAACTCCTGCGCCGCCGCCATCAGTTGCAGGTTGAACGCGCCGTCGCGCCGCTCGCGCGTCACGAAGAAGCGTGACCATTCCCAGACCTGCGGATCGACCGGGCAGCCCCGCACTGCAGCGAGATGAGGGAAGACCTCGCTCATCATGGTCGGCTTGGTAGTTGGATACAGGCGGTAGCCGCCGAGCACGCGACGGTTTTCGAGCGCCAGCAGATAGATCGCATCGTCATTGTCGTAGGTGTCGATCTCGCGGCCGTCGGGCTTGCGCAGCCCCTCCCATTTCCGCTCTTCGACGAAAATCTCGTGGCGAACCCTGAAATGCTGTTCGAGCACGTCCTCGTAGAGATGCCGATTGACGGCTGAAATTACATGAATCATCTATTCCCCCATTGCTTGAAACAATGGGGGAATCCTCATGGAAAACCGCCAGACCGACTATTGGGAAATTTCCCAGTAGGAGCGGATTTCAGGGATTGATGATTCTTTGGCGGATCGCGAGCGCGACCGCATGCGTACGGTTGACCGCACCGAGCTTGCGCGCCGCAGTTGCAAGATGTTCTTCGGCGGTGCGCTGCGTGATGTGCAGGATCTCGCCGATTTCCCACGCCGACTTGCCTTGCGAGGCCCAGGTGAGCACCTCGCGCTCGCGCGGGGTGAGACGCGCCAACGGGTGCGGCGCGGGAGCGAGCAGGCGTCGAATGTGGTCGAAGCCGTACATCGCGACAAGGTGCAGCGCAGGCTTGCTGCGGACGTTGAGATCGAGGTTGACGCCGCCGAGCGAGACGCCCGCTTCATAGCCGGTCAAGCCGTGGATCGGCACGACGAAACCGCGCGACATCCGAAAATCGGCAGCGCGCCGCATCACTTCGGCCGCCCCCGGTTCGAACTCCGCATCATAGGGAGCTTCCGACCATTCGAAGGGATTCACCGTCTGCCGGCACTTGCGGATCACGGGATCCACGCGGTCGTAGCTCTTTTCGGTGTAGAGGTTGAACCACTCCGCCGGCCACTTCTTGGCGAGCACCATCTGGGAAAAGCGCTGATCGGGATTCGGCAAGCCCGTGACGATGATGTGCTCGAAGCCGTACCGGCCGAATGCAGCCGCAAGCGCATCCATGGCATCAGGAACCTTGGTGTAGGCTCCCAATCCCTCGATAAAGTCGAGCGCTTCCCGTCCATAATCCACGGCGGACATCGGTGCGTTTCCTGACCCTCGCTGTCGGGTATAGCACGTCTTTGGGGGCTGCCTCAATTCACCGCTTCCGTAGTTTTCCGGTATCCCATTGACCTCGAAGCTTTAATCTACTTGTGGAAGAAGTGACGTCAAGATACACCTAGGGCGTCGGAAGCGGGAAAACCACGATGCAAGACGAGGACATCGCCCTCAACAGCGTACTCGGCCTGGAATTGAACCGCGTGTTCTTCGCCGTCCGCGAAACGGCAAACAAGCAGAAGATCATCGAGTTCGCGCGCGAGGTGCTGCAAGGCGAACGCAGCGAGCTCGCAGACAGCGTGTCGCCCGAGGGGCCGGCGAGCTAGAACGCAGTTGCAGCAAGCGGCGCGGATGCAACAGATCGCGCGACGTCGCCACCCTTCGATATCGACGCGCTGATTTTAATCGAAACAATCTGACCGGGAAGTTGGCTTCGAACGCAGCTTAGCGTCTCCTCGACGATGCGCTGCAGCGCGTCCGGGACACCAGCCTGGTTTGCCGCCTCCATCCACATCAGCACACTTGGCGCTGGATGACATCGCATCTGTCGTGAGATGATCGGTGTCACGATCGTTTTCGGATGCCGGAAGATGCCAAGAACATGATGACGCTGCGCCAGGTTGAAGTGATCCGTGCCGTGATGGTGACGGGCACCATTGGCGGCGCGGCGAAGCTGCTCAATGTGTCCGCGCCGGGCATCAGCCGACTCGTCAAATACACCGAGCGATCGCTCGGCATCCGCTTCTTCCAGCGCCAGAACGGACGCTATTTCCCGACACCGGAAGCCGAGAACATTTTCGAGCAGATCAACGGCGTCTACAAAAAGGTCGACGATCTCTCCGAAATCATCTCCAAGATCGGCCGCGGCGGTCTGTCGGAGCTGCGCATCGGCTCGGTGCCGAGCATCTCGCAGGTGATGGTGCCGCGCGCGATCGAGCGGGTTCGCCGCCGCTATCCCGATCTCGGCATCGACATCAACATCCTCAAGCTCGAGGAAGCCATCGACTATCTCATGCTCGGCCGCGGCGAATGCGTCGCAATGAGCTACCGGCTGGAGCATTCCGGGCTCGACTTCATGCCGCTCGCCTCGGGCGAGCTCTATTGCATCGTGCCACCGGGCCACGAGCTCGCCGGCCGCAAGCAGGTCTCCGCCGCCGAGATCACCCGCTATCCGCTGATCGGCATCGACCCCAACGACCCCTACGGACGGATCATGGCCGAAATCTTCGCGCGCCACCGCCTCGACTACAACATCACCATCCGCGCGCGCTTCGGCACCACGGTCTGCGCGCTGGTGAAAGCGGGGCTCGGCATCGCCATCATCGACCAGTTCACGGTGGCCCATGGCGGCTATCCCGGCATCGAGCTGATCAAGATCACCGAGCCGACGCGGTTCGACACCTATATCGCGGTGAAGCGCGGCGCGCCGCTGTCGCTTCACGTCGAATATTTCATCGAGTCGCTGCGCGCCGAGATGCGCGCGGTCGAGCCGGCCCGCGGCAACGGCAAGGCCGCGCCGGTGCGCGGGCGGAAGAAATAACATTATGTTAGGTTTGCGGGATGAAAGGGTAATTGTGTTAGGCAGGGGAAAGGCTATCGTCCCCCTTGGAATTGCGCGGATTTCCCCGCTAATGGCCGGACATCAACGCGCCCTGAGAGACGATAGTGGATCATGTCTAGCCGCGGACCCGCCACACCCAAAAAACTCCTGACCGGCCTGATCGGCGCGCCGATCGCGCACTCCGCCTCCCCTGCCATGCATGAACGCGCCGCCGAGGCGCTGGGCCTGCGCGGCCACTATCAGCTCATCGAAGTGGCTGGCGCCGACGCAGCGGGGCTGAGGATGATGCTCGAGGGCGTCCGGCGGCTGGGCTTTGCCGGCACCAACGTCACCTTTCCCTACAAGGAAGCCGTGGTCCCGCTGCTGGACGAGCTGGCGCCGACGGCAGCGACCATGGCTGCGGTCAACACCGTCGTCGTGAGGGACGGCCGGCTGATCGGCCACAACACCGACACCACAGGCTTTGCGCGTGCGGTCGCGCCACTGCTGGCCCCCTCCGGAAATGCGGTCGCCGTGATCGGCACCGGCGGGGTCGGCAAGGCGATCGCCTTTGCGCTGGCGAGCCTGAAGGTTTCCGACCTCCGCATCTTCGACAGCGAGCCGGCGCGGGCCGAGAAACTGGCCGCGCTTCTGGCCCCGCATGGCGGCGCGCGGGTGGCCCGAAGCGTCGAGGACGCGCTCGACGGCGCAACCGGGCTCGTCAACGGCACGCCAGTCGGCATGCTGCCGAACCGGGACACCCCGGTCGCCGCGACATTGCTGCGCGAAAACCTCTGGGTCGCCGACGCCGTCTATTCGCCGCTGATCACACCCTTGCTGGCCGCGGCGCGGGCCAAGGGCGCGCGGATCATGACCGGACGGGAGCTTGCGATCTACCAGGCCGCGGATGCATTCGAACTGTTCACCGGCCTCGCCCCATCGACCGAGATCATGGGAGAGGCCTTTGACGAGGTGATGGCGGCACGCAGTTCGGCCTATCACGCAGCGTAACCAAAGCGGCCGGACACAAGGCCGCGGACAAATCAGAGAAAACGGGAGGAGAGACCATGAAATCGACACTACTGGCGGGCGCCCTGCTTGCCTTCGCGACTGCAACCAGCGTCCAGGCACAGGCGATCAAGCTCGCCGACGTTGCCGAGCTCTCGGGCGGCGGCGCCACCGTCGGCACCAACTGGAAGAACGGCATCGACCTCGCGATCGAGGAGATCAACGCCAAGGGCGGCGTGCTCGGCCGCAAGCTCGAGGTCACCCACGCCGACTCGCAGTCCAACCCCGGCGTTGCCCGCGCCCAAGTGCAGAAGGCGCTCGACGCCGAGCCCTATGTGCTGCTCGGGCCCGGCTATTCCGGCTCGGTGAAGGTCACCGCGCCGCTCGCCGCCGAAGCCGGCATCGCGCAGATCATGGGCGGCGAGGCCGCCGAGCTGACGCAGGCGGGTAACAAATTCCTGTTCCGCACCTCGTTCGGCCAGCAATCGTCGATGCCGAAGGTCGCAAAGTACATCCACGACGAGATGAAGGCGAAGACGGTCGCGGTGGTCTGGGTCAACAACGACTTTGGCCGCGGCGGGCGCGATGTCGTGGTCAAGGAGCTGGACCGGCTTGGCTCCAAGGTGGTCGCCGACCTCTCGACCGAAGCGGGCCAGGCCGATTTCGCCGCCGACGTCGGCAAGATCAAATCCGCCAATCCCGATGCCGTCTTCGTCTATCTCAACGAGGAAGAGAGCGCGCGCATCCTGAAGGAGCTGAAGCGCCAGGGCGTCACCGCGCCGCTGATGGGCGAGACCACGCTGATCGGCCAGAAGGTGATCGAGCTCGCCGGCGATGCCGCCAACGGCGCGCGCGGCCATGTCGGCCTCACCACCGACGCGCCGGTCGACTTGATCAAGGCGTTCCGCGAGAAGTTTTCCAAGAAGTACAATTACGTCCCTGACCATAACGGCCTGAAGGGCTACCTCGCCGTCTACATGGTGAAGGCCACCACCGAGAAAATGGGCAAGGTCGATTCCAAGGCGTTCGCCGACACGCTGCATGGCCTCACCATCAAAGCCGCGGACGAGCCGGGCATCCTGATGGACGTCACCTTCAGCGACACCGGCGACATCGACCGCCAGAGCTTCCTGGTCGAGGTGGTCGAAGGCAAGCAGGTGGTGAAGCAGGTGCTGCCGAAGGTGAAGTGAGGCGCGGCCCTTCTCCCTCGCCCCGCTCTTCGCGGGGAGAGGGTCGGGGTGAGGGGTGCTTCAGCAAAGACGGTGAGAGATAGGCTCGTGGATAGAACCCCTCACCCCGCCCTCTCCCCGTAAGAACGGGGCGAGGGAGACGACAGAGCGGGACGAGCGACACGAGAGGGGAAAATGTCCAATCTGTTCGATCTACTGGTCGCAGGACTTGCCACCGGCGCGATCTATGCGCTGGTCGCGGTCGGCTTCACGCTGCTGTGGCAGACCTCGCAGACCATCAATTTCGCGCAAGGCGAGTTCGTGATGCTGCCGGCGTTCCTGATGCTGGCGGCGATGCATGCCGGTGCGCCGTTCTGGCTCGCGATCATCCTCGGCATCCTGCTCTCGATGATCCTGCTGGGCCTCGCCTTCAAGCTGCTGCTGGTCGATCCGATGATGCGCCACGGCGTACTGCCGCTGGCGATCGCGACCATGGCACTGGCGATCGGCCTCAAGGAAGCCGTCAAGCAGTTCTTCAGCGCGGAGGCCTCGCCCTTCCCCTCGATCGTGCCGACCGGCGACATCTCCATCCTTGGCCATGCCGTCTCGCTGCAAAGCATCGGCGTGCTCGTCGTCGCCATCCTCGCCGTGTTCGGTCTGACCACGCTGCTGAACCGCACCTCGCTCGGCCACCAGATGCAGGCGGCGGCGCAGAACCCGACGGTGGCGCGGATCATCGGCGTGCCGGTCGAACGCATGATCCTGCTGACCTTCCTGATCAATGCTTTCCTGGTCGCGCTGGCCTCGCTGCTGATCACGCCGATTTACCTCGCCAAATTCTCCTCCGGCGAGGTGCTCGGCCAGGCCGCCTTCATCGCCGCGATCGTCGGCGGCTTCAACCAGGTGCGTGGCGCGATCGCCGGCGGCCTGTTGATCGGCGTGCTCGACAATCTCGCGGCGAGCTACGTTTCCACCCAGTATCGCGCGGCGGTGCCGCTGATCTTCCTGATCGTCGTGATCCTGTTCCGGCCGCAAGGATTGCTCGGCCGCGCCGAGGAGCGCACGGTATGACCAGCTTCGCCAAACCCCTGAAGATCGCGCTCGGCCTCATCGTCATCGCCGGCCTGATCGTCGTCCCCATGAACTTCAACCGTTATGGTCTGTTCATCCTGAGCCAATGGGCGGTGATGACGATCGCCGCGATGGGCCTCAATCTCACGCTCGGCTATGCCGGCCAGGTCTCGCTGGCGCAGGGCGCCTTCGTCGGCATCGGCGCCTATGCGGCGGCGATCATGACCACCCATGGCTGGCCGCTGCCGGCCGCAATCGTGGTCGCGATCGTCCTGAGTTTTGCGGTCGGCTGGGTGCTCGGCTATCCCGCGCTGCGGGTGCAGCACCATTACCTTGCCTTCGTCACGCTGGCCTTCTCGACGCTGGCCTTCCTGGTGTTCCGCAACGAGAGCTGGCTCACCGGCGGCATCTACGGCATCTCCAACATTCCGCGCCCGCACATTTTCGGGTTCGCGACCAACAAGCCACTGCCCTTCTACTATGTCTGCCTCGGCTCGCTCGCGATCGTCTCGGCCGCGGTATGGTGGCTGATCCGCTCGCCCTGGGGCCGGGCCTTCATGGCACTGCGCGAGAATCCCTTGCGCGCGCAGTCGCTCGGCATCGACACACGACGCTACACGCTGATGGCT
Source organism: Bradyrhizobium sp. YR681 (assembly GCF_000282615.1). Taxonomy (GTDB): domain Bacteria; phylum Pseudomonadota; class Alphaproteobacteria; order Rhizobiales; family Xanthobacteraceae; genus Bradyrhizobium. The sequence goes on along the minus strand of NZ_AKIY01000309.1, from coordinate 2,773 downwards.
TTTGCGATCGGCTCGGCGCTCGGCGGCATCGCCGGCGCGCTCTATGCGCCGCTGACGCAATATATCGATCCTGTTCCCTTCAACCTGTCGCTCTCGCTCGACCTCCTGATGATGGTGATCGTCGGTGGCGCCGGGTTCTATTTCGGTCCCTTCCTGGGCGCGATGATCGCAGTGCTGCTGCCGGAATGGCTGCGCTTCACGGAAGGCTATTATCTGATGATCTACGCGGTGGCGGTGATGCTGCTGCTGATCTGGTCGCCGACGGGCATTCTGGGAATCCTCGACCGCTATCTCGCCGAGCGCCGCACCAAGGCGGCCTCCGCGTTGCGCGCCGTCGCGAAGTCGCGTCTGGAGACGGTGCAATGAGCGCAGTCCTCGAAGTCACCAGCATCAAGAAGAATTTTGGCGGCATCAGCGCCGTCGCCGACGTCAGCTTCGATGTCCGCGAAGGCGAGATCCTCGGCCTGATCGGACCGAACGGCTGCGGCAAGTCGACCCTGTTCAACTGCATCCTCGGCCAGCTCACGCCGTCGGGCGGCGAGGTCAAGCTCGACGGCAAGGTCGTCACGGGCTTGCGGCCCGCCGAGCTCAACAAGCTCGGGGTCAGCCGCACTTTCCAGCTGTTGCAGGTATTCCCCAAGCTCTCGGTGCGCGAAAACCTGATCCTTGCGGGACAGGAGCACCAGGGCAACATGGCCTCGCGCCTGGTCGGCCGCTCCGATGCCGGGCTGACGGAAGCCGCCAACCAGATGATCGGCTTCTTCAAGCTCGATCATCTCGCCGATGAGCCGGCCGGGGGTCTCTCCTACGGCCAGCAGAAGCTGCTCGATGCCGCCATGGCCTTCATGGGCGGCCCGCGCCTGGTGCTGCTCGACGAGCCCGCCGGCGGCGTCAACCCGTCGATGCTGTCGGACCTGAAGGAACGCCTGATCGCGATCAACCGCGAGAAGAACGCCACCTTCGTCGTGATCGAGCACAACATGGAATTCGTGATGTCGCTGTGCTCGCGCGTGATGGTGATGGCGGAAGGCAAGGTGCTGGCGATGGGACGCCCCGACGAGGTGCGAAAAAACCCCGCCGTGATCGAAGCCTATCTCGGACATTAGGGAGAGCGAGCATGAGCGACCCGATCCTCTCGGTTCACAATCTCGTCGGCGGCTACGGCAAGATGACCATCCTGAACGGCACGACCTTTTCGGTGCCGCCGGCGACCATCACCACCATCATCGGCCCGAACGGCGCCGGCAAGTCCACCGTGTTCAAGGCGATCTTCGGCCTGCTGAAGCTGCGCGATGGCAAGATCAGCTTTGCGGGCCGCGACGTCACCCATTTGAGCCAGCGCGCGCTGCTCAATGCCGGCATCTGCTACGTGCCGCAGGGGCGCAACATTTTCCCGGAGCTTTCGGTCCGCAGCAACATCGAGCTCGGCGGGGTCTCAGCCGGGAAAGGCATCGACCTGCCCAAGCGGATCGAAGCCGCGCTCGACCTGTTTCCGGCCCTCCGCCGCAAGTCGACGCAGCAGGCCTCGACATTGTCCGGCGGCGAGCAGAAGCAGCTCGAGATCGCCCGCTCGCTGCTGCTCGAACCAAAACTCGTGCTGATCGACGAGCCCTCGATCGGCCTGTCACCGCTAATGGTGCAGCAGACTTTCGACATCCTCAAATCCCTGCGCGATCGCGGCGTCACCATCCTGATGATCGAGCAGAACGCGCGCTCGGCGCTGGAGATCTCCGATTTCGGCATCGTGCTCGAACTCGGCCAGACCCGCATGGTCGACAGGGCGGAGCGCATTTTGAACGATCCCCGCATCGGCCAGCTCTTCCTCGGGGGAGCCATGGAGGAGACAGCAGCATGAACAAGCGCTCGATCGCGACCGTCTCTCTCTCAGGCGCGCTGGACGAAAAGCTCCGCGCCATCGCAGCCGCCGGCTTCGACGAGGTCGAGATCTTCGAGAACGATTTGCTGTCGTTCGGCGCAGGGCCGCGCGACATCGCAAAGCTCTGCCACGATCTCAATCTCAAGATTTGCGCCTTCCAGCCGTTCCGCGATTTCGAAGGCATGCCGGAGCCGCAGCGTGCCCGCAACTTTGCCCGCGCCGAGCGGAAGTTCGATCTGATGCAGGAGCTCGGCACCGATCTGCTGCTGATCTGCTCCAACGTCTCGCCCTCATCCCTCGGCGGCATCGACCGCGCCGCGGATGACTTTCGCGAGCTCGGCGAGCGCGCCGCCAAGCGGGGCCTGCGCGTCGGCTACGAGGCGCTGGCCTGGGGCCGCCATGTCAACGACTACCGCGACGCCTGGGAGATCGTGCGGCGGGCCGATCATCCCGCGATCGGAATCATCCTCGACAGTTTTCACGCGCTGGCGCCGGGCTTTCCGGTCCGCGCCATGGCCTCGATCCCCGGGGACAAGATCTTTCTGGTGCAGCTTGCCGACGCACCGAAACTCGAGCTCGACATTTTGTCGTGGAGTCGGCACTTCCGCTCCTTCCCCGGCCAGGGCGACCTGCCGGTCGGCGAATTCATGCAGGCGGTCGCGGCGACCGGCTATGCCGGGCCGCTGTCGCTGGAGATCTTCAACGACCAGTTCCGCGCCGGCTCGGCCGCGCAGACGGCGGTCGACGGCCTGCGTTCGCTGATCTTGCTGGAGGACCAGCTCGCGCCGGATTGGCCGAAATTTTCCGGCGAGCCGCTGGCGCCGAAGGCCAAAAGCGGCGGCACCGGCTTCATCGAATTTGCCGTCAACGAGACCAAGGCGGGCGAGCTCGCCCGCC
>NZ_AKIY01000308.1 GCF_000282615.1 Bradyrhizobium sp. YR681 | reverse complement strand
CCCCCAGCCAATGCGCCAGCGCCTTGGCCGCGCAGGCCAGTTCCAGCGGCGTCCGGCTCATCGTGATCAGGTCGAGCGAGCCGTCCTCATGGTCGGCCATGAACAGCCGGTCCAGGGTGAGCAGGCTCGCCAGCAGCGCGCCCAGCCACAGGATCGCCGGCCCCAGCCGCGACAGCAGCGCCAGGTCCGGCCCCACCGCGAACGGCATCAGGACCACGACGGTCAGGAAGAACAGCACGCCGATCAGCGCCCCGCCGCCGACGCGGAGCGCGATCCGGATGTCCCGGCGGATCAGGGCGGACAGGGCGGTCATGGGGTGGCCCCTTCTGCGGCCAAGAGGGGGGAGGGAGCGGGGAGAGCGGAGGTTGGCCGCTCGAAAAGCTGAGGGTCGGGCCGCTTCATGCCGTCCCCCCGATCCGCAGCTCCCGCGAATCGATCCCCAGCGGCGCGTGGGTCGCCGCGATGATCATGCCGCCGCGGGCGAGATGCTCCCGCATCAGGCCGGCGAACATGTCCTGGCCGGCAACGTCCAGCGCATTGGTCGGCTCGTCAAGCAGCCAGACCGGGCGGCGGACGGTCAGCAGCCGGGCCAGCGAGAGCCGGCGGCGCTGGCCAGCGGACAGGAAGGCGGCCGGCAGGTGGGTGGCGTGGTCGAGGCCGACGATGGCCAGGCTCTTGGCGGGGTCAAAACGCTCGCCGCCCAGAAAATCAGCCCAGAATGCCAGATTTTCCGTCACGCTCAGCGCCGGCTTGAGGGCATCGCGATGGCCGAGATAATGGCATTGCTCCGGCAATGTCAGCTCGGCATCGCCGCCACCGAGCGCGATTGTCCCGCCCGCCGGAATGAGCAGGCCGGCGATCAGCCGCAGCAGCGAGGTCTTGCCCGAACCGTTGCGGCCGACGACGGCCACGGCTTCGCCGGCGACCGCCTCGAAATCGAGCCCGGAAAACACCTCGCGCCCGCCCCGCACGCAAACGAGGCCGCGTCCGGACAGCTGCATCTTGCCTTGGTTCAACCCGCTCAAAGCCAGGCCTCAGGAAATCTTGGGGTAGCGCATGGGAATTTTTGGCTCGCGAATTGCTGCGGCACGTTTGTGGCTGTGGCGGCGCGGTTAGAAAGCTTCTATAAGCCCGGAACTACTTGATGCAGCAACTCAACCTGCCCCTGCAAGCGACTCAACCGGATTCGCTGACGGTGTTAAAATACCCTTTGCCGGGTATAACTAACAATTGGGATTTCCTAGCATGACCTCGCTCGACAGCTTCAAATGCAAAAAGACCCTCAAGGTCGGCGCCAAGACCTATGTCTATTACAGCCTGCCCACGGCCGAGAAGAATGGTCTGAAGGGAATTTCGAAACTCCCCTATTCGATGAAGGTCCTGCTTGAGAACCTCCTCCGCAATGAGGACGGCCGCTCGGTCAAGAAGGAAGACATCGTCGCGGTGTCGAAATGGCTGCGCAAGAAGTCGCTGGAGCATGAGATCGCGTTCCGCCCGGCCCGCGTGCTGATGCAGGACTTCACCGGCGTTCCTGCGGTGGTCGATCTTGCCGCGATGCGCAACGCGATGCAGAAGCTCGGCGGCGATGCCGAGAAGATCAACCCGCTGGTGCCGGTCGACCTCGTCATCGACCACTCCGTGATCGTGAACTTCTTCGGCGACAACAAGGCCTTCGCCAAGAACGTCACCGAGGAATACAAGCAGAACCAGGAGCGCTATGAGTTCCTGAAATGGGGCCAGGCGGCGTTCTCGAACTTCTCCGTGGTGCCGCCCGGCACCGGCATCTGCCACCAGGTCAATCTCGAATATCTCTCCCAGACGGTCTGGACCAAGAAGGAGAAGATGACGGTCGGCAAGAAGACCGGCACCTTCGAGGTTGCATACCCTGACTCGCTGGTCGGCACCGACTCCCACACCACCATGGTCAACGGTCTGGCCGTGCTCGGCTGGGGCGTCGGCGGCATCGAGGCGGAAGCCTGCATGCTCGGCCAGCCGCTGTCGATGCTGCTGCCGAACGTCGTCGGCTTCAAGCTGAAGGGCGCGATGAAGGAAGGCGTCACCGCCACCGACCTCGTGCTGACCGTGACGCAGATGCTGCGCAAGCTCGGCGTCGTCGGCAAGTTCGTCGAGTTCTTCGGCCCCGGTCTCGATCATCTCTCCGTCGCCGACAAGGCGACCATCGCCAACATGGCGCCCGAATATGGCGCGACCTGCGGCTTCTTCCCGGTCGACGCCGCCGCGATCGACTACCTCAAGACGTCGGGCCGCGCCGCACCGCGCGTTGCGCTGGTGCAGGCCTATGCGAAGGCGCAAGGGCTCTTCCGCACCGCCAAGTCCGCCGATCCGGTGTTCACGGAAACGCTGACGCTCGACCTCGCCGATGTCGTGCCGTCGATGGCCGGTCCGAAGCGTCCCGAAGGCCGCATCGCGCTGCCGTCGGTCGCCGAAGGTTTTTCGGTGGCGCTTGCCAATGAATACAAGAAGGGCGAAGAGCCGGCGAAGCGTTTTGCCGTCGAGGGCAAGAACTACGAGATCGGTCATGGCGACGTCGTGATCGCCGCCATCACCTCCTGCACCAACACCTCGAACCCGAGCGTGCTGATCGGAGCCGGTCTGCTGGCCCGTAACGCTGCCGCCAAGGGCCTCAAGGCCAAGCCGTGGGTGAAGACCTCGCTTGCCCCGGGCAGCCAGGTGGTCGCGGCCTACCTCGCCGATTCCGGCCTCCAGGCCGATCTCGACAAGGTCGGCTTCAACCTGGTCGGGTTCGGCTGCACCACCTGCATCGGCAATTCCGGTCCGCTGCCGGAGGAGATCTCGAAGTCGATCAACGATAACGGCATCGTCGCGGCCGCCGTGCTCTCCGGCAACCGCAACTTCGAGGGCCGCGTCTCGCCGGACGTGCAGGCCAACTATCTGGCTTCGCCGCCGCTGGTCGTCGCCCACGCGCTCGCGGGCAGCGTCACCAAGAACCTCGCCGTCGAGCCGATCGGCGAGGGCAAGGACGGCAAGCCGGTGTACCTCAAGGACATCTGGCCGACGACCAAGGAGATCAACGCCTTCATGAAGAAGTTCGTGACCGCGTCGATCTTCAAGAAGAAGTACGCCGACGTGTTCAAGGGCGACACCAACTGGCGCAAGATCAAGACGGTCGAGAGCGAGACCTATCGCTGGAACATGTCTTCGACCTACGTGCAGAACCCGCCTTATTTCGAAGGCATGAAGAAGGAGCCGGAGCCGGTCACCGACATCGTCGAGGCGCGCATCCTCGCCATGTTCGGCGACAAGATCACCACCGACCACATCTCGCCGGCCGGTTCGATCAAGCTCACCTCGCCCGCGGGCAAATATCTCAGCGAGCACCAGGTGCGTCCGGCCGACTTCAACCAGTACGGCACGCGGCGCGGCAACCATGAAGTCATGATGCGCGGCACCTTCGCCAACATCCGCATCAAGAACTTCATGCTCAAGGGCGCCGACGGCAACATCCCCGAGGGCGGTCTCACCAAGCACTGGCCCGACGGCGAGCAGATGTCGATCTACGACGCCGCGATGAAGTACCAGCAGGAGCAGGTGCCGCTGGTGGTGTTCGCGGGTGCCGAATACGGCAACGGCTCCTCGCGCGACTGGGCTGCGAAGGGCACGCGTCTGCTCGGCGTCCGCGCCGTGATCTGCCAGAGCTTCGAGCGCATCCATCGCTCCAATCTGGTCGGCATGGGCGTACTGCCGCTGACCTTCGAGGAAGGCACCTCGTGGTCCTCGCTCGGCCTCAAGGGCGACGAGAAGGTCACGCTGCGCGGTCTGGTCGGCGAGCTCAAGCCGCGCCAGAAGCTGACCGCGGAGATCGTTTCCGGCGACGGTTCGCTGCAGCGCGTTTCGCTGCTCTGCCGCATCGATACGCTGGACGAGCTCGATTACTACCGGAACGGCGGCATTCTGCACTATGTGCTGCGCAAGCTCGCGGCCTAAGCGCGAATTTGTGAACGGTGGCTCACTGCGACGTGAGTAGAAGGTTGAACGAAGGCGGCCTATCACAAGGCCGCCTTCACGCGTTTGCGGCATGCTTCAGACGGGCCCGTCCAGCGGAAATCAGCTCTGGACGGTCGAATATGCCGCGCCCCGTAAGACTGCGGTGACCATCAGGCGATATGCTTTCCCCCAACGATGACGATGTGTGACCTTCGACATGACTGGTATGATGGCTTCTAATCTCGTGACGCGCTGGTCCGGTGCACTCTGGTCGGGAGCGCTCGGCATTTGCGCCATCGTTGCCATCATCCGTCCTGCCCATGCCGATCCCCGCGCCGTTGTCGAATTGTTTACCTCGCAGGGCTGCTCGTCCTGCCCGCCCGCCGACAAGATCATCGGCGATCTCTCCAGCGACCCCTCGATCATCGCGCTGAGCATGCCGATCGACTATTGGGACTATCTCGGCTGGAAGGACACGCTGGCGGATTCACGCTTCTCGGCGCGCCAGCGCGCCTATTCGCGCATGCGCGGCGATCGCGAGGTCTACACGCCGCAGGTCGTGGTCAACGGCTCGACGCATGTCATCGGCAGCGACCGGGCCGGTATCGAGAATGCGATCGGCAAGACCGACAGGAGCGCCGGCGTGATGAGCGTGCCGGTGACGATGTCGCTCTCGGGCAAGCAGATCAACGTCTCGGTGGCTGCGAGCAAGGAGCCGACAGCCGCGCATGGCGAAGTCTGGATCTGCTCGGTCGCCAGATCGGTGCCGATCGCGATCGCCAGGGGCGAGAATCGCGGACAGCAGGTCACCTACCACAACGTCGTACGCAACCTGCTCAAGGTCGGCGACTGGACCGGCCGTTCGGAAAGCTGGACGGTGCCGATCGAGAACCTCACGCGCGACGGCGTCGACGGCGCGGTGGTCTATGTCCAGGATGGCAGCCGCGACAAGCCGGGCCCGATGCTCGGCGCGGCGTACACGTCGCTGCACTGATTCAATTCTCTCGCTAAGTTTCTGAGCTCGGCACTCGCTTTCAACCTTCATGGTGAGGAGCGCGCTCTTGCGCGCGTCTCGAACCATGCAGGCCCGCGCTGATGTATCTCGGGCCTCGATCCTTCGAGACGCCGCTTCGCGGCTCCTCGGGATGAGGGGAGAGAGTTTTGGCGCTGACGGGGAAGAAGTCAGCGAGCCAGCAACTTCCCGCCACAAACAAAAAAGGACCAACTTGCGTTGGCCCTCCTTGTCGCGCGTACAGACCCGATCCTGTTCGACCCCGGGGGGCTGGGGGCTGAGGAATCCGGAACCGAAAGGACCGGGTCAACGCACACAGGTCTTTTCGCAATGCAGGGCGGCAGGCGCTTGGCGGAAAAGCGGCGATACTATGATTCCTGCTAACGATCCCGTGACGGTTCGCCGCGAGAGAGTTCCACTCTTGCGTGTGCTCCGAATCCGACGGGTTGCGTCGACGAGTTCGATCAAGAGGCCTTGCGGCGAGGAGCGGTTGGCGCAATCATGCAACTGTCATGATCCGCGGTTCCGGGGACGGTTTTCGCGGACGCGGTCATGCTGTGCGATGAGGAGGCGCTTCCCATGAGTTCGACGTCGGAGGATGCCGATCCGAGCGGGCAGCGCGCGGCGGCGCATCCCGCCGCTGCGAATACCCAGCCGAACCGGGTGACGTTCAACCGGCTCGAGCTGAACCGGATTCTCAACCTCTACGGCCGCATGGTCGCCGACGGCGAGTGGCGCGACTATGCCATCGACTTCCTGAAGGACAGGGCGGTCTTCTCGGTGTTTCGCCGCGCCTCGGAAGTGCCGATCTATCGCATCGAGAAAGACCCGCGGCTCGCGCGCAAGCAGGGCATGTACAGCGTGATCTCGGCGACCGGCCTGATCCTGCGCCGTGGCCACGAGCTCGAGCGGGTGCTGCTGGTGATCGATCGCAAGCTGGCGGTGGTGTAGCTGGAATCCGTAGCCCGGATGGAGCGCAGCGTAATCCGGGGCCGCAGCGTCCGCGGATAAACCTGTCCCGGATTACGCTGCGCTCCATCCGGGCTACAAGAGTCTACGTTCCCGGCACCGTCGTCGCGCCCTCGCCAAGATCCCGCTGCATCATCACCGTATCCAGCCAGCGGCCGAATTTCAGCCCGACATTGGGATGCGTGCCGATCATCTTGAAGCCGCCCCTGGTGTGCACGCCGATCGAGCCGGCATTGGCGGAATCGCCGATCACCGCGACCATCTGGCGGAAGCCGCGCGCCTCGCACGCGATGATCAGCTGCTCCAGCAGCTTTGAGCCGATGCCGCGGCGGTGGAAGGACGGGTCGAGATAGATCGAGTTCTCGACCGTGAAGCGATAGGCCGGCCGCGGCCGGTAGGCACCGGCATAGGCATAGCCGGCGACGCGGCCGTCGATGAGGGCGACGAAATAGGGATAGCCGCCGTCGACCAGCGCGCGGTAGCGGCGCGTCATCTCGGCAAGGTCGGGCGGCTCCAGCTCGAACGTCGCGGTGCCCTCGCGGACGGCCTGCTGGTAGATGGCGGTGATGGCGGGGAGGTCGGCCTCAAGCGTGGGCCTGATTTCGGGTGCGGACATGGTGCGAAGATTAAAGCCTTCCCGCGGCGGCTGGAAGGGGCGAACGGCCTCTCCACGCCGTCATTCCAAGCGCAGTGAAGCAATCCAGAAATGCATCCGCGGAGGGGCTCTGGGTTGCTTCGCTACGCTCGCAATGACGAGGAGAGTCAGCCCTTTGTAGCCCGGATGGAGCGCAGCGAAATCCGGGACCGCTGCGTCCGCGGATGAACCTGCCCCGGATTGCGCTTCGCTCCATCCGGGCTACGAGCTGCGCCCCAAACAAAAACCCCGGCCTCGCGGCCGGGGTTGGTGTCCGTTCTCTCGGGCCTGGCGCTTAGTCGCGCTGGCCGAGGAGCTGCAGGAGCAGCGTGAACAGGTTGATGAAGTTCAGGTACAGCGACAGCGCGCCGGTGATGGCTGCACGCTCAGAGACGTCACCGCCGGCCGAAGCGTAGCCGTAGATGTAGTCGTTCTTCAGCCGCTGCGTATCCCAGGCGGTGAGGCCTGCGAACACCAGCACGCCGACCACGGACACGATGAACTGCAGCATCGAGCTCGCCAGGAACAGGTTCACCAGGCTCGCGATGATGATGCCGATCAGGCCCATGAACAGGAACGAACCCATTCCGGTCAGGTCACGCTTGGTGGTGTAGCCGTAGAGGCTGAGCGCACCGAAGGTCGCCGCGGTGATGAAGAACACCCGTACGATCGAGGTGTGCGTGAACACCAGGAAGATCGACGACAGCGAGACGCCCATCAGCGCCGCGAACACCCAGAACAGGATCTGGGCGGTCGAGGGGGCCAGACGATTGATGCCCGCCGAGATCACGAACACCATGGCGAGCGGCGCGAGCATGAACAGCCACTTCAGCGGGCTGACGAACATCGCGTAGCCGAACGGCGTCAGGAACAGCTTTCCGACGCGGACGGCGTCCGCCGTCGGAACGTCAGTCACGGCAGCCATGTAGACGCCGAGCGCGGCCAGGCCGGTGATGGCGAGGCCAATGCTCATGTAATTGTAGATGCGCAGCATGTAGGCGCGCAGGCCGGCATCGACCGTCGCGGCGTCAACACGCCCGGCGGCCCTGCCGAAAGGAGAAGCGTAGTTACGGTCTAGGTCCGACATGGTCGAATTCCCGTTGGTTAGCCCGGTCCGGCATGAGGGTCGCCATGCCGCCGGTTCGTCAAATTCTATCTCGGATACCGATGTCTGCCGACTAAATTTTGGCTAACAATCCGGGCTCCGAACCCATTCGATATGTGGGAAACTAACACATTCGCTGCAACCTTCCACGCGCGGCTGAATGTCGCCCTTGGCGGCAATCCTGACGCGAACCTGACGAGCAGTCGTGGTTAACCGCGGGAATCGTGTGATTCCGCTCTCCTGTGGCGACCCGCTACCATTTGTCACAAATTCCGCAACACCGTCGCGGGCTTTTTGTTCAACGCCAGCAGCGTGCCCGCCAGCCCGAGCCCGACCGTGACGACGAGGGCGGCCGCGACCACGCCGGCCGCGCTGCCGGCCTGCCAGACGAAACTCAGCGTCATCAGCCGCGTCACGATCATCCAGGCTGCGATGCTGCCGGCGATCACGCCGAACAATGCGGTGGCGAGCCCGATCAGGAGGTATTCGAGCGCATAGGCGCCGAGCAGCCGCAGCCGCGTCGCGCCCAGCGTCTTCAGGATCACCGCATCGTAGACCCGGTGGCGATGGCCGGCGGCGAGCGCGCCGCCCAGCACCAGGATCGCCGAGATCAGGGTCACGGCGCTGGCGCCGCGGATCGCCAGCGCCAGATTGGTCACGACCGAGCCGACCGTCTCCATCACCTCGCGCACGCGCACGCTGGTTACCATGGGGTAAGCGTCGGCGACCTGCCTGATGATCTTGCCGTCGCCGGCCGCGTCGCCGCCGGCTTCCGTCAGCGTCGCGATGTGGGTATGCGGCGCGCCCTTGAAGGCATTCGGCGAGAACACCAGCACGAAATTGATGCCCATGCCCTGCCAGTCGATGCTGCGCAGATTGCCGATTTTGGCCGGGATGTCGCGGCCGAGCACGTTGACCACGATTTCGTCGCCGAGCTTGAGGCCGAGCCCGTCGGCGATCTTCTTCTCCATCGAGACCAGCGGCGGGCCCGAATAATCGGCGCTCCACCATTCGCCTTCGACCACCTTGGAGCCCTTCGGCTGCTCGGCGGTGTAGGTCAGGCCGCGGTCGCTTTGCAGCACCCATTCGGAATCGGTGGTGGGCTTGAGATCCTCGGCGCGCACCCCGCGCGCCCCGACGATGCGTCCGCGCAGCATCGGCACGTCCTCGACCTTCGCGCCGGGCGCGATCTTGTGCAGGTAAGCGTCGAACTGTTCGGCCTGCGTGCTCGGGATGTCGATGAAGAAGAACGACGGTGCATGCTCGGGCAGCGCCGCCAAAAACTGCCGGCGCAGATTGCCGTCGATCTGGGTGATGGTGACGAGCACGGCTAAGCCCAGGCCCAGCGAGAGCACGACCGAGGGCGTCAGCGCGCCCGGCCGGTGGATGTTGGCGATCGCCAGCCGCAGCATCGGCAGGC
>NZ_AKIY01000307.1 GCF_000282615.1 Bradyrhizobium sp. YR681 | reverse complement strand
CCCCCGCCGCAGCGGCTGGAGATCGAGATCACGGAATCGGTGCTGCTGGAACGCGGCGTCGAGAACCTCGCCTTCATGGAGCGGCTGAAGAGCATCGGCATCGAGTTCGCGCTCGACGATTTCGGCACGGGCTATTCCTCGCTCAGCTATCTGACCGCGTTCCCGTTCGACAAGATCAAGATCGACAAGTCGTTCATCCGCAACCTCACGCATCACCCGCGCTCTTCCGCCATCATCGCCTCGATCGTGACACTGGCGCGCGGGTTGGACATGTCGGTCACCGCCGAGGGTGTCGAGACCTCCGAGGAGTTCGAGCGGCTGACGGCGCTCGGCGTCAACTTTGCCCAAGGCTATTTGTTCGGACGCCCGCAGCCGGTCGAGCAGATCGCGTTCGACGAGTCCGGCCGGGCTTCGCAGCGCGACGCGGCCTGAGCGCGCGCCGCGCGGCCATGCGCACAAATCTGTCACCGTCGCCCTGAGGAACCCGCAAAGGCGGGCGCCTCGAAGATGTACCGCGACGAATCGCCTGTTCCTTCATTTCCAATTGTTACGCGCCACAACGGGCGTGCGTGAAAATCGCTTGACCCAAGCCTCCCCGGATGATCGGTAGTACTATCTAGGGATGAAACAAAACTCCATGCGTCTTCCGTTCTTCTACGGCTGGGTCGTGGTCGCGGTGACCTTCGTCACCATGGCCATCGGGGTCAACGCGCGCACTGCGTTCTCGCTTTTCTTTCCGCCGATCCTCTCCGAGTTCGGCTGGGAGCGCGGCATCACCGCGGGCGCGTTCTCGTTCGGCTTCGTGGCGTCCGGCGTGGCGAGTCCGCTGATCGGCCGCCTGATGGACCGCGCCGGTCCGCGCGCGGTGATGGAGCTCGGCGTCGTTCTGATGGGCGGCGGACTGCTGCTCGCCCCGCTCACCAGCCAGCCCTGGCATCTCTACGTGACCATCGGCGTCATGGTCGGCGCGGGCAGTGTGTGTCTCGGCTATTCCGGCCAGTCGCTGTTCCTGCCGAACTGGTTCATCCGCAAGCGCGGCTTCGCCATCGGCATCGCCTTTGCCGGCGTCGGCATCGGTTCGGTGACGTTGCTGCCGTGGGTGCAGCACATGATCGAGCAGACCGGCTGGCGTACCGCCTGCACCGCGATGGGCCTGCTCATCCTGGTCGTGCTGGCGCCGATCAATCTGCTGCTGCGCAGGCGCCCGGAGGATATCGGCCTTCAGCCCGACGGCGATGCCGCGCCGGCGGCGGGCGCGGCGGCTCCCATCTCCAACGTCGTCGATCCGGTCTGGGTCAATACCGACTGGACGCTGAAACGCGCCGTCGCGACGGCGCGGTTCTGGTGGATCGCGGTCGGCTATTTCTCCGGCCTGTACATCTGGTACGCCGTGCAGGTGCATCAAACGAAATTCCTGCTCGACATCGGCTTCAGCCCAGGTGTCGCGGTTTGGGCGCTCGGCGTGGTCAGCCTGCTCGGCATTCCCGGCCAGATCGTGCTCGGCCATGTCTCGGACCGGATCGGACGGGAATGGGTCTGGGCGATCAGCTGCGCGGGTTTTGTCATCTGCTTCGCCGCGCTGATCGCGTTGAAATATCAACCTTCGCTCTGGCTCGTCTACGTCATGGTGTTCGCGCAGGGCGCGCTCGGTTATGGCCTCACCTCGATCATGGGGGCCGTGGTGTTCGAGATTTTCCAGGGCAGGCACCAGGGCAGCATTTTCGGCATGATCATGCTGGCAGCCCTGGCCGGCGGCGCAGCCGGTCCCTGGCTCACGGGCTTCCTCTATGATCGCACCGGCGATTACACGCTCGCCTTCGCCATCGCCATGGTCGTGAGTGGCTTGTCGGCGCTGTCGGTCTGGCGCGCATCGCCGGGCAAGGTGCGGGCCGTGGCCGGCCGGCTGCACAGGCTCAAGCCTGACCTCGCTGCCGAATAGGTTCCGTACGCATCAAGATACCTTCGCCGTTTTCGCGGAACGTTAAGCATGTCGCCTCATGGCCCGGGGCGGCGGTGTTGCAAAAACGTCTTGGACACCATCGGAGCATTAGCGTCGCACCAATTGCCGCATTTTCCCGATGCCTCCGGGTCACACGATGTCCGCTTCCGATTGCCCAGTGACAGAAATTCCGGACGTGCTGCGCGCCGCGCTCGCATGCGCCGACGACGGCGTCGTCATCGTCGATGACGCCCATCGCATCACGCATTTCAACGGCGCCGCCGAGCGGATCTGGAAGCTCGCGCGCGCCGAGGTGCTCGGCCGCGATGCCGAAATCCTCACGCTCAGATGTCTTCAGGCCGAACCGGTTGTCGGCTTCCGGGACGAGATCAGCCTCGTGCGCGGCGACGGCAGCCGCATCAAGGCACTCGTGACGGTGTCGCCGGCGACCGTCGGCGGTGAGACCCATCACATCGTGTTCGCACGCGACGTCACCGCTGACGCGGAACGCCGCGTCAGGATCGGGCTTCTCCACGCCGTCTCGGACCAGACCAACCGCGCGGTCGTCATCACCGACGTCGAGCAGAACATCGTCTACGTCAATTCGGCGTTCACGGCTCTGTTCGGCTACACCAGCAAGGAGGCCGAGGGCCGCCGCGCCGCCGAGCTCATCGCCGGCCGGCATACCGATCGCAAGGCCGTCGCCAAGCTCGTCAAGCGCCTGATGACCGGCGGACGGCGCAGCGAAATCGAGACGCTCGCCTACGACAAGGACGGCGGGGAGATCTGGGTCTGCGCCAGGATCGATGCCTTCCGCGACAAGAAGGGCCGGGTCAGGCACATCTTCGCGCTGCTCGAGGACATCACCGAGACCAAGCAGCTGCGTTCGCTCCAGCAGCTCATCATGAGCTCGCTCGCCGACGAGGTTCCGATCAGCGACATCGCCGACAGGCTGTGTCGCCGGGTCGAGGAGATCGCGCCCGACGTCGTCTGCTCGTTGCTTCACGTCGATGCCGCGGGCCTGGTGCATCCGCTCGGCGGCCCAAGCCTGCCCGAGGACTATTCGCGTGCGCTGGACGGCATCGCGATCGGCCCCAATGTCGGCTCCTGCGGCACCGCCGCCTTCTATGGCGAGCCGGTTCTGGCCGAAGACATCGACACCGATCCGCGCTGGCAGCCCTACAAGGCCATGCCGCTCGAAGTCGGCCTGCGCGCCTGCTGGTCGACGCCGATCAAGGCCAAGGACGGCCGGGTCATCGCCACCTTCGCCTTCTATTTCCGCGAACCCCGCGCGCCGAGCAAATGGCATCGCCGCATCGTCGATGCCTGCGTCAATCTCGGCGCGTTCGCGATCGAGCGCAAGGAAGCGCGCGCCGAGATCGCGCGGCTCGCCTATCACGACATCCTCACCGGCCTGCCGAACCGCGCGCAACTGCGCAACCTGATCACGACAGCGATCGACGCCTGCCCGACCGGCAGCCATGTCGCACTCGCCTTCCTCGACGTCGATCATTTCAAGGACGTCAACGATACGCTCGGCCATGCCGCCGGCGACGAGCTGCTGATCCAGCTCGCGCAGCGCCTGCGCGAGCATATCGGGCCGGAAGACATGCTGGGGCGGCTCGGCGGCGACGAATTCGTCATCCTGCTGCCGCAACGGACCGCCGAGGGCGCCGAGCGCGTCGCGGCCGGGATCACCGAAGCGCTGTCTGCGCCCTTGCGGCTTGGATCCAGGCAGATGCAGATGTCGGCCAGCATCGGCATCAGCCTCTATCCCGACCATGCCACCGACATCGACACGCTGATGCAGCAGGCCGACGCGGCCATGTACATGGCCAAGCAGGCCGGACGCTCGACTCATCGCATCTTCAGCGCCGAGATGAACGGGCTCACCGAGCAGCGGCTGGCGCTGATCGCGGCGCTGCGCAAGGCTATCGCCGAGGGCGCGCTGACGCTGAGCTACCAGCCGCAGATCCGCAGCTGCGACGGCGGAATTCACGGCGTCGAGGCGCTGGCGCGCTGGCACGATGCCGTGCTCGGCGACGTCTCGCCGGCAAAGTTCATCCCGCTGGCCGAGGAGTGCGGCCTGATCGAGCAGATCGGCCTGTGGTCGGTGCGCGAGGCCTGCCGCCAGATGGCGGACTGGCGCCGCGCCGGGCTCAACATTCCCAGCGTGTCGGTGAATTTGTCGCCGATCAATTTCCGCAACGTCACGCTGGCCGCGCGGCTCAAGGACATTCTCGCCGAATACGATCTGCCGGCGGATGCCTTGATGCTCGAGATCACCGAAGGCGCATTCATGCAGGACAGCGTCGCCGCGCTCGAGACCATGAACGCGATCCGCGAGCTCGGCGTCGGGCTCTCGGTGGACGATTTCGGCACCGGCTATTCCAGCCTCAGCCGGCTCGCCCATCTGCCGATCCGCGAGCTCAAGATCGATCGCAGTTTCATGCGCGATATCGAGCGTGATGCGGGCGCCGTCGCCATCGCCACCGCCGTGGTGCGCGTCGGCCAGGGCCTCGGCATGACCGTCGTCGCCGAAGGCGTCGAGACCGAAGGTCAGCGCAGGACGCTCGCCGAGCTCGGCTGCGACATCGTCCAGGGCTTTCTGTACGCGCCCGCACTGGCGCCCGTCGCGTTCGAGCGCTGGCTGATCGAGCACTGCGCCGAGCAGGCGAGGGCGATGCTGGGGCGGCTGGACCTTGCGGCGGCGGGTGCGGGTGAGGTGAGGCGGTCGGCGTAGGCGCGCGGCTTGTCGCGTTGCACGGCAGGGACCCAGGCGCCATGCCCATGGCAATCACATCGCATTATAGCGCGCCGCACTTCTGACCGCATCGTCGATCTCACCAGCCAGCTCGTCTGCGCCGATCCGATGCAGATCGGTTGCCAACGACGATGCCTGCTCGGCGCTCATCGAGAGCGGCTGGTCAATCTCATAGCTGAATTTGATCCGCCAGATCGCGCCGCGATTTCGATGAGGCTCGATCAGCGCCACTGGAAGATCGGGCAAGCCATTCTGCAACAGCAGCAGCGACAAGTTGGTCATTGGAGCCAACGCATCAAGTTACTCCAATCGTAGCTGGCTTGCTTTTGGTCGCTTTTGATGTCGTGGCAACGCATAGTGAATGGTCAGCAGGCTCGGCTTGCCGTCATCGAAGATCAAGTGATCCGTCAAGGCCATTTCCGCTCGCATCGCGTTGCAGCAGAAGATCATCCACGGATCGAAAAGGGGGAGCTTGCTCACGGACCGGTAAAGCTCGCCACATTCGATGGTCAGGTCCTGTCGGCCTTCCGCGCTCGCCAGTTCGAACCGGGATCGAATCTCTTGCCGGAAATGATCCATTGAAACCATGCGACATCCGATAGCCTCTCCGCAAGGCGGATCGGCCAGCCAGGGTTGGGATTGAGCAAGTGTCCCTCGTCAACTCAACCGTCAGGTCTCGTGACCATAGAGCAATGCCAACACAAAGATACAGCTAATAAAGCCAATCTGGTTGATGCTCTCGTCTCGCTATTGGGCGATGACGTTCCTATATGCTCGCTATCACCGCCCGCCCTAGGCCGTTATCGGTGACTGAGAGCATTACGCTCCCGCCTCGACCTGGAAGGCGGTTGGATGTCCGATATCCCAGAATTTAAATCTCGTGAGGGGTTGGTGGCTCCGGTGCCGCTGCCGGTTTCATGGTTCCGTCGGTCGCCGCGTCGGCCTTGAGGCATCGGGCGTCCAATTTCAGGTGATCTGCAGCAGCGATCTCGCACGCAGATCGGTCAGGAGGCGACTTGGCAAATACCGCAACGATCCGAAACTCGAACGGACTTCCGGCCACATTCACTGGATCGAAAACCGGGCAGGACGACGCTCCGTTTGTTTTCGTCAGAGTCGGTGGTGAAGAACGCCGCATGCGACGGGCTGAATGGGATTCGCTTCCGCCCTGGACTGGCCCACGTCCTGCAAGAATGGTCGACGACTGAACGCACGGCTTTCGGGAGGTCCGCGTGACGATCGAACATGCCATCGTGCGAACCAAGCCGAAGCCCTGGGGAAGTCGCGATCTGCGTCCCTGGAGTCTCGCGTCGACGGGCGACGGCCCGATCGGGGAATTGTGGTTTGAGCGCCCCGGTCTTGCAGCGCCCAAGACGGCGTTGCTGCTGAAAATGCTCCTCACCACCGAGCCGCTATCGATTCAGGTTCATCCGGATGATGCGTTCGCGCGCTCGATCGGACTTGCCAACGGCAAGACGGAAGCCTGGTACATTGTCTCCGCCATCCCCGGCGCCAAGGTCGCGGTCGGGCTGAACTATCCGCGCTCCGCCGCCGCGTTGCGAACCGCCATCACCGATGGCTCGATCGCCAATATCGTGCATTGGCATCCGGTTCGCGCGGGCGTCGTCATTTTCATTCCCGCTGGAACCATTCACGCGATCGGAGCTGGCATCGTGCTCGTCGAAATCCAGCAGCACAGCGACGCCACGTTCCGGCTGTTCGACTACGGACGAGAGCGCCAGCTGCACATCGAAAATGCCGTTGCGGTGGCGACGCCGGGCCCTTGCAGGACCCAGGCGCCTCCCGAACGATTGAGCGGCGCGCGAATGGCGCTCACGGTCAATTCCTACTTTGTCATGGAGCAAATTGACCTTGCTCCTGGTTCCGTGTGGACGCTCGACGCACCGAAAGAGACCTGGCTGCTGGCGATCGAAGGTCACGCCCAA
This sequence comes from Bradyrhizobium sp. YR681, assembly GCF_000282615.1. Taxonomy (GTDB): domain Bacteria; phylum Pseudomonadota; class Alphaproteobacteria; order Rhizobiales; family Xanthobacteraceae; genus Bradyrhizobium. The sequence continues at coordinate 8,650 of NZ_AKIY01000307.1, read as the reverse complement.
CTCGGCTCGATGAGGCTGGAGCCGGGTGAGGCCGCTTTCCTGGAAGCCGACCATGCGGACATCGAGGCAGGTGCGAGCGGGTTGAGAGCGCTATTGGCCTATCCCGGCCCGAACGTAAACCATGGGGCGTTGACGGAGCGCAGCGTCGCGGGCGCCAGCCGCGCGCCATACGCTTCTCCGAGCGCCCTGGTGCCGACCTCCTTCGAGACTGCCGCGCTCAAACCATCGGAGACGCCCAATTGGCTGCCGTAAATCGTATCGCCTTCATCGGAAACTCGCTTCCCCGCCGCTGTGGCATTGCGACCTTTACCACCGACTTGCAGAGCGCCATTGCGGCCTCCCGAGGTGATCTGGAGACGGTCATCGTTGCGATGACCGATCACGGCCAGGTCTACGATTATCCTCCTACCGTGGGCTTGGAGATCAACGACGACCGGCAGGATGATTATATCCGTGCGGCCGCCTACCTGAACAGCGGCGGTTTCGAGGCCGTTTCGCTGCAGCATGAATTCGGCATTTTCGGCGGCGAAGCCGGAGGTCAGATCATGAGCCTCTTGTCACGCCTGACCTTACCGGTCGTGACGACGCTGCATACGGTCCTGTCCGAGCCAACGGAGGTGCAGCGCGACGTCATCGCGCGCATCGTCGAGGTCTCATCCAAGGTCGTCGTGATGGCCGAGAAAGGCCGGGAGTTGTTGCGCTCGGTCTATCACGTGGCTGACGAGAAGATCGAAATCATCCCGCACGGCATCCCGGAATTCGCATTCGTCGAACCCGACGCGGCCAAGGCTGCACTCGGATTTGGCAACAAGTCGGTCATCCTGACATTCGGGTTGCTGTCGCCGAACAAGGGCATCGAAGTCATGATCGATGCGATGCCTTCGATTCTGAAAACACGCCCCGACGCCGTTTACGTCGTGCTCGGTGCGACGCATCCCAACCTCGTGCGCGATCAGGGCGAAGCCTATCGCGAGGCCCTGATGGCGCACGCGCGCCAGGCCGGAGTCGAGCGCCACGTGGTGTTTCTCGATCAATTCGTCGATCAGAAAACGCTGCTCGATTTCATCTCGATGTCCGACGTCTACGTAACGCCGTACCTCAATGAAGCCCAGATGACGTCAGGCACGCTTGCCTATAGCTTCGGCCTCGGTAAGGCCGTGGTTTCCACGCCGTATTGGCATGCCCGCGAGCTGCTCGCCGATGGCCGCGGCATTCTGGTTCCCTTTGGCGACGCAGCAGCGCTTGGCACCGAGATTGCCAAGCTGCTCACCAACGACGTGCTTCGACAGGCGATGCGCAAGCGGGCCTATTCGAGCAGCCGCGCAATGACATGGGAGAGGACCGCCGAACGCTATATGTCGGTCTTCGAGAATGCCGGGCGCCGGCATCGGCTCAAGACCATTGCGCGCACGGATACCAGCACGTTGCTGCGCGACAGCCGCGCGCCGCCGGAGATGCAACTCGACCATTTCCTGTCGATGTGCGACGACACGGGACTGTTTCAGCATGCCGTTCATAGCGTGCCGGACCGTGCCCACGGCTATTGCGTCGACGACAATGCCCGCGCGCTGCTCGTGGCCTGCGCGCTCAACAATCCGGGCGAACAGCGGCTGCCGGAAGCCCTGACTGCGCGATTTGCCGCCTTCGTCCAGCATGCCTGGAATCCGGATACACGACGGTTTCGCAATTTCATGGGCTTCAACCGCTGCTGGTTGGAGGACAGGGGATCTGAGGACAGCCACGGACGAACGCTCTGGGCGCTGGGCGTGTGCGCGCTGACCGATGCCAATTTGTCGCGCCGCTCATGGGCCGCGGCGCTGTTTTCCGAAGCGATGGCGACGGTGGAAAGTTTCAGGTCGCCCCGTGCGTGGGCGTTTGTGTTGCTTGGGCTCGATGCTTACTGCTCGGCTGTTCCGGACGATCTCCGTGCGACCCGCCTGCGTGCCGTGCTTGCCGATCAGTTGAGTTTGATCTTCGACATCGTGGCGACGGGCGATTGGGTCTGGTTCGAGGATGGGTTGGCCTACGACAACGCGCGCTTGCCCCAGGCGTTGATCGTGACCGGCATGGCCAGCAAGACATCGCGTTATGTCGATATCGGCCTGGAGTCGCTGCGCTGGCTCGTGAAACGACAGACTTCCGCGAAGGGCCAGTTCCGCCCGGTCGGCACGGCGGGATTTGGTGATCGCCGCCAACCGCCACATGCCTTCGACCAGCAGCCGCTGGAGGCCGCGGCGACCATTGCGGCATGCCTCGCCGCGTGGCGGGCCGTTCACGACGTCGAGTGGAAAGCCGAAGCCGCACGAGTCTTCGCGTGGTTTCTGGGCAGCAACGATTTGTCGGCCTCGCTGGTCGACCTGGAAACCGGAAGCTGCCGGGATGGCCTGCATCCCGACCGTCCCAATGAGAACCGGGGAGGGGAATCCGTCGTGTCGTATTTGCTCGGGCTCTCCGAGATTCGACAAATTGCCCGCCTCAGCGAAAGCCGCGCCAAGCCTGCTCCGCTGGTCGCCTGACCGCGCCGATAGCGATTCCTCCTTCAACCAACCGAGGCCGTCTTGTCGCAATCTCCCTTCCTCAAACGCCAAGCCCTTCAACTTCGGCCAGATCCGAGCCGTGTGCTCGTTCGGCCTTTCAAGCCGGCCACGGAGCCGCGCGATCTCAATCCGACGGACAAGACCCGCGCCAACCATATCGTCGAACGGGTCCTCGCGCTCGACGCCGAGACGGCCGACCGTCAATTGGCCGACGTTCTCGAGAACTTCCTCGGCCGTCACCGCAACCTGTTGCAGACCTTCGAGGCACGCGCCTCGGAAATGGAGGAGGCGCTGGCCGACCATGCTGTCTTTACACAGGTGCAGCGCCAGCTCGTAGGGGCCTATTTTCTCAACGAGTATTCGTTCGAGGCCTCGGCGCTCTTCAATCCGAGCATCGTGCCGCATCCCGATCAGTCCGGAACGCCGGAAGGCAGTCTCCGCTTCATCCTCAGTCTTCGGGCCGTCGGCGAGGGCCATGTGTCATCCCTGACATTTCGCTCGGGGGTCATTGCGGCAGACGGGGCCGTGACCATCGACCCGACGGCGCGTCTTGCATCCAGTCCCGATCTTGTCAGGCAGACACCGGGTGTCGGCGGCGACGATATCGACGTCACATTCGCGGCCGGAGACGTTTTGAGCGAGCGGGTGATTTTTCCGGTCACCGAAGCGCAGTCGAACGGGATCGAGGATGCCCGCTTTGTGCAATTCAGCAGCGGCGGAAAGACGGTCTACTACGCGACCTACACCGCCTATAGCGGACGGGCGATCCGCTCGGAGCTGATCGAGACATCCGATTTCGTGTCGTTCCGGCTATCGACCTTGAAGGGCAATGCCGCGCGCAACAAGGGCATGGCGTTATTCCCGCAAAAGATCGACGGGAAATATGCAATGATCGCGCGCCAGGACAACGAAAACCTCTATCTGATCCTGTCCGACGATCTCCACACGTGGGATGGCGGCCAGCCGATTCTCAAGCCTCGATACCCCTGGGAATTCGTGCAGATCGGCAATTGCGGATCACCGATCGAGCTCGACGTGGGGTGGCTGCTTTTGACGCACGGCGTCGGCCCTCTGCGAAAATATTCGATCGGGGCCGCGCTGCTGGACAAAAAGGATCCTTCGAAGGTGCTCGGCCGCCTGCGTGAGCCGCTCTTGCGCCCGGACCCTTCCGAACGCGAAGGGTATGTTCCGAACGTCGTCTATACCTGCGGCGCGATGCGCCATCGCGACAAGATCATCTTTCCGTATGCGGTCTCGGACACCTTCTGCAATTTCGCCACGATCGAGATCGCCTCGCTGATTGCGGCAATGGACAATATCGAACGGCACTAGCCATTATGGAGATCGATCGGGTGCGAGGGCGAACCTGACCGCCCTTACCCCGACGCCAACCCTGTCCTTCGCCTCAAATCCGTGATCGCCCGCAAAAAGCTGTCTGCCGGCGTTGTCTCCGGATCGATCAATCGGTGCAGGCGAAAGCCGTCTTCCAGCGCGAGCACGATTGAGGCCATCCATGGCGGGTCCAGCCGGTCGTTCCGCCCGTTGCTCTTCAACGTCGCCTCCACGATATCCGCAATCAGCTTGCGACGCGCGCGCAGGCGCTTTGCCAGTTCCGGGCGGCGCTTCTCGGCGCGGGCGACGAACAGGATCATTTCCATGTGGAGCAGGGGCGAGCGGCCGAGCGGGTCCTGCCGGGTGCGGTCCATCGACTTCAGCGCGGCGATGAAATCGTCGAGATTGTCGTGCTGCGCGAGGATATCCATGTTGCGCCGGATCGACTGCTCGACATGGTCTTCCAGCATGGCGATGATCAGTTCGTCCTTGCTCTTGAAGTTGGAATAGAACGCGCCGCGGGTGAAGCCGGCGGCGGCCGCGATCGCCTCGATGCTGGCGCCGCCGATGCCGTCGTCCTCGAACACGCGCGCGGCCGCCTCGAACAATTTGTCCCGCGTATCGTCCCTGGTCGGCCTGGTTCTCACCCTTGACATCGCGCCAGGTTAGGGCAGAATGCAACTCGATACAACAATGTATCGAGTTGATAATTTCAGGGATGGTTACGCCGGGCTTGGGGGCAGCCTTGCGTATTCGTGTCATGCGGCAACCGGTTTTGAGGTCACCATGAACGAGCAAGTGCAACCCACCCAGGTTGAACCCAGCGGCGGCGCGCCGCTGTTCAATCCGCTGTCGCCGGATTTCATCCGCGATCCCTATCCGCATTACGAACGCCTGCGCACGAGCGATCCGATCCACGTGACGCCGTTCGGCCATTTCCTCGCCAGCCGCCATGCCGATGTCAGCCTCGTGATGCGCGACAAGCGCTTCGGCAAGGATTACGTCGAGCGCTCCAAGCGCCGCTATGGCCCGCAGATCATGGACGAGCCGGTGTTCCGCAGCATGAGCCACTGGATGCTGCAAGCCGATCCGCCCGACCACACCCGCCTGCGCGGCCTCGTGGTGAAGGCCTTCACCGCGCGCCGGGTCGAGGACATGCGGCCGCGCATCCAGGAGATCGTCGACCAGGCGATCGATGCCGTGATCGAGCGCGGCCACATGGACCTGATCGAGGATTTCGCCTTCCGCCTGCCCGTCACCATCATCTGCGACATGCTCGGCATTCCCGAGGACCATCGCGAGACCTTCTACAAGAGCTCGCGCGATGGCGGGCGGCTGCTCGATCCCGTGCCGCTCACGCCGGAGGAGATCGCCAAGGGCAACGCCGGCAACATGATGGCGCAGATGTACTTCCAGCAGCTGTTCGAGCTGCGCCGCAAGAACCCCGGCGACGACCTCATCACCCAGCTGGTGCAGGCCGAGGAAGACGGCAACAAGCTCACCAACGAGGAGCTGACCGCCAACATCATCCTCTTGTTCGGCGCCGGCCACGAGACCACGGTCAATCTGATCGGCAACGGCCTGCTCGCGCTCCACCGCAATCCGGACCAGCTCGCGCTGCTCAAAGCCCGGCCGGAGCTGATGGTGGGCGCGATCGAGGAATTCCTGCGCTATGATTCGTCGGTGCAGATGACCGGCCGCGTCACGCTGGAGGACATCGAGGATCTCGGCGGCAAGCGAATTCCCAAGGGCGAGACCGTGCTCTGCCTGCTGGGCTCCGCCAACCGCGATCCGGCCGTTTATCCAGACCGGCCCGACCAGCTGGACGTGACCCGCCAAAACGTGAAGCCGTTGTCCTTCGGCGGCGGCATCCATTTCTGCCTGGGGGCCCAGTTGGCGCGCATCGAGGCCGAGATCGCCATTGCCACGCTGTTGCGGCGCCTGCCGGATCTGCGTATCGACGACGTCGAGAACCCCAAATGGCGGCCGACCTTCGTGCTGCGCGGCCTGACGCAGCTCCCCGCCAGCTGGTGATTGCCTGGTCCTGCGAGCACTTTTCCTCATCCTGAGGAGCGGCGGTCGTCTCGAAGGATGAAAGGCCCCGCTGCATCCAGGCGGCGACAGTCGGGCCTCGCCCTTCGAGACGGCCGCATTCTGCGGCCTCCTCAGGGTGAGGGGCGGGCCGTGGCGTTAACCTCCGCGCGCAACAGTCGCTGTGACTTCGCCACACTTCCCCCTATATAAGGGGCTGTTCCGGCGCGCCTGAGGCCCTCAGGTTGGGCCCGGGCCGGTTTGGCCGAGGGGAGACCCGTGCAGACGACACTGCTCGGATTGGCGATTGCCTTTATCTTAGCGCTTCTGGCTGCGCTGATCGGGCCTTACTTCATCGACTGGAACCAGTTCAGGCCCCAGTTCGAGGCGGAGGCTGGCCGGATCATCGGCGTGCCGGTGCGGGTGGCGGGCGAGCTCGACGCGCGGCTGCTGCCGGCGCCGACCCTGCGGCTGCGCGCGGTCACCTTCGGCGGCAACAACGACCTCGGCCGCCTGCGCGCCGAAAAGCTCGACGTCGAGTTCAGCCTCAGCTCGCTGATGCGCGGCGAATGGCGCGCCACCGAGCTGACGGTCAACGGCATGGCGGTGGACCTCGGCCTCGATGCCCGGGGACGGGTCGATTTGCCGTCCACGGCAAGCGGCACCTTCAATCTGGCCTCGCTGGCCATCGAGCGGCTCAACCTCACCGGCCGCATCGCCCTGCATGATGCCGCCAGCCGCTCGACCCTGGAGCTGAACGACATCGCCTTCTCCGGCGACGTCCGCTCGCTGGCCGGCTCGGTGCGCGGTGACGGCCGTTTCACCGCAACCGGGGTGCGCTATCCCTTCCGCATCTCCTCCGGCCCGAGCGCCGACGGCAGCGCCACCCGTCTCCATCTCAACATCGATCCCGGCGAGCGCGCCATCCTCGCCGATCTCGAGGGCGTGCTCGCCTTCGACAACCGCCTGCCGAAATTCGACGGCGCGCTGACGCTGGCCGTGCCCGCCGCGAAGAAGGCCGGCGAGGCCGGGCCGACGCCGTGGAAGCTCACGACCAAGCTCAAGGCCGATCCGGCCGGCGCCAAATTCGACCAGATCGATGCGAGCTTCGGCCCCGATGACAATGCGTTGAAAGTCGGCGGCGTCGGCGACCTCAGGTTCGGCGCCTCACCGCTGCTGCGCGCGGTGCTGTCGGCGCGCCAGATCGATGCCGACAAGCTGGCCGGCAAGGACGATGCCGAGCCGCTGCGCATCCTGCCGGCGCTGCGCGCAGGGCTGGCTGCGATCCCGCAGGCGCCGATCCCGGCGCAGATCGAGTTCAACTCCGACCAGATCATGCTCGGCGGCCGTCCGCTGCAGAACATCGCGGCCGAGCTTCGGACCGACGGCCGGTCCTGGACCTTCCAGCGGCTCGAGCTGCGCGCGCCCGGCATGACGCAGCTCTCGCTCAACGGCTCTGCGCCCGGCGCCGACAGTTTCAGCGGCCGTCTCAGCGTCGAATCGTCCGATCCCGATACGCTGGTGGCCTGGCTCCAGGGCCGCAGCGAGATCAACCGCCGCAGCACGCGGCCGCTGCGCCTTGCCGGCGACGTCACCATCGCCGCCAACCATCTTGCCATCGACAGGCTGAAAGCCGACATCGAAGGCGGTGCGGTCGAGGGCCGCATCGGCTTCGTGCAGACGGGCGCCAGCAAGGGCTCGCGGATCGATGCCGAGCTCAAGGCCGACCGTCTCGACCTCGACGCCGCCGCGAGTTTTGTCCGTGCGCTGGCCGGCCCGCAAGGCGAATGGCCGGAGGAGGCAAAACTCTCGCTCGATATCGGCCGCGCCATCTCCGCCGGCCAGGAATTGCGGCCGTTCGCGGCAAAACTCGGCTATGGTCCGAATGCGTTGTCGCTGGAGCAATTGCGGTTCGGCCAGACCAGCGGCGTGACCACGGAGGCGAGCGGCAGTTTCGATCGCACCAGGGCCACCGGCAAGCTCGCGCTGAAATCCTCGGCCAATTCGCTCCGCGAGCTCACCGCGCTGCTCGAGCCGTTTGCGCCGTCGGTGCGCGCACGCTTCGATGCCCTCCCGTCACTGCCGGGCGCGACCCGCCTCAAGCTCGATCTCAGCCTCGACAAGAACGCCGAGCATGCCGATCGCAGCGACGCCCGCGCCGTGCTCGATCTCGACGCGCCGCAGCTCAGGGCCACCGCGACGCTGGCCGCGCAGACGCCGCTCGCGGCCGTCAACGGCATCGACATCGACAAATTGCGCAGCAGCGACTTCTCGCTGGAGTCGAAGGTCTCGACGCCGCAGGCCGGTGCCTTGCTCGCGCTGTTCGGCCTCGATCGCATGGTGGCCGCGGGCGAGGGCGCCTCGCAGTTCGAAGGCAAGCTGAGCGGTGCCTGGCGCCGCCCGCTGCAATTGAATGCAAAGCTCAGCGGCGGCGGGCTCGACGCGGACGCGCAAGGCAGCGTCGAACTGTCGGAGCCGAAAGCGAGTGTGAATCTGCGCGTGCGCAACGCCAACCTCGCGCCGCTGTTCGGCACCGGCCCGGCCGACAAATCGGCGCAGAGCGTCAGCCTGTCGTCCCGCGTTGGCCTCTCGGGCAATCGCCTGACCTTCGACGATCTCGACAGCAGCGCGGCCGGCTCGCATCTGCGCGGTCATCTCGCAGTCACGCTCGACCAGGAGAAGAGCGTCGACGGCGAGGTGGGCCTCGATACGCTCGATCTTGCGCCCGCGCTCGCGATGGCGATCGGCGC
>NZ_AKIY01000306.1 GCF_000282615.1 Bradyrhizobium sp. YR681 | reverse complement strand
CTCTCCCCTTGCGGGAGAGGGTGGCTCGCCGCGTAGCGGCGAGACGGGTGAGGGGGCGCTCTCAGCTCGTGAGCATCTCGCTCGTGGAGAGATACCCCTCATCCGGCGCTTCGCGCCACCTTCTCCCGCAAGGGGAGAAGGGAAGAATCGTCCGCGGCGTACTTTGAATTAGAGGGCCGAGCGCCGCGCCAGAAACCGCGTGATCGCCCCGCCCAGCTTCGCACTGTCCAGCGGCTGCGCGAGCGAATCCCGCGCCGTGGCCACGACATCCTCCGGCGCCTTGCCGTCGCGCAGCTCGCAGCACACTTGAGCGAACTGCACGTCGAATTCCGGGTGCGGCTGCACGGTCAGCGTCGCGCCGTTGGCGTAGAGCAGGCCGGCATGCGGGGTGAATTCGGACGAAAGGATCGTCAGCGCATCGCTGGGCGGCTCGATCACCTGGTCCTGATGCGAGGCGGCGATCGCGACCGCTTCGCCGTCGACGACGCCGTTCTCCGGCAGCACCTGATAGACGTGCCGGCCGATGCCCCAGCCCTTCTCCGACTTCTGCACGGTGCCGCCGAGCGCTTGCGCGATCAGCTGGTGGCCGAAGCAGATTCCGACCATCGGCGTCTTGTTGGCGTAGGCCGTGCGCACGAAATCTTCCAGCGGGGCGATCCAGTCGAGCCCGTCATAGACGCCGGCGGCGGCGCCGGTAATCAGCACGGCCTCGAGCTTGCCCGGATCGGGAAGCGCGTCGCCATTCGGAATGCTGACCACGTCGACCGTGGCCGTCGGATCCTCGGCGCGGACCATGCGCTCGAACATGTCGGGAAACGAGCCGTACTGCTCGCGATATTTTTGCGGGACCTGTCCGGTCTCGATGATGGTGATGCGTGCCATCTGCCCCCCAAAGGTAAAAATGTTGCGAAGCTCAGTCGCTTTCTGCCCCATGTTGCTGGTGTGGCGCTGGGCGCTCCAGCAGCGTGCTCTCTTTCCGGACCTCGTTGAGAAACGCCTTGGCCAGGCGCGACAGCGGCTCGGCTTCCGACCATAGCATATAGGCCACTGCGTGCGTCGTCGGCGCGAACGGCCGCACCACGAGGCCGCTGCCGCCGTTCTGCCGCGGCGAGAACGGATCGACCACCGCGGCGCCGACGCCGGCGGCGGCGAGCACGCAGGCCGTGTTGCAATAGCGCACCTCGACGGTCGGCCGGAACGGCGCGCCGGCACGGGCAAAACTGTCGCGCACGGCCTCACCCAGCCGAGTGCCGCGCTCGAGCCCGATGAAGGGCAGGCCGGACAGATCGGCGGCCGAAATCACCGGCTTGCCAGCGAGCGGATGCTGCGGCGGCAGCACGCAGACCATCTCGCCGGTGTGCACCACCTCATGCGCGATGCCGGGATGATGGGTCAGCCCGAGCGCGAAGCCGAGCTCTGCGACGCGGCTGAGCACGCCCTCGATGATGCCCTCGTAGCGCCGCACGTCGAAGAACACACGCGTCTCCGGGCGGCGACGCAGGAAGCCGGATAGCGCTGAGGGAATGATGCTGTAGGCGAGCGGCGGCGTCGCGACGAGCGCGAGATGCCCGGAGCGGTTCTCGCGCAGGTCGCGCACGCGGCTCTCGAGTTTTGCGTGCAGCGCGAAGATCGCCTCGCTCTCCTTGTAGAGCGCCATCGCTTCTGCAGTCGGAAACAGCCGGTTGTTGACGCGCTCGAACAGCGCAAAGCCCGCCTGCGTCTCCATCGTCTTCAGCGCATTGCTGACCGCGGGCTGCGACAGCGCCAGTTCGTCGGCCGCCGCCACTGTGGTGCGGTGGCGGATGACGGCACGCAGGATCTCGAGCTGACGCAGGTTCATATCACTGCCGATTATACTCAGGGCCGAAAGATCATAGCACGATGAATTGCTTTTGCAGCCCTCCCTGCGCCTAATGGTCACGGATTTGCATGCTGGATCAAAGGGTTCATTCGCCCATTGAGGCAGCATTGCGCACAGATTGGAGGCAATCTTGGTTCGTGTCCTTCGCGCCGCGGCAGCTCAAATGGGGCCGACGCAAAAAGCCGATACGCGTGAGCATACGCTTGCGCGGATGATCGCGTTGCTCGAAGAGGCCGCCGGCCACGGCGCCAGCCTCGTGGTGTTTCCCGAGCTTGCCTTCACCACCTTCTTTCCGCGCTGGCTGCTCGAAGGCGATGCGCTCGACCATTATTTCGAGCGCGGCATGCCGAACCCGGCGGTGGCAAAATTGTTTGACCGCGCACGTGCGCTCCGCGTCGGCTTCTATGTCGGCTATGCCGAACTGACGCCGGACGGCCGCCGCTACAATTGCGCCGTCCTGGTCGATCGCGACGGCGAGATTCTCGGCCGCTATCGCAAGGTGCATCTGCCGGGCTCGGTCGAGCCGCGCCCGGGCGCGCGCTACCAGCAACTCGAGAAGCGCTATTTCGAATATGGCGACCTCGGCTTCCCCGCCTTCCGCGCGGGCTCGGCCTGGGCCCATGCAATCATGGGCATGATGATCTGCAACGATCGCCGCTGGCCGGAATCCTGGCGCGTGCTCGGCCTGCAAGGCGTTGAACTCGTCTGCATCGGCTACAATTCGGCCGCCTACGATCCCAATGGCGGCACGACGGAAGACGGCGCGCTCCGCACCTTCCATTCGACGCTGGTGACGCAGGCCAATGCCTACATGAACGCGACCTGGGCGATCTCGGTGGCGAAGGCGGGCGAGGAGGACGGCTCCGGCCTGATCGGCGGATCCTGCATCGTCGATCCCAACGGCCGTATCGTCGCACAGGCGCAGACGCTTGCCGACGAGGTGATCGTCGCCGACATCGATCTCGACCTCTGCCGCCAGGGCAAGGACAAGATGTTCAACTTCGCCGCCCACCGGCGGCCGGAGCAATACAGGGTGATCACTGAGCGTGCCGGTGTCATCGAGCCGGCCGTTCTCGACGCCGACTAGCCAGGTGGCACGGCGCTGGCAAGCGCCGTCAAAAGGAAGACATCGACAAAGGAAAAGATTGGAGCTGACATGACACGCCTCTCGCTTTCTCTCGGTCTTGCCGCGCTGGCCGCAATCGCCTCCGCGCAAGCCGCCGAACTGCCGGCAGAGATCAAGCAGGCGGGTGCGCTGAAGCTCACTGTCAATTCCACCTACGCGCCGATGGAATATCGCGATCCCGCGACCAACGAACTGGTCGGGCTCGATATCGATCTTGCGGGCGAGCTCGCCAAGCGCCTCGGCGGCCTCAAGATCGTCTGGAGCGAGACACCGTTCGCCGAGCTGATCCCGTCACTCCAGACCAAGCGCGCCGATTTCATCATCTCCGGCATCTCCGACCGTGCCTCGCGGCGTGAGACCGCCGATTTCGTCGATTATCTTGCGACCGGCCCGCAGTTCTTCGTGATGGCGGACAGCGAGGCCAAGGCCGCGACCGATCTTTGCGGCAAAAAGGTCGGCACCACCCGCAGCACCAGCTTCCCGGTCGAGATCGAGAAGTGGAGCAAGCAGAATTGCGAAACGGCCGGCAAGCCGGCGATCCAGTACGTACCAGGCGAAAACTCGATCGACGTCCGCAACCAGCTCAAGCAGGGCCGCATCGATGCGGCCGTGCAGGGCAGCGAGACGTTGCCCTATGCGCAAAGCCAGGAGCCCGGCAAATACCGTATCGTCGGCGAGGCTTTCGCGAGGGGATATCAAGGCATCATGTTCCGCAAGGATGATGCGGCCCTTCGCGAGGTCGTGACCGAGAAGCTCACCGCTATGATCGCCGACGGCTCGTACAAGGCGATCCTCGACAAATGGGGCCTCGGCGCCAACGCGGTCGCCCAGCCCATGCTGAACGCGGCGCCGCAATGAAGCCGGCGCCGGCACTCGCGGAGGGTTTCCCCGACCTGTCGGGGATGCGGATCGCGCGCGAGCCGCACTGGTTTCGCTGGCTCAGCGCGGCCCTGATCATCCTCGTGCTGGCTGTGATCGCGCGCGCGTTTGCGAACGGCCAGATCGAATGGTCCTATGTCAGCCGCTTCCTGACCGTGAAGGTCATCCTCGAAGGCATCGCCAACACCATGGTGATGGCGGTGCTGGCGATGCTGCTTGGCATCTTTCTCGGCATCGTCGTGGCGGTCATGCGGTTGTCGCCCAATCCGGTGCTGAAGACCGTCGCGGCCGGCTACACCTGGTTTTTCCGGGGCACGCCGCTGATCCTTCAACTCCTGCTGTGGTTCAATCTCGCACTGGTGTTTCCGACCATCGGCATTCCCGGCCTGTGGAGCGCGCGCGCCGTCGACGTCATGACGCCGTTCCTCGCCGCGCTGCTTGGGCTCGGCATCAACCAGGGCGCCTATACGTCGGAAGTGATGCGCGCCGGCATGCTGTCGGTCGACATCGGACAATATGAGGCGGCGCAGGCGATCGGCATGGGACGGCTGCGCGCGCTGCGGCGGATCGTGCTGCCGCAGGCGATGCGCGTCGTGATCCCGCCGCTCGGCAACGAATTCATCGGCATGGTCAAGGCGACCTCGCTGGCCAGCGTGATCCAGTATCCGGAACTGCTGCACAACGCCGAGAACATCTACTACGCCAATTCCCGCGTCATCGAGCTCCTGATCGTCGCCGGGCTCTGGTATCTGCTCGTCGTCTCGATCCTGACCCCGCTCCAGATGTTGCTCGAACGCCGTTTCGCACGCGGCACATTGCGGCTCGCGCGATGACAAAACCTCTCGTCGCGATCCGCTCCGTCAGCAAGAATTTTGGAGAGTTCCAGGCTCTCAAGAGCGTCTCGCTCGACGTCTGGCCCGGCGAGGTGATGTGCCTGATCGGCGCCTCTGGCTCAGGCAAGACCACGCTGCTCCGCTGCATCAACCAGCTTGCCATGATCGATGCCGGCGGCATCTGGCTCGACGGCGAACTTTTGGGCGTGCGTGAGCACGGCGGAAAGCTCCATCGCCTCAGCGAGCGCGAGATCGGACGGCAGCGATTGAAGACCGGCATGGTGTTCCAGCGCTTCAACCTGTTTCCGCACAAGACCGCGCTGGAGAACATCACCGAAGGCCCGACCCAGGTGCAGGGACGCAAAGCCGATGAGGTGCGCGGCGAAGCGATCGAGCTGCTCCGCCGCGTCGGGCTCGCGGCCAAGGCCAACTCCTATCCCGCACAGCTTTCCGGCGGCCAGCAGCAGCGCGTCGCGATCGCGCGCGCGCTCGCGATGAAGCCGATGCTGATGCTGTTCGACGAGCCGACCAGCGCGCTCGATCCCGAACTCGTCGGCGAGGTGCTCGCCGTGATGAAGGAACTGGCGAAGAGCGGCATGACCATGATGGTTGTGACGCACGAGCTCGGCTTCGCCCGCGAGGTCGCCGACCGCGTCGTCTACATGGACCAGGGCGCGATCGTCGAGCAGGGGCGTGCGTCCGATGTGTTGGGCGCGCCGCGCGAGGAGCGCACCAAGGCATTTCTTTCGGCAGTGATCTGAAAATGGGGGCGTGTTGATGAAGAGACTTTTGGCTGCGGCGGCGCTTATTGGCGCCATGAGTGCTTCAGCGGTAGCGATCGAGCTGCCGGCGGAGATCACCAAGCGCGGCAGCATCAAGGTGGCGCTGGTGCCGAACTATCCGCCGATGGAGTTCCGCGATCCCGCCACCAATGCGCTGTCCGGATTCGACATCGATCTCGGCGAGGCCATCGGCAAGAAGCTCGGCGTCAAGATCGAATGGCAGGAGACCAGCTTTGCCGAGTTCATGCCGTCGATCGCGACCGGTCGGGCTGACGCGATCCTGTCCGGCTTCACCGATTATGCCAGCCGTCATGAGATCGCATCCTTTGTCGACTATCTGCGCAGCGGACCGCAGTTCTTCGTGCAGCAGTCGCGCAAGGCAGAGTTCAAGGACCTGGCGTCGCTGTGTGGCAAGAAGGTTGGCGCCAGCCGCCGCACCATGTTCCCGGCGCAGATCGCGGCGTGGAGCGAGAAGAATTGCGGCAGCAGTCCGATCCAGTTCGTCGGCACCGACGGCTCGGCCGATGCCCGCACCCAGCTCAGGCAGGGCCGCATCGATGCCGCCGTGCAGGGCAACGAGACGCTGCCCTACATCATGGACCTCGAGCCCGGCACCTATGCGCCTGTGGGCGAGCCCATCGCGCAGCAATTCACCGGCATTGCCCTTCCGGTCAAGGAAAAGGCACTTCAGCAGGCCATTCTCGAGGCCGTCGACGCGCTGATCGCCGACGGCACATACAAGACCCTGCTCGCCAAGTGGAAACTCAATGACAACGGATTAGAGAAGGCGACCATCAATGCTGGACAGTAAGGCACTCCAGAGCATCCCGCTCGTTCCGGCCAACACCGCCGATCCCGCGCCGGAATATCCCTGGCCGAAGCCGTACAAGTCCGCGATGTTCCTGTCGTTCGACGTCGACGCGGAGAGCGCGTGGACCAGCAAGGACGCGGTGCATGCGCAGCGGCTCATCACCATGAGTTATGGCGGCTACGAGGCGCGCGTCGGCACGCCAAAGCTGCTGGAGCTGCTCGATCAGCTCGATCTCAAGGCGACCTTCTTCGTCACGGGGTGGTCGGTCGACGCGCATCCGGCGATGGCGGAGTCCATCCTCAAGGCCGGCCATGAGATCGGCCATCACGGCTATCACCATCTGCTGCCCGATCCCGGCGATCCCTGGATCGAGGAGGAGCTGGAGCGCGGTTTCGAGGCGCTGAAGCGCCGGCTCGGCGTCACGCCGACCGGCTATCGCGCGCCCTATGGCGAGTTCACCGAGGAGCTGCGCGTCGCGCTGGTACGGCACGGCATCGTCTACACGTCCTCGTTCCGCGACGACGTGCGGCCCTATCGCCATCGCCTCGCCGACGGCAAGCCCGGCACGATCGAGCTGCCGGTGACCGCGAGCTATGACGACTGGATGCACGGCCTCTCCGCGCGCTTCAGCCCGCGCTCGATCTTCCCCAAGGAGCACGTGCTCTCGATCTGGAAGGACGAGCTCGACGAAACCAGAGACTGGGGCGCGATGGTGACCACCGTGCTGCATCCGCAATGCAGCGGCCGTCCGATGCGGCTGCGCCTGCTGCGTGAGTTTCTGACCTACGCAAAGTCGTGCCCGGACGTCTGGATCACGACCGGCGAAAAGATCGCGGAGAACTTCCTGCGCCACGAGGCGGCCAACCGTTGAGCCTTGCCATGACCCGTCGCCGCATCCTCGTCATCAACCCCAACTCCTCGGCGTCGGTGACGGCGGCGATCGACGACGCGGTCGCGCCGCTGCGGATACCAGGCGGGCCCGGCATCGAGGTGGTCGGGCTTGCCGAGGGGCCGCCCGGCATCAGCTCGCAACGCGATGCGGATAGTGTGGTCATGCCGCTCGTCAATCGCGTGTCGCGCGACAATGCGGATGCCTTCGTGCTCGCCTGCTTCAGCGATCCCGGCCTGCATGCGGTGCGTGAAGCCGCCAGCGGCCGTCCTGTCATGGGCATTGCCGAATGCGGCATCTTTCGCGCCCTGATGCTCGGCGAACGCTTCGGCATCATCGCGCTGTCGCCGTCGAGCATCCGCCGCCAGCAGCGCATGGCGCGGGTGATGGGCATCGACAGCCGGTACGCCGGAAGCTGGTCGGTCGGCGCGAGCGCGGCGGAGACGGCAGGCGCCGATATCCGGGGACGGTTGATCGAGGCCGGCCGAGCCCTGGTCACGCAATGCCGTGCGGATGTCGTGGTGATGGGTTGCGCCGGCATGGCCTCGCACCGGTCGGCGATTGCGGATGCGATCGGGGTACCCGTGATCGAGCCCGCGCAACAGGCGGTGGCCGCCGCGATCGGCGCGGTCTTGTTGAACACATAAGAAGAAACGATTCAGGAGCCTCTTGTCGTGCCTATCTCCCGTCGCTCGCTGCTCAAGGCCGCCGCCGCAGTGCCCGCGCTGTCGCTGCCCGGCATCGTCCGCGCCGAAGCGCAGAGCACCTTGCGCTTCATTCCCGTCATCGACCTTGCCTTCGTCGATCCCATCTATTCGACCGCGCAGGTGTCGCGAAACCATGGCTTCATGGTCTACGACACGCTCTACGGCATGAGCTCCTCGCTCCAGGTTTCGCCGCAGATGCTGTCGGGCCATGTCATCTCGGGTGACGGGCTTCAATGGGACCTCAGCTTGCGCGACGGCCTGTTCTGGCACGATGGCGAACGTGTGCTGGCGCGCGACTGCGTCGCCAGCATCCGCCGCTGGGCGGCGCGCGACGGTTTTGGCGGCGAGTTGATCGAAGCGACCGCCGAGCTGTCGGCCGCCGACGATCGCACCATCCGCTTCCGCCTCAAGCGCCCGTTCCCGCTGCTGCCGCAGGCGCTCGGCAAGGCCGCGATCAACCCCTGCTTCATGATGCCGGAGCGACTGGCGAGCCAGGATCCGTTCAAGCCGTTGACCGAAGTCGTCGGCAGCGGCCCGTTCCGCTACCTCGCCGACGAGCGCGTGCAGGGTGCCCGCAACGCCTATGCCAAATTCGATCGCTACCAGCCCCGCACCGACGGCAAGCCGGATTGGACCGCGGGGCCGAAGATCGTGCACTACGACCGCGTGGTCTGGACCACCACGCCCGACGCCGGCACCGGCGTCGCCGCGCTCCAGACCGGCGAGCAGGATTGGCAGGAGACCACGCCGCACGATCTGTTGCCGATCATCAAGGCCGCCGGCGACATCGAGACGCGCATCCTCGATCCCCGCGGCTACGCCTGCATGCTGCGCCTCAATCATCTGCAGCCGCCGTTCGACAATCCCGCCATCCGCCGCGCCCTGCTGGGTGCGATCGACCAGTCCGCGTTCATGACGGCGGTCGCCGGCACCGATCCGGCGTTCCAGGTGTCGCCGATCGGCTATTTCGCCCCGGGCACGCCGATGGCGAGCGACGTCGGCCTCGACGTGTTCCGCGGGCCACGCAATTACGACAAGGTCAAGGCCGATCTGAAAGCCGCCGGCTACAATGGCGAGAAGATCGTGCTGCTCGTCCCCACCAACTCGCTCGCGCAAAAGCCGCTCGGCGAGATCGCTGCCGACAGCTTACGCAAGGCCGGCATGAACGTCGAATATGCCGGGCTCGATTTCGCCGTCGTGTTGCAGCGGCAGCTCAAGAAGGACCCGATCGGGCAGGGCGGCTGGAGCGCCGCCGTCGGCAATTGGCAGGGCATCGACTGGCTCAATCCTGCCGGCAACACCAACATCCGCGGCGAGGGTAAGGTCGCCGGCTGGTATGCGAGCACGAAGATGGGCGAGTTGCGCAGCCAGTGGCTGGCGGCCTCGGAGCTCGCCGAGCAGCAGCGCATCTGCCGCGAAATCCAGGCGGTCGCGTTCGAGGAAATCCCCTATATTCCGATCGGCCTGTACAAGCAGCCGACCGCCTATCGCAAAGCCATCACCGGCATTCTCGACGGCACCGCCGTCTTCTGGAACGTACGCCCCGCATGAGCACCACGGCAATCTTCGGCAGCTATGTGCTGTCACGGAAAGACGGCGCGCAGGACGTGCTGCGCGACCATTGGGTTCTGGTCGAGGGCAAGACAATCGCCGCGATCACGCGCGACAAGCCGAGCGCGGATCAGGTCTACGACCGGCCCGGCCGCTTCGTGCTGCCGGGCCTGTTGAACCTGCACAATCATTGCTTCTCTGAAGCCGTGGCGCGCAGCCACAGCGAGGACGGCAACGGCCGCAAGAACAACCAGAGCATCGTCTACACGGTGCTGCTGCCGCTGACCAAGCGCGGCGCCGAAATCCTGTCGGTGGAAGAGCGCTTGGCCGTCGCAAGGCTCGGCATTCTCCAACTCCTGAAGGGCGGCGCCACCACGGTGATGGAGCCGTTCCGCAACTCGATCCCCGAAATGTTCGACGCGGCGGAGGAGATGGGCATCCGCTTCTACGGCGCGCCGTACCTCTTCTCTACCTCCGATGCCAAGGCCGGTGCCGATGGCGTGGTCCGCTATTCAGGCGACGACGGCGGCGCCGACATGGCGACCTGGGATGCGCTTTACCAGCGCTGGAACAATCGCGGCGACGGCCGGATCAATCTCGCGATGAGCCCGCATGCGACCGACACCTGCGGGCCCGATCTCCTGAAGGCCTGCGCGACGCGAGCGCGCGAGCTCGGCGTACCCATCACGACGCACATGGCGCAGAGCCGCGGCGAGGTCGAGACCATCGGCAAGCGCTATGGCGGCCGCACGCCGGCGGAGTATCTGGATTGGCTCGGTCTGCTTGCGCCCGATCTGATGGCTGCGCATTGCATGTTCAGCAGCGACAACGATCTCAAGTTGATGGCCGCGCGCGGCATGACCGTGCTGAACTGCCCGCGCGTGTTCGCGCGGGCCGGCATTACCGCAGCCTTCAGCCGGTTCGCCGAGCACGGCGTCCGCACCGTGGTCGGTACCGACGGCTACAACATGGACCTGCTCGGTGAGCTCAATGCGGCGTCGCTGATCTCCAAGGTCAACTCGGCGCGCGCCGATGTCGCCAATTCGCCCGAGCTGCTCGAAGCGAATACGGCTGTCGCCGCCGACGTCATCAAGCGGCCGGATCTCGGCCGGATCGAGCCCGGCGCCACCGCCGACCTCACAATCGTCGATCTCACCCATCCCCATCTTCAGCCGTTGTTCGATCCGCGCCGCGCGCTGATCGCACTCGCCAACCGCGCCAATATCGATCAGGTCATGGTCGACGGCCGCATGCTGGTCGATGCCGGGCGCTATCTCGGCACTGACGAGGCGGCGATCACCGCGGCGGGCACCGCTGCGATCGGCAAGATCTGGGACCTGCCGGAAGCACAGGCCGCGTTCAACGGCTGAGCGTCGTTTCCGGAGCCACGAAAAAAGTGCGCTCCCACTCCCGCTTGCAGGAGAGGGCTCTCTCCAATCGGGGACACTCCCGATGCGGAGAGAGCCCCCACCCGGCGCTTCGCGCCGACCTCCCCCGCAAGCGGGAGAGGTTGCAGCGAGCGCGTGGTCAGACTGTCCTAACTAGCCGCCTCGGGCAGATCGTCGAATTCGGCCAGCGCCTTGCGCATGGTCTCGACCAGATCCAGCGCCACCGGCGAGGGGCTGCGCTGCGCCGGAAACACCGCGGAGAATTCGAAGTCGATGCGCGGCAGGAAACGGCGCACGACGACGCCGCGGGTGGAAAATTCCTGCGCGGTGAAGGGATCGCAGATCGCGACTCCCAGTCCTGACGACACCATGCCGCACATGATCTCCGACAGCGTGGTCTCGACCCGGAGCACACGGCGGACATCGTGGCGATGGAAGACCTGGTCGACGACGTGCCGGCTCGACGACCCCGCCGACAGCGAGATGAAGGTCTCGCCCTCGAAATCGCGCGGCTCCAGCACTTCCTTCTCCGCGAGACGATGACCGGTCGGCAGCACCGCGACACGGGCCGGTGCCGGCAGCCGCTGGCTCCG
>NZ_AKIY01000305.1 GCF_000282615.1 Bradyrhizobium sp. YR681 | reverse complement strand
GGGGGGGGGGGATCCAGTACTCCGAGACAGTTATGATTGAACCGAGAAGCCGCGGCGTACTGGATTCCCCGCCTTCGCGGGGAATGACACTGGTGCTTGGAGAACGAAGCTGTTGCCCCTTGCTCGCAAGGACGACGTGGAGAGAGTTGGGGTCAATGCCCGCGCTTCCGCATCCCCTCATCACCGTCCGGCGCCATCGCCGCCCAGGCGCTGGATGCGAACTGCCTGCGCCACGTCACGATCACCACCGCCGCCGTGGTCACGAACAGCACCCAGGGGCTGACGAACCAGCCGAGATAGCCGAGCGCGAAGAAGAAGGCGCGCTGGCCGCGGTTGAAATGGCGGCCGGCGGATTCGAACAGGCGCGTGGTGCGGATGACATGGGCTTCGGCCTGCGGCGTGTCGCGTTGCGAGGCCGGCGGCATGCCGCCGTAGAGGATCGCGACATAGTTGAACAAGCGATAGGCCCAGGCGAATTTGAAGAAGGCGTAGACGCAGATCAGCACGAGGCCGACGCATTTCAGCTCCCACATCGCCGGCGAGGTGCTGAGGTCGATCGGCAGCTTGCTCAGGATCGTGATGGCGTCGTTGGTGGCGTGCAGCAGCGCCAGCGCGCCGCCGAGCGCGAACAGGCTGGTGGAGGCGAAGAAGGCGGTGCCGTTCTGGAGCGAGGCCATGATCTGCATGTCCACCATGCGAGCCTCGCGGTCGAGCAGGCGACGGACCCAGACCTCGCGATAGCGGTTCATGCGCGCCGACAGGCTGTCGCGGCCATAGGCCGAGTGTTCCAGAGTCAGGCCATAGACCAGCCATTCGAAGATGAAGAAGCCGACTGCGGTGATGTCGACCCAGTGCCTGCTCATATCGTTCTCCTCGCAGACGGCAACGATTGCCACGCATGCCCCATTGCGGCAACGATTGATTGGCGGCAGGGGATGGCGTTAAAAGCAGCCGCATCAGACGGACTTTCGGAAGGACCAGTGACATGGCTGCTCTCAAACTTGCCATCGGCAACAAGAACTATTCGTCATGGTCGATGCGGCCCTGGCTCGCGCTGCGTGCAAGCGACATCCCGTTCGTGGAGACCTTGATTCCGCTCTACACCGACAACCCCGCCGACAAGGAGCAGATCCTGTCCTTCAGCCGCGCCGGCAAGGTGCCGGTGCTGGTCGACGGCGGCGTCACGGTGTGGGATTCGCTCGCCATCATCGAATACATCGCCGAGCGTTATCCCGAGAAGAAGCTGTGGCCCGACGACGTCGCGGCCCGCGCTCATGCCCGTTCGGTCTGCGCCGAAATGCATTCGGGCTTCGTGCCCCTGCGCAGCGAATGCGGCATGAACCTGCACCGCCCGATCCGCGCCATTGCGCTGTCGGCCGATGCGAAAGCCAATGTCGCGCGCATCGAGGAGATCTGGCGCGAGTGCCGCGCGCGCTATGGCGCCAAGGGACCGTTCCTGTTCGGGCGTTTCGGCGCCGCCGACGCCATGTATGCGCCGGTCGTGCACCGCTTGCGCACCTACGCGATCGAGGTGGCGCCGGATACGAAAACCTACATGGAGACGATGATGGCGCTGCCGGCATTCCAGGAATGGACCCGCGAGGGGCTGGCCGAAACGCTTCTCATTGAAAAGTTCGAGGACGCCTGACCCGCGAATGTGATTGAGCGCGGCTTGACGGTGCGCCCGACGACGGCGCTCAATCACGGCGGAGCCAAGGCGTAGGAGAGGACACGGCCATGGGAATTCTGGATTCGCTGGAAAACAACCCCGCGCTCCGCAGCGCACTCGGCCAGCTCGGTGCCGCCGTGCTGCCGGCCGTGCTGAGCGAGGTGCTCGGCAGCAACAATCAGGGCGGCCTCAGCGCGATCGTCGCAAAGCTCCAGCAGGCGGGCCTCGGCGACCAGGTCAAATCCTGGCTCGGCCAGGGGCAGAACCTGCCGATCTCGGCCGACCAGCTTCGCGCCGTGCTCGGCAACGACACCGTCCGGCAGCTGGCTGCGCGCTACAATATCCCGGTCGACCAGCTCGGCCAGATTCTGGCCCAGGAGTTGCCCAAGGCCGTGGATCACGCGAGCCCCGACGGCAAGCTGCCGCATACCGCCTGAAGGGGGCGGTTCCGGCGGGGTTGCTGGGGGCCCCGATGTTCCCGTTATCACCCTGAAAAGACTTCAAAATTGGTGTGTTTGCCATGCTTGCATGAGGCTGGCCAAAAACGCCGCATGCGTGCTATACAGCAACCGGGTTTCCGGCCGGCCATCGCAGTGGGACCATGGGCGAGGCAGGCGTTGTTTGAGTAATGGAGAGGGTGTTGAAGCACAAATTCCCCGTTGGAACGCGCGTATTGTTCACAGCCAGCAACGTCGCGCGCCCCGCTGCCAGCGGCTCTTATGAGGTCATCCGGCTGCTGCCGACGGATGGCGACGATTGCCAGTACCGGATCAAGAGCTCGACCGAAGCCTTCGAACGGGTCGCCAAGGAAAGCCAGCTCGACCAGTCCTGACGGACCGCGGTGCTGCGCATTGACGTTGCGGACGAATTCACTCGCACGCCGTCAAAAGGCCCGCTTCACCTTCACAAGGTGAGCCGGGGGCAGTTGCCGGTACGCGGTGCTCGCTTTGACCATTCGCTCTCTGCTCGCGTGAGGGGACGTCGCGCATGAACTGGGCATGGGCCTCGTCGCTCGACCAAATCTGGCGTTCGCCGGCCTTTCCGATGTGGATGACGCTGGCGGCTGCCGGCTTCTTCGGATTGATTCTCCTGATCACGCTGCTGCGCGCCGAGAGATCGGTTGCCAACGGCGCACTGACCGTCATCACGCTGCTGGCCATGGCCATCGCGGGGGCTGCTACCGTGCGCGTCTATGGACCGGCGGGGCAGGTCGCTCCGAGCGAGGCGCGCGCGCAAGCCACGCTGACTGCGAGCCTGCCGGCGCTGTCCTGTCTCGACGACCTCGCCGGCGATGCCGTGGCCATTGGTTGCGAGAAAGCGCTGTTCGGCGCGCCCGACACCGCGGCTGCCGCCGTCGCCTACACCGCAACCCGGATCGACCGGCTGACCGCGCTCGGCGATGCCGCGACCGCCGAGAAGAGCCTGACGCTCGACATGAAGGTGCTGCGCAAGGCGCTGGAGCGTGATCGCTACGGCCTCGTCGCGCAGGTGCTGGTCGCCCGCGACGGCTGCACGCAGTTCGATTGCGCCGCGTTCCGCTCGCTGACCGATCAGCAGCAGGTCGCCGCCAATATGGATTCCCACCTCTACGACACGCTGGTCGCGCGCTACGCGCCGGGCTGGAACGCGCCCGGAGCGGCGCCGGCGGCGATGCCGCCGACAGGTCCGCTCGCCGGGCTGCCGCCGTCGATGCCGACGGGCAAGCCGACCAATGCGGACTTCCCGAGCGCCTCCTCGACGCCGCCGGTCAGCATCATGACTCCGGAACCGCCCACGGCGGCGACGCGCCAGGCGGCGCCCGCCGCGAACGCAGCGCCAGCGGCTCCGCGCGCGCCCGCCGCGACCTCGGCGCAGGCCGCAGCGCCCGCGGCCCCGGCCGCCAAAAAGCCGCCGGCGCCGAAGGCTGCGCGTGCGCCGGCAGCTGCGCCGGTTCCGCTGGCGCCGCCGCCGGCTTCGGCTCCCGCGGCTGCGGATAACGAATAGTTCGGCTTTGAAAACCCGCGGCCGGCCCGCTAATGCTGGGGCATGCCTCTCCATCTGATCAAGCTTGCCGTCGGCTGCGACTCCGTCAAGGAATTGAAGGAGTGGGTGGCCGAACGGATGCAGACCGCCAAGAAGAAGGGTCTGCCGCAACATCACATCCACATCACCCGCATGGTGCCCAAGCGCGACGCCGAGATCCTCGCCGGCGGGTCGCTCTATTGGGTCATCAAGGGCGAAGTCGCCGCGCGCGAGAAGATCATCGGCATCGAGCCGTTCCGCGACAAGGACGGCATCGGGCGCTGCCGGATCGTGATGCAGCCGAAGGTGATCTCGGTATCGCCGCGGCCGATGCGCCCCTTCCAGGGCTGGCGCTATCTCGCCGACGATTCCGTGCCGCCCGACCTCGGCAAGTCCGCCGCCGGCTCGATCGCGGCGATGCCGGAGCCGATGCGCCGCGAGCTGCGCGATCTCGGATTGCTGTAGCCGCTACTGCGAAGGCGTCACGATGTGAAGCCGCGCCCAGTCGGTTGACGGTATCACGACCGGACGGCCGCCTTCGCCGATGCCATCCACGATGTCGACGAGATCCGGGGCGATGCCCATCTCGTTCAGATATTTCCGGTGTTGCTCGCCGAAATACTCCGTGAGGCTCTCGCGCTGCTCGGCCGACACGTTGGGTGCGAGCCGGTTGCGGATGGAGCGGCCGCCAAGCACCACCTTCGTGCCTTGCGGCAGGCTGCGATGCACTCCGCCTGCCAGCGTGAGCACGCAGGCGAAATCGCAAATCAGATCCGACACCGACAACTTGGCATCAAGCGGTCCGCCCGGGCGCTTCAAGGTGAAGCAGTCGGCCTCCGGCTTCCCGGCGCAGGCCGAGACCTCGGTGGTCCCGGCCATGGCGTCGAGGCCGCGATCACGCAGGATGCGGCCGAGGCTGCTCGCGACCTTGAGATTGGACGTGCCCCAGCTATGGATCACGACAGGCAGCTTGCGTCCGGCCTGGCGGTCGAGGATCGCGATCAGCCGCTTGTAGCTGTCCCACTGCACAGCCCCTTCGGCCGCAATCCAGTCTGAACAGCCCGGCCCGCAGGCGTCGGCCGCGCCATGGGCGACGTAGAAGATCATGGCGTCGGGCGGCGAGCCGAACGTGCCGATCGGTGGCCGCTGCTGGGCCTGACCGGGGCCGGCGGCCAGTGCCAGCAAGCCGCTCACGATGATCATGCGGAAGGGTGACACGCGCCGCCGCCTTCGGGTCGGTTGTTCGCCACCCGATTATTCCCGGAGGCGAGCGCGCCTGCAAGTGCAACCCTGGAGGTCACACCGCGATATTGTCGATCAGCCGCGTCGTGCCGAGCTTGGCCGCGACCAGGATCCGCAACGGGCCGTCCTTGCGTGAGGCGACCGGTGCCAGCGTCTCGGCATGGCGGGCCTCGAAATAGTCGAGCGCAAAGCCGGCCGCCTCGATTGCCGCGGCGCCGCGTGCCATCGCGGGCGCGATGGCTTCGCCCGCCTTGATCCGCCCGGCGCTGTCCTTCATGGCGCGGTAGAGCACGGTGGCGGTCTGCCGCTCCTCCGCCGACAAGTAGACGTTGCGCGAGGACATCGCGAGCCCGTCGCGCTCGCGCACGGTGCGGGAGCCGATCACCTTGACGCCGAGGTCGAGGTCGCGCGCCATCTGCGAGACCACTCGCAGCTGCTGAAAGTCTTTCTCGCCGAAGATCGCAAAGTCCGGCCGGCACTGCGTGAACAGCTTGCCGACCACGGTGGCGACGCCGCCGAAGAAGTGCGGCCGGAAGCGGTCCTCGAGGCCGGCCAGCGCCGGGCCCTCCGGCACGATGCGGGTCGCAAAGCCCTCCGGATACATGGCCTCGACGCCGGGGTGCCAGACGATGTCGACGTCCTCGGCCGCGAGCTTGGCGATGTCGGATTTCCAGGTGCGCGGATAGGCGCCAAAGTCCTCGGTCGGGGCGAACTGGGTCGGATTGACGAAGATCGACACCACGACGCGGCTGGCGCGCCGCTTGGCGAGGCGCACCAGCGACACATGACCGTCATGGAGTGCTCCCATGGTCGGCACCAGCGCGATCGTTGCCTTTCGCTTGCGAAGATTGTCGACGGCGCGTCGCAGGGTGGGGACCGTGCGGGCGATCAAGGGGCTTCGTGACATCAGGGCTCGGCGAGGTTGGGATTGGGAGGAGGGCGCATCCCGGCGCCCGGCCGGCTAACCTTAACAAGCGTCGGTCGTGGACGCCATGCATCCGGATGCGGCACAGCATCCCGCGCGAAGCCGCGCACGATATCGCGAGTGTGTGGGCTGGATCACAGACGCATATCGACGCCGCGATTCATGATGAAGAACGGCGCAGTGCGAATTGCATTTACTGTCACGCATTTCACTTGACCGCAGACGCGGCCAACTCGAAGATATTCGTCAGGGGTGTTGAGGATCGCTATGCTTGTGCAGGCTAGCCAAGGCCAATCCGGCTCGGCGCATGTCGTCGTGCTCGGCAACGAGAAAGGCGGCTCCGGCAAGTCGACCACCGCCCTGCACATCGCGGTCGCGCTCCTGAAGGCGGGCCAGCGCGTCGCCACCATCGACCTCGACTGCCGCCAGCAGAGCTTCACCCACTACATCAACAACCGCGCCGCCTGGGCCCGCCGCACCAGGCTCGACCTCGAGCTGCCGGTGCACCGCTGCATCAAGCTCGGCGAGACCATGCAGATTGCCGAGAACGAGAACTCCGAGTTCCAGCAGTTCATGGAAGCGGTCTCGGCGGTCGAGAGCAGCTTTGACTTCATCGTGATCGATACGCCCGGCACCGACAGCTATCTGATGCGCCTCGCGCACTCGATGGCCGACACGCTGGTGACGCCGATCAACGACAGCTTCCTCGATTTCGATGTGCTCGGCACCGTCGATCCCACCAACTACGCGGTGACGGGCGAGAGCCATTACGCCGAGATGGTGCGGGATGTCAGGCGCAAGCGCCGCCAGCTCGACGGCTCCTCGACCGACTGGATCGTGGTGCGCAACCGCCTGTCGATGCTCGGCTCCCGCAACAAGCAGCTCGTCGCCGAGGGCCTGAAGGATTTGTCGCTGCGGCTCGGCTTCCGCTACGTCGACGGCTTCGCCGAGCGCGTCGTCTACCGCGAATTCTTCCCGCGCGGCCTGACCGCGCTGGACGAGATCGACGAGGCCACGCTCGGCATGCGGCCCAATCTCGGGCACCTGACCGCACGGGAGGAGGTGACGAGCCTGCTCCGCCAGCTCAAGCTGCCGCTCGACGAGCGCGGTCGCCGCCGTGCGGCAAATCGCGCCGAGTGGTTCAGCCAGGTCGACAAGCCGCTCGAGGTCCACGACATCCTCGGCGCCTGACGCGGCGGTATGCTGCTACTTCCGGTCGCTAGGAAAGCTCCGTTCCCGCGGAACTGAGCCCGCGCCCAACCGTTTTCATTCCACGTTTACCGCGAAATTGAACCCAATCGAGACCGGTGGCGTCGGATGGTGACCTGCACCCTGACGTAGCCGTATGAGAACCGGGTGCTCAAGAAACGTGTGCGGCGCACAATGAAAGGGCTGCCAGTTCACAATATTTAGCCTTCCTGTCACGCGGCTGTGACATATATTAGGGAATAGGCGACCAGGGGCCGAAGAGCTCCGGAAGAAACACGATTTTCAACAGGGGTTCAGGCCGGAAGTGCCTGAGGCTGAGGACGAAAATGAAGCGTGGAATTGCCGTTCTGGTTTCGGTCAGTGCCCTCTGCGGCATCGCCTATTTCACGGCGAGCAAGTGGGCGATCAGGCACGAGACCATCACCTTCTACGACGCCTCGCGCGACAACCGTCCCGTGCCTATCGACATCGCGATCCGTCGCGACAAGGAAATGCAGGCCAACGCCGGCATGATCACGATGCCGGTTGCCGTGATCAACCACGGCAACACCGTCAAGAACACCGAGTACGGCTTCCTCGCCAACGTCTTTGCTGCGCGCGGCTATCTCGTCGTCAGCCCGCAGCATGATCTGCCGACCGATCCTCCGATGGTGACCAAGCCCGGCGAGCTCTATGTCGGCCGGCTGCCGCAGATCCTGCGCGGCGTCGCCAACATTCATCTCGCCA
>NZ_AKIY01000304.1 GCF_000282615.1 Bradyrhizobium sp. YR681 | reverse complement strand
CGAGCGCAGCGAAGCAATCCAGAAATGCTTCCGCGGAAGCAGTCTGGATTGCTTCGTCGCTTCGCTCCTCGCAATGACGGTGTGGAGAGCGCGTGCGCATCACGCCGCCTCCTTCGACTGGCCGAGCCATTGCCGCACCCTTGCATCCGGGTCGGCATTCTGGGTGACGTCGCTGACGACGGCGATGGAGTCCGCGCCCGCGGCAAAAATCTCCGCGGCGTGCTCGAACTTGATGCCGCCGATGGCGACCAGCGGGATGGTGCCGATGCGCTTCTTCCATTCCGTGATCTTGGGAATGCCCTGCGGTTCGAAGCGCATCGATTTGAGCGTGGTGAAGAAGATCGGGCCGAGCGCGACATAGTCGGGCTCTGCCGCAAGCGCGGTTTCCAGCTCTGCGTCGTCATGGGTGGAGATGCCGAGCGACAGGCCGGCTTCGCGGATCGCCGCGAGGTCGGCATCGGCCAGATCCTCCTGGCCGAGATGCAGATATTTTGCGCCGGCGACGATCGCCGCGCGCCAATAGTCGTTCACGACGAGCTTGGCCTGCGTGCCGCTGGTGATCGCCAGCGCGTCGCTGACGAGCTGCAGGGCCTGCGAGTCGTCGAGGTCCTTGGCACGCAGCTGGATGGTGCCGACGCCGAGCTTGGTCAGGCGCTCGACCCATTTGAGGCTGTCGACGACGGGGTAAAAACGATCAGGATACGGCATGCCAGAACGGAGTCCCAACGACAGGAGTGGAAGGGGAGGCGAAGTCGCGGGCATTCATCAGCCCGGCTTCGTAAGCGGTGCGACCGGCATCACAGCCGAGGCGGAAGGCATTCGCCATCGCGACGGGATCGGCGGCCTTGGCGATGGCGGTGTTGAGCAGCACGGCGTCGTAGCCGAGCTCGAGCGCATGGGCGGCGTGGCTCGGTGCGCCCAAGCCGGCGTCGACCACCAGCGTGATGTCCGGCAGCCGCTCGCGCATCAGCTTGAGCGCATCGCGGTTGGTGATGCCTTTCGCACTGCCGATCGGCGCGGCCCATGGCATCACCACCTTGCAGCCGGCATCGACCAGGCGGTTGGCGACCGAAAGATCCTCGGTGCAGTAAGGGAACACCTCAAAGCCGTCCTTGATCAAAATGGCGGCGGCTTCGACGAGGCCGACCACGTCGGGCTGCAGCGTGTCGTTGTCGGCGATCACTTCCAGCTTGATCCAGGAGGTGCCGAACAGCTCGCGCGCGAGCTTCGCCGTGGTCACCGCCTCGCGCACGGTGCGGCAGCCGGCGGTGTTCGGCAGCACGGTGACGTCGAGCTCGCGGATCAGATTCCAGAACGCGTCACCGGTCTTGCCGCCGGCGGATTCGCGCCGCAGCGACACCGTGACGATGTTCGAGCCAGAGGCGCGGATCGCCGCCTGCATGATCGCAGGCGATGGGTAGAGCGCGCTGCCGATCAGGAGGCGGGAGGCAAAGGTCTTGCCGTAGAAGGTCACCATGTCCTCACCCTCCCTGCCGCGGCGTGATGATCTCGATCTCGTCGCCGGCTTTCAGGCTCGTCTCGGCCCAGCGGCTTTTCGGCACGACGTCATAGTTCAGCGCGATGGCGAAATGGCTGCCCTCGTAGTCGAGCTCGGACAGCAGCGCGTCGACGCTGGCCGCATTGATCTCGCGTTGCTCGCCATTTACGATCACGCGCATTGCATCACCTCATTGTCGATCTGGCCGCGCTGGACATATGCAAGCGTCAGCTCGGCGAGCGCCGGCGCGATCAGGAAGCCGTGGCGGTAGAGCCCGTTGACGGCAATGGTGTCGCCGCGGATGCCGATGCGCGGCAAATTGTCGGGGAAGGCGGGGCGCAGGCCGGAGCCGAATTCGAGGATGCGCGCCTCGCCGAAGGCGGGATGCACGGCGTAGGCCGCGCCCAGAAGCTCCAGCGCGGAGCGGACGCTGACGCCGGTGTCCTCGGCCTCGATCGAGGTCGCGCCCAGCATGAACAGATTGTCCTCGCGCGGGATCACGTAGAGCGGCCAGCGCGGATGGATCAGCCGCACCGGGCGCGACAGCTGCACCTCGCCGGTCTCGATCAGGATCATCTCGCCCTTGACGCCGCGCAAGCTCGGCTGCGCGTCGCGCGCACCGAGGCCGCGGCAGTCGATCACGATGCCCTTAGGATCAAGGTTTGCGAGGTCTTTGGCGGAAACGTCGCTGTCGAACTTGATGGTGCCGCCGGCAGCTTTGATGCGCTCGTGCAGTTTCGGCAGCACGCGGCGCGGCTCGACATGGCCCTCGGTCGGGAAGAACAGCGCATCGCGGAAACGGCCTTCCAGCGATGGCTCGAGCTCGGCCAGCGCTGCAGCATCGAGCCGGCGGTGGCCTTCGGTCATCCGGGCAAAGCGCTCAAAATCGTTGCGCTCGCGCGGATGGGCCACGACGAGAGAGCCGTTGAAGGGGGTGTCGGGCAGTTCGCGCCGCCAGATGTCGAGCGAGCGCTGGCCGAGCCGGGAGATGATGGGTTCGGCGACCTCGGCCTCGCAATAGGGCGCGAGCATGCCGCCGGCCCAGTGGCTGGTGGCGTCGGTCATGGCGGCGTCACCGCGCTCGTGCAGGGTCACGGCGTGGCCGGCCTGCGCGAACAACAGCGCCTGCCAGGCACCCGCAATGCCTGCGCCGATGATGGATACCGGGGAATCCGGTCGCTTGGTCGTCTGCAACATCCCTGTCCCTTCGCCGGCATGACCCGGATCAGGTTCAAAGGGTCACCGCGGTCCTGGGCGGGTTTGCCCATTTAGCGGTATCTCAGCTCCTCCTCGGAGCACCCCTCGGAACGGCTCTAATGTAGGCCAGTGGGGCGTGGAGTCAACGCATGTTCCCGGGAACCTGCGCCCGCGCGTTGCGGACGTGCTGGGCGAGCTTCCTGTGCGGTGCTGCGCCGAACATCGGCTGCGGATTGCCGTTCGGCTCCAGCCAGCTCTCGCCCGTATTGGCGACATGCACCATCTCCTGACGCTGGCGCTTTGCAACGTAGTAATAGCCGCCCGCGAAATAACGCACGGCTCGGCTGTGGTCGCCATTGGCGGCGCGATAGGCGCCGGCGAGGTACTTCACCGCATAAGTGAGATTGGTGTTGGGATCGCGCAGGCCGGCGGCATCGCCGGTGTAGCCGAGCCCGCGGGCGGTCGCGAGCTTGATCTGCATCAGCCCGATGGTGCCGCCATGGCCGACGAGGCCGGGCTGATAGCGGCTTTCGCGCATGATGACGCGATGAACCAGCGCTTCCGGCACGCCGTTGGCGCGCGCATGGGTCGCGACCATCTCGGCATATTCGGCTTCGCCCGCGAATGCCGCCTGCGACGACATCAGTCCGGCCGCGAGCAACGCGGCAACGCGTAAAATTTTCATCAGATATCCCAGCGATCCCGAGTGGCGATGTCTCTAAGCGATCTGCGCCCGGCTGCCGGTTAGGCCTCCTGAAGGCGGCGATGATGTGGCCAAACGCCGCCGTTAACGATTTGGCGGCGCAGGGCCGTGCTTACGACTCAATGCCGGCGCGAGAGTTCCCTCAGGCGGACAAACTCGCGACAGCACGCCTGTCTATTCGCGCTGGCGCGCGAAAGCGAGTATGTACGGCCAGCGAATCGGGAGAGGTGCCATGACAAAAACAACCATGGTCAACGCCCACACCGGCGATGTCCCCAGGCAGAATCCCTGTGCCCAGTGCGGCGCGCCGATCGCGCAGCCCGACTGGATCGAGCCGGGCGAGGGCCGCATCTCCTATCTCTGGAATTGCCGCGCCTGCCATTATCGCTTCGAGGCGGTGGCGATTTTCGACCAGCTGGCCGTCGAGCACCCGCCGCTCGCGGCTTAGGCGGCGGCCTGCGCCGCAAGCCGCGGCTGCTGCCAGACCGGCAATTGCATCCGCACGATCAGGCCGTGCGGCTCGCGGTCGTGCAGCGACAGCTCGCCGCCATGGGCGAGCGCGATCGCGCGCGCGATCGACAGGCCGAGCCCGAAGCCGGTGGATTCGTCCATGGTGCGGGCGTCGTCGCCGCGCACGAACGGCTCCAGCATCTCCTGCTTGCGCGCATCCGAAATGCCGGGACCGTCATCCTCGACGTCGATGACGAGCCTGGTGCCCGAGACGTCGAGGCGGATCGTCACTTCGGCGCCGAAGCGCACCGCGTTCTCGACGAGGTTGGTGACGCCGCGATGCAGATCGTCGGGCCGCGCGGCGGCGGTTGCCGACGCGGGGCCTTCGTAATGCACGACATGGCCCATGTCGCCGAACTGGTCGGCGACGAGCTGGAGCGTGCTGGCGATGTCGACCAGCGTCACCGCCTCGATCTTGCGGTCGTTGCGCAGCAGCGACAGCACGCTTTCCAGCATCGAGCGCATCTGGTCGAGGTCGATCAGCATGCGCCTGCGGTTGCCCTCGTCCTCGATGAACTCGGCGCGCAGGCGCAGCCGCGTGATCGGCGTGCGCAGATCGTGGCTGATCGCAGCCAGCATCCTGGTGCGGTCCGACATCAGCCGCGCGATCCGCTCATGCATGCGGTTGAGCGCGCGCGCCACCGAGCGGATCTCCTCCGGGCCGCGCTCGGGCAGAGGATCGGCGGCCTCGCCGTCCAGGCTGAAATTCTCGGCGGCCTTGGCAAAGGAAGATAGTGGCGCGGCCAGCGCGCGCGCCGCCCACAGGCCGAGCACGGTGATGCAGATGAAGGCGGTCATCAGCGTCACCAGCCACGGTGCGCCCCAGAACCACGGCCGCGGTCCGCCCTCGACGCGCCCGGCAACCACGCTGCCGTCGGGCAATTCGACGCCGATGCGGTGCGCGGCGCCGTCCGGGGCGAGCTGCACCACCTTGTAGCCGCGCCCGAGATGACGGCGTATGCCGTGCAGATGCTGGCTGTCGATGTCCTCGGCGGCATCGGCCGCACCGGGCGCCAGCAGCGCGATGTCGAGCTTGGGAAAGGCACGAGCGAGATCTGCGATGAGGCGCGCTCGCTCGCCGGCCTCGGCCGCGCCGAGCAGCAGTGCGGCATCGGTCAGTTGGTGGGCGCCGTCCGGCGGCGCGTCCGGACGATCCGGCCGGCTGATCAGGAAGGCGGTGGTGACGACGAGATGCAGCGCGACGGTGGAAGCCAGCACCAGCGCGGCGATCTGCCCGCCGATCCCCTTGAGGTGGAAGAACCCGAACGGCTTCATCGTCGGCGTTCCCTCAGCTGCTTAGGGACGCCGCGACCGCTTCCGTCCTGGGCGTAAATAAGTAGCCGCCGGAACGCACCGTCTTGATGATGGTGGGATCGGCCGGATTGGGCTCGATCTTGCGGCGGATGCGGCTGACCAGCACGTCGATGGAGCGCTCGAACGAGCCGGTGTTGCGCCCTTGCGTGAGGTCGAGCAGGCTGTCGCGCGACAGCACGCGGCCGGGCCGTTCGCAGAACGTGCGCAGCAAATCGAACTCGGCGCTGGTCACCGCGACGCGCGCGCCGTCCGGATTGCGCAGCTCGCGCAGGCGCAGATCGATGCGCCAGCCCTCGAAGGCCAGCGTGCTCGCGCCCTCGATCGAGCTTGCCGCCTGCGCCGCAGCCTGGCGCCGCAGCACTGCGTTGATGCGGGCGAGCAGCTCGCGCGGGTTGAACGGCTTCGGCAGATAGTCGTCCGCGCCCATTTCGAGACCGACGATGCGGTCGACGTCCTCGCCGCGGGCGGTCAGCATGATGATCGGCGTCTGTGCCTCCGAGCGCACCTTGCGGCAAAGGCTCAGGCCGTCTTCGCCGGGCAGCATGACGTCGAGAATGATGAGGTCCACGCGATGATCGGCCATGGCGCGCGACATCTCGCGGCCATCGCTCACGGCGGTGACGTTGCAGGCGTTGTTGCGCAGGTACTTCGCAATCAACGTCCGCGTTTCGCGGTCGTCCTCGACGACCAGGATGTTGGGATTGGGAATGGCCATGCGCTTTGTTTGTCCAAGATTCGGGCCAAATGGCGATTATTTTTGTTTCAGATTGTTTCCGTAGCCTTTTCCGAAACACAGGGACACGCCCGGGCAGTGGGTGGCAAGGTCCCGTTAAGGCCGTTAACCATACCGTGGCGCGGCCACACAAGAAACCCCGCAAAACCCACGGAGCCATCATGACCTCGATTTCGGCGGCCTCCGCCGGTAATTACCAGTCGCCGTTGCAGCGGCTGCAGCAGGAATTGCAATCGGAGGTTTCCGCCGGCACGATCTCGTCGTCGGACCAGTCGGCGCTCTCGACGGCGCTGACCGACATCGACACGGCGCTCCAGCAGAGCCGGTCAAGCGACCAGTCGAGCGGCACCAGGCCGTCCAAGGACGACATGAAGTCGAAGATCGACGACCTCATTTCCAACGAGGTCTCGAACGGGACGCTGACGTCGGACCAGGCCGACGAGCTGAAGAGCGTGTTTCAGTCCGCTTTCGCCAGCGGTCCCGGTGGCGCCGGGGGACCGCCGCCCGGTCCGCCGCCGGATGACAGCTCTTCGGAATCGTCGTCGACCGACTCGACCAGCAGCACGTCGAGCGGCTCGACCACGGCGGAAATTCTCAAGCAGTTCCTCGAGGCGCTCCAGCAATCGCAATCGTCGTCATCCTCCTATGGCGCCAACGGCAGCTCCTCCAGCAGCTCGGATTTCTCGGCGCTTCTGATCGACTACCAGAGCTGACCTGAGCGACGCGGGTCGGCGCGTTCCTCGCCGCGATCGTGCCTCACCCAGGGCGCACGATCGTCGGCGAGGAACTGTGCATTTCGACCGTTCGGAATTTCAACGTTCCTGAGTCACGCAGGAACTTCATTGCAACGCAGCGCCATAATCACGCAACGAAATCGCCGCAGCAAAGGAACTGCGGATGCGCGTCGCTGTTCTCTCACCACGAGTTTTCTGCTGAAGGAGAGGACAACAATGTTGATGAAATCGATCGCCGCCGGTCTTGCCGGCACCGCACTTCTTGCGACTGTTGCATTCGCGCAATCGCCGACCGCCACCACGGACAAGGCGGCGCCCTCGGCCACAACCGCCACCACCACGACGACCACAGCGTCGGGCCAGTGGCGCACGTCCAAGATGGACGGCCTGAAGGTCTATAACGAAGCCAACGAGAACATCGGCTCGGTCAACGACCTGCTGATGGACAAGGACGGCAATATCAAGATCGCCGTGATCGGCGTCGGCGGCTTCCTCGGCATGGGCGAGCATCTGGTCGCCGTACCCTACGAGAAGCTGAAATTCGTCAACGAGGCCGTTGCCTACACCGGCGCTAGCGGCGCAGCCCCGGGCACAAGGCCGGCTGGGTCCACGACGACCGGTGCTGCGACGGGCACCGAGAAGACCACGACCACCACGACCGCGTCGTCGGGCTCGAAGTGGTATCCGGACCATGCCGTGTTCAATGCGAGCAAGGACGAGCTGAAGAACATGCCCGAGTTTAAGTACTCGGAGTAATGCCGATCACGTGACGGCTGATGCGAAGCGCGCCCGGTTTTCACCGGGCGCGCGCTCGTGCTGTTTCCCGTCATTGCGAGGAGCGAAGCGACGAAGCAATTCAGACTGTCGTCGCAGAGGGATTGTGGATTGCTTCGCTTCGCTCGCAATGACGGAAATGGCCGAAGCTAGTGCGTGACCAGCGGGCAGCCGCCCTTGTCGAGCGGACGGAACGCCTCGTCGCCGGGCACGGTGGCGATCAGCTTGTAGAGGTCCCACTCGCCCTTGGATTCCTCGGGCTTCTTGACCTCGAACAGATACATGTCGTGGACCATGCGGCCGTCGATGCGGATCTTGCCATTCTTCGCGAAGAAGTCGTTGACCGGCGTGGCACGCATCTGCGCCATCACCTTCGGCGCCTCGTCGGTCTTGATGGCTTCGATCGCCTTCAGATAATGCATGGTTGCCGAATAGAGGCCGGCCTGGATCATGGTCGGCATGTGGCCGACCTTGTCGTTGAAGCGCTTGGAGAAGGCGCGCGTCTCCTCGTTCATGTCCCAGTAGAACGCATCGGTGACGATCAGGCCCTGCGTCGCCTTGATGCCGAGCGAGTGCGTGTCGGTGATCTCCTGGAGCAGTGCGATCATCTTCTGCCCGCCCTGCACGAGGCCGAACTCGGCGGCCTGCTTCAGCGCGTTGGTGGTGTCGCCGCCGGCATTCGCCAGCGCGACCACCTTGGCCTTGGAGGCCTGGGCCTGGAGCAGGAAGGAGGAGAAGTCCGACGAATTGAGCGGATGACGGACCTCGCCGAGCACCTTGCCGCCGCTCTCCTTGACCACGTTGGCGGCGTCGCGCTGCAGCGCCATGCCGAAGGCATAGTCGGCGGTAACGAAGAACCAGGTGTCCTCGCCGCGCTTCACCATCGCCTTGCCGGCGACGTTCGACAGCGCATAGGTGTCGTAGGTCCAGTGCACCGTGTTGGGCGAGCAGGCCGGGCCGGTGATGTCGGAGGAGCCGCCGCCGGAATTGATGTTGATCTTGTTCTTCTCACGCGTCAGCGCCGAGATCGGCAGTGCGACCGATGAGGTCGGCACGTCGAAGATCGCGTCGACCTTGTCGTTGTCGTACCAGTTGCGGGCGATGTTGACGCCGACGTCAGGCTTGTTCTGGTGGTCGGCGGCGACCACCTGCACCGGCTTGCCGGCGACCTTGCCGCCGTAATCGGCGACCGCCATCTCGACGGCTGCGAGCGAGCCCTTGCCGGTCGCATCGGCATAAAGGCTCGACATGTCCGTGAGCACGCCGATCTTGACGACATCGTCGGAAATCTGCGCCTGCGCCGCGCCTGACGTGGCGGCGAGCGCGAGACCGCCCGCAATGGCGGCGATGAGTTTTTGCATGGTTGTTCCCTCAGCGTTGTTGTTTGGGTTTTCTTGCGCGGACCGTTGTAGCGACAAACGGTCGCGGGAGCTAAGCCAAAGACGCGTGAGGGGGATGAGAAATATAGAGGGGAGCGGGCGGTGTTTCACGCAGCAAGTCCGGTCCCGTAGGGGGGCAAAGGCGCGCTTGCGCCGTGCCCACGATCTCTTTCGATCGCGAAAATGCGTGGGCATGCTTCGCTTTGCCCACCCTACGATACTGTGGGTGCGGAGAGAAAGAAGAACGGCGCCGCTCACACGCCGCCCTTGAGCCGTTCGTTGCGGCGGCGCAGGCCTTCCAGGGTGGCGAGCAGGATGACCGAGACCGTGGTCAGAACCACCGCGGCGGCCGTGATCGTCGGGCTGATGTTCTCGCGGATGCCGCTGAACATTTCGCGCGGCAGGGTGCGCTGCTCGGGACCTGCCATGAACAGCACGATCACCACTTCGTCGAAGCTGGTCGCGAAGGCGAACAGCGCACCTGACGCGAGGCCAGGCAGGATCAGCGGCAGGATCACGCGGCGGAACGCCTGAAGCGGCGAGGCGCCGAGCGAGGCGGCGGCGCGTGCGAGGTTGGTGTCAAAGCTTTGCAGCGTCGCGCCGACCGTGATCACCACAAAGGGCGTCGCCAGCGCGGTGTGGGCCAGGATCAGGCCGAGATAACTGCCGGTCAATCCGATCGGCGCAAAGAAGAAATACAGGCCGACCGCGGTGATGACGCCGGGCACGACGACAGGCGACAGCACGAACGCCAGCGCCAGCGGCTTGAGCCGGCTCTTCCACTGCGCCAGTCCCAGCGCCGCCAGAGTGCCCAAAACCATCGACAGCAAGGTCGAGGCGACGCCAATGATCATGCTGTTCTTCAGCGAATTGATCCAGCGCGGCGAATTGATGAAGTCGTCGTACCAGCGCAAGGAGAGGCCCGGCAGCGGATAGGTGAGGTACGAGCCCGAGCTGAAAGACAGCGGCATGATCGCCAGGATCGGCGCGATCAGGAAGATGAACACCAGCGTCGAGATGACGATGGTCGCGGTCCACGCGATGCGCTGGCTGGGCGTGCGAAGGGAGGGATTTTCGCTCAATTCTTCATCCCTCCCGTAACGTGCTGGCCCTGCACCAGCCTGCCGTAGACGAGAGCGAGCAGGATGGTGGCGAGCAGCAGTACGGCCCCCAGCGCCGAGGCGAGGCCCCAATTGGCGGTCTCGGTGGTGTAGAGCGCGATGAAGTAGCTGATCATCTGGTCGGCGGCGCCGCCGACCAGCGCCGGCGTGATGTAATAGCCGAGCGCCAGGATGAAGACGAGCAGGCTGCCTGCGCCGATGCCGGGCAGCGTTTGCGGCAGGTAGATCCGCAGGAAAGCGGTGAGGGGCGGCGCGCCGAGCGATGCGGCGGCACGCATGTAAGCGGGCGAAATCGCCTTCATGCTGCTGTAGAGCGGCAGGATCATGAACGGCAGCAGCACGTGAGTCATCGCCACGCAGACGCCGAAGCGGTTGTAGATCAGGCGCAACGGCTCGTCGATGATGCCAAGCCAGTGCAGGCCGTCGTTCACGATGCCCTTGCTCTGCAACAGCACGATCCAGGCGCAGGTGCGGACCAGAAGCGAGGTCCAGAACGGCAGCAGCACGAAGATCATCAGCAGGTTCGACTTGCCCGGCGGCAGCGTCGCCAAGAGGTAAGCGACCGGGAAGCCCAGGATCAGGCAGAGTAGCGTGACACTGAGGCTGATGAGAAAGGTGCGGGCGAACACGTCGCGGTAGATGGCCTGATCCGGCGGGGCCGCGATGATCGCGCCGTCCGCGTTCCGCGTCAGATCGAGCGCCGACAGGAGGTAGAAGCCGGTCACCGGGCCGCTGGCGTCCTTGATGGTCGTCCAGGTGGTGCGTTCGCGCCAGGCCGGGTTGATCCTGCCGAGCGCTTCTTTCGCCGTGCCTGCTTCCGGCGCGGCCTTCAGATTGCGCGCGGTGCTGGTGAGGATCGTGCGAAAGCCGTTCATTGCGTAGTTGAGCCGCTTGGCCGCAATCGCAATGGTGCCGGAGGCGCGCGCCGCCAGGATGTCGTTGGCAAGCGCCGCGTAGGCCTTCTCGTCCGGCAGGTCCCTGCCGTCCCAGCTGGCGAGAGCAGCGATCGTTTGCGGCAGAACCTGACGCACTTCGCGGTCATCGACCGCGCGCCAGAGCATGCCGGCGATGGGACCAGCGAAGGTGAAGAGCAGGAACAGCAGCAGCGGCACCACGAGTGCGAGGGCCTTGAGCTGGCGTGTTCGCTCCGCTCGCTTCAAGCGGCGCTTGAGCGGCACTTCGGTCGATGCACTGGCGGAGGCTGACGTCATGGGAGCCGTCTCTTGGCGCGGCCTGAGCAAGCGCCTCGTCCTTCGAGACGACCGCTTCGCGGTCTCCTCAGGATGAGGCTAATCGACAGCGGCGCTTGTGACATGGCCGCCCCACATTGCGACCTCATCCTGAGGAGCCCGCCGAAGGCGGGCGTCTCGAAGGATGGCCCAAACGTCGCTGTTTTCAATGCGCGCCGCACGCTGGTCGAGGTACGCGCTATTTCGCGGCCCATTTGTTGAAGCGCTCGGTCAGGCGATCGATGTTCTCGAGCCAGAAGGCGACGTTGATCTCGACCGCGTTCTTGATGTTGTCAGGCGCCGTCGGCAGGTCCTTCAAAACGGCAGGCTGCAGCTTGCCGGCGGCATCCTTGTTCGAGGTGCCATAGGCAATGTTCTCCGACAGTTTGGACTGGTTCTCCGCCTTGCCGGCGAAGTCCAGGAACTTGTAGGCCGCGTCCTTGTTCGGGCTCCCCTTCAGGATGACCCAGCTGTCGAGGGTGAAGAGCGCGCCGTCCCACACCATGCCGAAGTTCTTCTTGTCGTTCTTGTTCGCGGTGTCGATGCGGCCATTGTAGACCGAAGTCATCGCGACCTCGCCGGAGGCGAGCAATTGCGGCGGCTGGGCGCCGGCCTTCCACCAGACGATGTCGCCCTTGATGGTGTCCAGTTTCTTGAACGCGCGCTCGATGCCCTCGTCGGTCGCCAGCACCTTATAGACGTCCTTCGGTGCGACGCCGTCGGCCATCAGCGCGATCTCGAGCGTGGTCTTCGGACCCTGACGCAAGGCGCGCTTGCCGGGAATCTTCTTGGTGTCGAAGAAGTCGGCCCAACCATTGGGAGCCTGCTTCAGCTTGTCCTTGTCGTAGCCGAGCACGAAATCGTAGAGGATGGCGCCGACGCCGCAGGAATTGACCGACGGCGGGATATAAGCGGCCTCGCCGCCGATTTTGGAGTAATCCAGCTTCTCGAACAGGCCTTCCTCGCAGCCGACCGCGAGCTCGTCGCTCTCGACCTGGACGACGTCCCAGGTGGCGGCACCGCCCTGCACCTTGGCGCGCAACACGCCGACGCCGCCGTCCCAGGACTCGTCGTTCATCGCAACGCCGGCTGCCTTCTTGAACGGCTCGAAATAGACCTTCTTCTGCGCATCCTGATACGCGCCGCCCCACGATACGACGGTCAGGTCACGCGCCTGCGCGAAATTGGCCAGCGCAGCGCTGGCGGTGAGCGCCGCGGCGAAACCCAGAGCCATCTTGCCAATCTTGCGCTTCAGCATGGTCCTTGTTCCTTCTTCATGTGCAGTGTGTTGAGCTTGATTGTTGGATCAGGCGGGATCGAGGGCCAGACAGTCCTCGGGACGGAAAGTGATGAACACGCCTTCGCCGGGCGTGAAACCGTGATGCGCCCCCGGCTGAAGCTTGACCATGAACTCGGCATTCCCGGCGACATCGAGCACGGCCAGCGCGTGGTCGCCGAGATAGATGGTGTTCTGCACCCTGGCCGGCAGCCGGTTCGGTGCGTCGCTGGAGGTGCCATCGGGGATAATGGCGATCCGCTCCGGCCGCACCGACAGCGAGGTCGATGCGCCCGCGCCTGATACATTGACGGCGCGCGCGGTGACAATGCCGCCGCCGGCCAGCGCGACGCGGCAATAGTCCTTGTCGACGGTCTCGACGGTGCCGTCCAGCACGTTGTTCTCGCCGATGAAGTGGGCCACAAAACTGTTCACCGGATGCTCGTACAGCGCGTCGGGCCGGTCGATCTGCTGCACGATGCCGTCGTTGAACACGGCAATGCGGTCCGACATGGTGAGCGCCTCACTCTGATCGTGGGTGACGTAGACGACGGTGATGCCCATCGTCTCGTGCAGCTGCTTGATCTCCAGCTGCA
Source organism: Bradyrhizobium sp. YR681 (assembly GCF_000282615.1). Classification (GTDB taxonomy): domain Bacteria; phylum Pseudomonadota; class Alphaproteobacteria; order Rhizobiales; family Xanthobacteraceae; genus Bradyrhizobium. Next base: position 33,227 of record NZ_AKIY01000304.1, on the reverse strand, counting down.
TCTGCTCCCGCAGGCGTTTGTCGAGCGCGCCCAGCGGCTCGTCCATCAGCACGAGCTGCGGATTGAACACCAGCGCGCGCGCCAGCGCCACGCGCTGCTGCTGCCCGCCTGACAATTGCCCGGGCCGCCGCTGCGCCAGGGTTTCCATCTTGATCATGCGGAGCGCCGCGCTGACGCGCTCCTGCGTTTCGGCCTTGCTCGTGTTGCGGACGGAGAGCGGGAAGGCGATGTTCTCCGCGATCGTCAAATGCGGGAACAAGGCATAGTTCTGGAACACCATGCCGATGTCGCGTTTATGGGGCGGGACGTTCTTGATCGGCCGTTCCGCGAGATAGATCTCGCCCCGGGTCGGAACCTCGAAGCCCGCCAGCATCATCAGCGTGGTCGTCTTGCCGGAGCCCGACGGGCCGAGCAGGGTGATGAACTCGCCCTTCCTGATGTCGAGATCGAGGTTCTTCACCACGAGGTGCTCGCCATCATAGGTCTTCTGAATGCCGGAAAAGCGCACCAGTGCCGGCGCAGAATTGACCATGCCGGCTTCCATGTTGTCCTCGCGTCACCAGCACCAATGCTGTCGATACCTCGTCCGAGGTTGCGACAAACAGCTTAGCATCCCCGGACGAGAATGCCAGCGGCGCAAGTGCCGCTCACGCAGGCCGTGCGCAAGGCGCGCTACATGCCCGACAGCTTGGTCACATACACGTTCAGCGAGCCACCGGCCTCCGCGACGATGCGCAGCGTCTTGGAATCGAAGGCGATGTCGGCGAGCGTGAGGCTGTCGATCTTCGCATCGACCTTGAGGCCGTCCTCGCTCTTCTGGTAGTCGGCGATCGCGGCCGCGATCTTCTCGCGGGCGTTGGCGGCGATCGGCTTCAGGTCGAGCGTCGCCTTCTGCACCAGAGCCTGCTGCATCTGCGGCACCACCGCGCGCGCCGCCGCTCCCAGCAGGCCGAAGGCGGCTTCGGACTCGACTGCGAGCTGGATGTCGGCGAGCCGCAGCGTCTGCTGCGCCTGGTCGAGCATCGGCCGGCCCCAGATGTGCACGGTTGCCTCGGCGCCGAGGCCGAGCCAGCTTTTCTTCTCCTTGGCGCGCACCAGCAGGGAGATCAGCAGCCGCTCGCCCGACGGGACCACGTTGACGCTCTTCACGGTGACGTCGACCGGGCCGGAGCCGTCCTCGGGATAGGTGTGGCCGACCATCTGCGCCGCGATCAGCTTGTTGATCTCGGTGAAGGGCACGTCGATCGGCACCCCGATGTTCACGCCGCTGCCGGTCGGCGGCACGATCGAGATCTTGTCCGGGAACGGACAGTCCGGCTTGGTCTGCGTCGAGGTCACGCGCGTCTCGAGCTCGAGGCCGAGCTGGAGCGTCACGTTCTGTGCGTCGACGCGCGGCTGCGCGGCGATGGCGCGGATCGGTTTCATCTCGAGCCAGAGCGGCGGCAGCGCGGCGGAGGAGCCCGAGCCCTGCAGCGGGATCGAGCGGCAGGCCTTGGCCCATTGCAGCTTCGCATTCTCGCGCAGCGAAGGATCGTTGCGAATGCGCTCGGAGACGGCGTTGATCTGCTCGCCGACGTTCTTGTCGATCAGCGGCTTGACCTGCGCCGGCACGTTGACCTTGGCACCGGCGACGTTGACGTTGGTATCGCCGAGATTGACCTGGGCGCCGAGGTTGGGCTCGAGATGCCAGTTGGCGGCGAGCTTCGGCCGCGAGGTGACGATGACGTTGCCCCTGATCTCGGCGCTGGCGTTCAGATTCTTGATGTTGACCGCGCCGATCCGTTTCGCCGCGTCGCCGCCGAGCACGCCGCTGAGTGCGTCGCCAAGCGCGCCGGTGGCCTTCGACGACAGCGAGCCCGTCACGTTCAGCTTGCCGCTGAGCGGCGTCGAGATCGTCAGCACGTCCTTGTCGCCGGCAGCTGCCATCGGGCCGCGCACGGCGGTCCAGCCGATGTCGGCATTCTCCAGGATCTGCGAGACCGGATTGTCGGCCTTGCCGGCGAAATTGCGCGGCGCAGCCTTCTCGGCCTGCTCGCGGATCGCCGAGATCGCGATCGCGACCGGCGCGACCACGATCGAGCTCGTGGACGCCGGCGGCAGCGGCGGCAATTGCGCGACCGGGGGCGCGGAATTGGTCGCGCGCGGCGACAGCCAGTCCATCGCCTTCAGGCTGATGAAAAATGACACCACGAGCACCGCCACGGCGATCAGGATCGTCTTCAAGTTCAGAGTTAGTCGCATCAATCCCCCAGGCCGCCCGGGAGGGATTTTACAGGGCGGGCGAGGAGGGCGCTAGAGCGTACCGATGGGGTGGAATTGGGGCGGCGCTCAAATTGGCCGCTGGGCCGTGAGGTAGAAGAATGAACGGAATTCCCAAGGGGCCGCTCAACTACAATAATTTGGCGTTAGACGTTGCCTACTGCAACTGCACTTAAGTGGGGCCAATTTCTCTCAGACTACAGACCAGAAAGAACAGAAGGACAACAAATGAGAGTCCCGTGCTAGAAACGAACAGAACTCGAAAGAGATTTGTGTACGTAAGCCGAAATCCTTGATGGCCGATGTTGGTGATCAGGTCCCCCTTTTTGAAGAGTTGGATATCTCGATCGTCAATCAGCGTAGCCAACCGCCTTTCTTCTTTCAGAAGGTAAGCTTCGGAGATCTTGATTAGTTGTCGCGTGCGAACATCGAACAAGTAGAACACGATCGACAAAATGACAGAAAGGAGAGAAAATGCTCCCCCGAGCAAATAGAATCTGTACTGGGCAGCGACTCCGAACGAAGCAAACAAAATCGCCACGATCGTTAGATATGCCTTGAACATGTCCACGCGCTGCTTTGCGTGGAAATCGAAATGCCGCCACGCGAGTTCACGAGCTGCATCGGCTGCCGTGTTAGTCTTCTCGATCGGCATTCTCGGGATCTTTGCCGTTGCTTTCGGGAGCTATGACGTCGTTCGGAATATCATGGCCCAAATCGTCGCGCTTCGAGGCGAGATAGGCCTTCTGCAATGAACTCAGCTCCGAGGGGATTAGCCTGTTGCGCTTCACAATGTTAACGCCGTAGTCGCGCAACTGCCTTTCCTTATATCCGTTGTTGCTGAGCAACTCGATTTCTGCCTGCTCCCCAAGTATTTGTCGAATTACGGACGCGCTAACTTCGTAGTCTCGAGCGTCAGGTCCCAATCCTAAGCAGGCAAATGCACCAGAGGAGGTTTTGCCTTCAATTTGTTGGAGGCGAATAGCCTCGATTTTTCGTCTTAATCCAATACCGCGGCCTTCTTCATACAAGTAGATCAAAATTCCACCACTCGTCTGGATCAGGTCTAGTGCAAGCGCTAATTGTCCGGCGCAATCACAGTCTGTTGCCCAGAATGATTCGCTAAACAAGCATGAACTCTGGACCCGAACTCGAAAAGGTGAAGTGTCGTCTTTGGGATTCAGCGATCTGGATAGGACGACGCCTTCCTTGGCTATGTCGGTTCGATCGACCGCTGGGTCAGGCTTTAGCGAAATTCTCGCCGTTTCCCCTACGCCAATGTGGCGCAGAAAGAAATATCCGTGTTTTGTGGTAAGTCGGATCGGATTGCCAAGGCGAATATCTCTCATGGTATGTTGCCTATAACTTTTTTGGAAATGTCTTCCCAACTCGGAGGCCCGTTGCATAGTGTGTGGGCCACATGATGCCCAATATTTCGTTGTACTGCTTAGCTACGTCAGAAACCGCAATTTCTTCTCCACTGTTTTTCAGTAGACTCCACTTCAATGCAGCATCGCTAAGCTTCCAGTGAAGCGTCTCGAGGGGGTGATCTTCGTATTTATTGCGGATGGCGCTGCTGAAGTGCCGGAGTTGCTTGGCCGTTTCGGCAAAGTTTCCTTGCAAGAAGTAACAATCCGCCAGACAGAGTTTGCACCAAATGTACAAGTCAGTCTTTCCGGAGATGAATGTTGTTTTTTCGCTCTTTAAGTAAGCAGCGATCGCATCATCGATCTGGCTCGCATGGCGCCGGGCCTCTCCTTCAGCAAAAAAGGCCTCGCCTCGTTCCTCAGCAGTGACGGAATGCTCGAACGTTTTAGCTGCGTAAGAAAGCGCCTCAGCTGTTTTTCCCGCTAGAGCAAGTGACCGGGCGAGCGCATGGTAGGCAATTGCCTTTGCCCGTCTTCGTCCTTCTGCCTCCGCACAAGCTGCCATTGACCTTGCTTGCGCAACGGCGTCCTCCCAGCGCTCCTGGTCTCGCATTACGGTATTGATGACCGCTTCGGCATTCATATGAAAGAGTAGAGTTTTATTGCGAAAATACTCTGAGGCGACCTTTGCGTCGTTCGATGCCTCATGGAATCTATTGATTTTGCAATAAGCCTTCGAGCGTTCGAGCAGCAGTAGGTGCCGAGCCCGCTCTTCGATCTCATCGAGAGCTATTGGAGAAAGCGCCAGTGCAATAGCAGCATGGCCGCCGGTGTCCAAATCCACCCGTGTTGAATTCAGCTCTGACTCGTTTAGAAATGCCCGGACGGAAGCGCTGGGGCCGCCGCTTCTCTGCTTTGCAGATTGAAGAGTGGTAAGAAAGCCCGCTAATTTTGTGTAGTCGGCTCCGTACCGCACTGGAACTATGGATCTATGTGTGACAGCGGAAGTAGAATCCGTGGTGAGCAGGAATACGTTATGACTTATAGCCGAATTTTGAGAAACCCAATCCAGAAGCCCATCGAAATGGGGATCGGCCAATCCGGAGCCCGTGCCTATAAATACGAGCGCTTTGAATACTGAGATTGCTCTTTCGAAACTTTGAAGAAAATCGTCTTTTAACAGGCGTTGATAGGAAGATGATCCGAAGATAATGGTTTCGGGTTCACTGTAGTAGCCGTGAATGTGGAACACGCTTCTCCGAGTGCCTTCATCGGCGCTTCGGAGCTCTGTAACAAATTCTTTGACGTTCTTAAGCGTGCATCGTGATCGAAGCGTGAGTTGTTCGACGATGCCATCATAGTTGGTCGTAATTATTGGTAGGTCGAGAGCATCGATCGCCTTAACTAGAGTTTTGTCTTCAACCCTTAGGTCCTCGAATTGAGATGACAGCCATCGTCCAAAGCCGCCTCCTTTTGTATTAATTTGAGCTTCGATATACTCGCCTAAGATTAGATAGTTGGAGGTTTCGGCGAGATTTCCGCTCAAGCAATCTAATACGGCTAGATGTTTGTCCCTGCCGTCCGGGTCTACGTCGCTCAGATATTCAATTCCGTTTCGGATAAGACCCAGCCAAGTAACAGCATTTTCGTTGGGGCACGTTGCTCGCGAGACGCCTGCCCCTAGGACCAGGCAGGCTTCCTTGTTCTCTATGACCTTTTTTAGCTCAGCTTGGACTGTGTTTGGCATTCGAGCTGACTAATTAACTTAAGGGGAATTCAAACAAAGTATGCGCAAAGACTGCAATTAAAAGTAGTGGTTAGTCAAGGGCGCTCGCGGTGCGGAAGCGTGGTCGACGCTTCTTGCTGCGAACGCACCAAGCCGTGCACAGGCGCCTTAGGGGGTGAGGCTAGCCGCGTTTGGGACGGCGGACCGCTCTCACATTGCCGCGAGGGCCGCCGCCGCAATAAAAGCGATCGCCGCCGTCGGACTCCAGGCCCGAGACCATCGTTCCCGCGGGCAGGTCGAGCTGCTCCAGCACCTTGCCGGTTTCAGGGTCGACCCGCCTGATGTCGCTATCCTCGCCTTCCCAGGTGCCATGCCAGAGCTCGCCGTCGACCCAGGTCACCCCGGTCACGAAGCGCTTGCTCTCGATGGTGCGGAGGATCTTCCCCGTCTCCGGATCGATCTGGTGGATTTTTCGATCGCGATATTGCCCGACCCAGAGTGAGCCCTCGGCCCAGGCCAATCCGGAATCGCCGCCGCCGCCGGGCGCGGGGATCGTGCCGAGCACCTTGCCGGTGGCGGCGTCGATCTTCTGGATGCGGTCCTCGGCGATCTGGAATAAATGGCGGCCGTCGAACGCCGTTCCCGCATGCGCGGCGACATCGATGGAGCGTGCAATCCTGCCGCTGTCCGGATCGACCGCATTCAATTTGTCGCCGGATGCAAACCAGACATGGGTGCCGTCATAGCTGACGCCGTGCACGGCCTCGACACCTGCAAACGGTCCGTACTCCCTGACGATCTCGGCGGCTGAACGCTTCATGTGCCTGGTCCCTGTGAGGTGATCCACCTTACGTCTTCAGGAGCGGCCCGGGGAGTAACAAGCCTGTCGGGAAACCCGGGACGGGCGGGGTCATCCAGCGCCGTGCCCGGCCGTGTCCGAACGACTGCACCTTGTTCGAGCGTGCCAGCTCGTCGAGCGCCCGCTGCACCGTGCGTGCGCTCATTCCAAGCGCGAGTGCAAGCGCCGAGCTCGACCACGGCTCGCCGTCGGCGAGAAAGGCAAGGACCGTGGCGTGCTTCTCCTCGACGGGCCGGGCCAGCACGAGGACGTCGCGCGTCTTGCGTGGTGCCAGCACGAAACCCTGCTTCGTCGCGCTGATGTCGGCCAGCGGCGCAAGCTGGGTGCGGAGCCGCCCGATCTCGACGCGCAGGCGCGCGCGGTGCGATTCATCGGCGTGCTTCGCGCCGAATGCGCCCGATATCAAGGTCTCCCGCGCGACATCCGCGGGCCATGCCTGCGCCAGCAGGCGGGCGAGCGCGAACAGCACCGGCCGTGTCCCGAGCGACACGACCACGCCTTGCCTGCGTACGACATGATGGAAGGTGTCCACGACCAGCGCTGCCGAGGTCGCCAGTCGTTCGACCTCCCCGAGCAGCAAATGGCGTTCGCTGCCGCGCGCGATCAGACGCGCGGCCGGCGTATCGAGGATGAGGGTCGCGCTGTCGACCTCGGCCGTGAGCGCGGGGATTTTTGCCAGCCGCGCTGCCTGGGCCGCTCGGCCCAGCGCCGTGCGCGCCTCCTTCGTTCTCAGCCGCCGGATGGCGATGCCGGCGAGCACGAGCTCGCGGACGACCTGGGATGCAGGCGGGAGCGGGGCGGCGGCAAGTTCGGCCAGCGTGCGCTCGGCGTCGTCGAGACGCCCGACAAGGAGAAGACGTCGCGCCTCGATGTGACCTGCGTGGGCGGCATTGGCGAGATCGCCGTGCTGTTCGAGTGTCGCGCGCGCGGCGGCCAGCGTCTTCGCCGGCCAGTTCAGGTCGCGCGAGACCAGCGCGATCTCGGCCTCGGCCACCACGCATCTGGCGCGCGCGACGGCTTCCCTCGGGCCGAAGGCGCGCGCGGCGCTGCGCAGCAGCGTCTTGGCCTTGGCGAGATCGCCGAGCTGCGCCATCGCGATGCCGCGCAGCGCCAGCGACGGGGCGTCGTTGCGCAGCGCAACGCGGTTCAGCGCGCCGAGCGGATCGCCGGCCTCCAGCGCCCGCGCCGCGGCCGTGATCAACGATTCCATGTCAATCCCGCCACACTTGTTACTCCCACCGCGCAACCGCCTGGTGCCAGAAATCGTTGCCAGGACGTCAGGCAAGAGGTTTGGAGAACCATGATGACATCAGCAGACAACGCAGGAACCAATGCCGCCATGCAAACACCGCCGGTGGTGTCGCCGCAGGACTGGGAGGCAGCCCGTCAGCAACTGCTCGTGAAGGAAAAGGCGCATACCCGTGCCCGCGACGCTCTGGCCGCCGAGCGCCGGCGCATGCCGTGGATGGACGTGGACAAAACCTATGCGTTCGATGGGCCCGGCGGCAAGGTCAGTCTGGCCGACCTGTTCCAGGGCCGGCGGCAGCTGATCGTCTACCGCGCCTTCTTCGAGCCTGGCGTGTTCGGCTGGCCCGACCATGCCTGCCGCGGCTGCTCGATGGTGGCCGACCAGGTCGCCCATGTCTCGCATCTGAACGCCCGCGACACCACGCTGGTGTTCGCCTCGCGCGCGCCGCAGGCGGACATCGCGCGGCTGAAGAAGCGGATGGGCTGGACCATGCCGTGGGTGACGATCACCGACAGTTTCGACGCCGATTTCGGCGTCGACGAATGGCACGGCACCAACGTGTTCTACCGCGACGGCAACCGCATCTTCCGCACCTATTTCGTCAAGAGCCGCGGCGACGAGCAGATGGGCGGCACCTGGAACTATCTCGATATCACGCCGCTCGGCCGGCAGGAGGTCTGGGAGGATTCGCCAAAGGGCTATCCGCAGACGCCGACCTACAAATGGTGGAACTGGCACGACAGCTACGCCGAAGGCGCCGTGCCCGACAAGAGATGGGTCGAGATCTCGGATGCCGGCGAGAAGGCGTTTCGCCAGGAGGCAGCGGAAGGCCGTGACTAGTTCCGTCAGCGCAACGGTCGGCGCCGGCCGCGATGGCGTGGCGGCCGCGCGCCACCTCGCCAGATGGCTGGCTCTGGCGGCCACGCCGACCTTCGCGATCATGGCCGTGCTGACGGCCATGATCGGCGGTGGCGCGGCGGACGCGCTGTGTGCGGCCGGCCACGGCTCGGTCCTCGGCGGGATGGTGCCGATGTATCTGCTGATGAGCGCGTTTCATTCGGCGGCGTGGCTGAAGTTGATCGCGGAGCGGCGGGGAAGCGACAAGTGAACGCCGGAATGCACCCTAGCGGGGTTTCGACTTTGGGCGCGTATTCCGGGCATTCAGAAGTTCGCGCAGGACACGGACCAGCATGTCTTCGCTTCCATCGAAGCTCTCGATCATGGCTCGCATGATCCTGTCAGGGTCGAGGTGCTCCATCGCGAGGGAGTGGCCGGCGGTCTGAGCGAGCAGGATCAGGAATGTGAGTTGTGTGCGCCCGTTGCCTTCCCGGAACGGATGGATCGCGTTGAGTTCGGCAAGAAAGTGGGCCGCCTTCATCACAAATTCGTCCGGCGTTGCACCTTTGAGGTGCTTCTGGGCGGCGAGCGTCCGAAACAGATTCGACATCTCTCGATGGATGCTCTCGGGGAAGCAGAACAAGCTGCTGCCCTTCGAAATTCGGACGGTGCGGATCTTGCCTGCCCAGTCGTAGACATCCTGGAACAGGTGCCGGTGGATGGCGCGATAGTGCGAATAGGTCAGCCGGCCTGCAGGCAGGGGTTCTTCGGCGCGCTGCGCAGTGATTTCCGCCTCGAAGGAATCGAGTTCGACCTGTCTCTTGAGGTGCAGCTTGTTCTTGAGGACCGTCGTGCCCGGATAACAATACGGGTTTTCAACGGCGTCATACATGACAAGCGGCTAGCCCTTCTTATGGGCGTCGATAATTTCGCGCCGGCGCTCCGCGGCCGATAGCCCCTGCCGGTCGAATCGAGCAACACGGGCTTTCATGGCCGTCGACGGGACAATGCCTTCGACCGCGCTGATCTTGGCGAAACGCGCTCTGCCAATGACGACCTTGGCCGTTGTTCCGCCGGTTTTAGCAGATGGCTTCTTATGATTACTCATGTTCGGCAGTATATCACTATGGCGGGCGCTTTGCACCCACGGTATTGAGGGCGTCCGCACAAACGAATCCGGTCTCGCGCTCGGTGGACCGCTTCGGTCAGGGGCTGCCTCCGTCGAAGAACAAGGCCATCAGGGTCTCATCGAAATATCGGCCGTTGTATTTCAGCGCCTTCACCCCGCGCCCGTATTCGACAAATCCTGCGGCCGCGTAGAGCCGCAACGCGGCCTCGTTCTCGCTGACGACGACGAGATGAAGCTGCTCGACGCGTTGTGCAGCATGCGCCGCGACCGCGTCGACGAGCAGCCTCCCCGTGCCGGACTTCCGCGCCTGCGGCCGCACATACATGCCCCAGAGCACCCCCTTGTGCGCGGTCTTCGCGCCATCCTCCCGCCGGAAACCCGCTGTCCCCACGAGCTCGCCCGCGCTGAACGCGCCGAACACGTCCGATATCGCGAGGCGCTCCTCGAACCAGGCGAGGGGTTTTTCCTGCTCGCGTTCGAATGAGCTGGTGAACGCTTCGGGATTGGTCGCGAGCGCCTCCAGCCTGACGGGACGGTAAAGCGCGGCGTCGGCGGGCGTGAGCAGTCTGATTTTTGCGATGGACGCTCGCGAAGCGGACGTCATTTCTGGTCGTGCGTCCTCTGCCATCGGGCCCGCCTCGTCCTTCGAGACGCGCCGCTGGGCGGCGCTCCTCAGGATGAGGCTAACTGGCATCCGTAGTGCAGTGCAAGCGTCGTGCATTGTCGGTGCGACTGGGGAAGAGAATTCTCCCGAACTCTATCCTTTGCTGCCGCGCATTCAGCCCTCATCCTGAGGAGCCCGCCGAAGGCGGGCGTCTCGAAGGATCATGAGGTCCTCGCTTGGCCAGTTCATGGAGCTCGGTAAAATCGCCGCGCATGAAGGCTTCCTTTTTGGCGCGGCTCCATTTCTTGAGTTTGCGTTCGCATTCGATCGCGTCAGTGATCCTTTCGAACCATTGCGAGAAAACTAGAATCACGGGTCTGCGTGACTTGGTATAGCCGCCGAACGTGCCGGCATTGTGCTGTGCGATCCTGAGGTCAAGCTCAGTCCGCGTCGTGCCGATGTAATAGCTGCCATCGGCGCATTTGAGAATGTAGAGATACGCGCCGTCTGTCATCGTGAACGCCTCGTCCTTCGAGACGACCGCTTCGCGGTCTCCTCAGGATGAGGCTAACTGGCAGCTGCGGCTTTGCGCAAGAGTCACCTGAATACTAGCGACGGCGCACTCCGACCTCATCCTGAGGAGCCCGCCAGAGGCGGGCGTCCCGAAGGATGCGCCGCGATTTCCAATGCGAGCCTGAACACGCGGCGCCGGCGCCGTTATTGAGAGCTTGATACCGCCTGAAGATAAGCAACCACCTTGCCCGCCTCCTCCGCCGAGACGCCGCCATAGGGCTGCATCTTGTTGCCGGAGACGACCTCGTCCGGCTTGACCATGAAGCGGGTGAGCTTGTCCTGGTCCCAGACGAAGCCGGCCTCCTTCATCGATGAAGAGTAGTTGTAGTTCGGCAGCGAGCCGGCCTTGCGGCCGACGATCCCGTTGAGGTTGGGACCGAGGCGATTGTCGCCTTCCTTCACCGAGTGGCAGGTGCGGCAGGAATTGTTGAAGGCCTGCTGGGCCGTGTCGCCGCTGGCCGGCTGCTGCGCGAGCGAGGAAGGTGCGGACAGGAGCAGCGTCAATGCTCCGGCGCCGGCGATCGAGCGCAGCAATAGGCCGAACCATGTCTGCAAGTGCGATTGCATCTGCGCCTCCATCGGGGATCGCGCTGCAACAAGCGCGCGTCGGGATGACGAGGGCAAACGAAAGCGGCCCCGGTGGGTTCCGGGGCCGTTTGCGTCACAATGTCCTGTCGCTTAGCGCGTCGCGGTGCCGAGATCGGCGCGGCGTTCGGTCATCGGCAGCACGATCACCTTGGTGCCGACGTTGACGCGGGAATAGAGGTCGGAGACGTCGTCGTTGGTCAGGCGGATGCAGCCGGACGAGACGCGCTTGCCGATGGTCTCGGGGGCGTTGGTGCCGTGGATGCGGTAGATGGTGCCGCCGAGATACATGGCGCGGGCCCCTAACGGGTTGCCGGGGCCGCCGGCCATGTGGCGCGGCAGGTAGGGTTGGCGGGCGATCATTTCCGGCGGCGGGGTCCAGGCCGGCCACTCGGCCTTTCTGGTCACCGACTGCACGCCGGACCAGGTGAAGCCGTCGCGGCCGACGCCGATGCCGTAGCGCAGAGCCTGACCGTTACCGAGCACGTAATAGAGGTAGGTGTTCGGTGTATCGATGATGATGGTGCCCGGGGCCTCGCGCGCCGCGTAGGCGACGGTCTGGCGGCGGAAGCGGGCCGGCGTCTCGACCGCATCCTGATCCTCGGACGGCTCGGTCTGGTAGGTCGGCGCCTGGTAGGGCTGATAGGGCTGCAGCGGCTGCGGCGCAGTCATCGGCGGCAACGGCTGGAAGAACGGGAAGAGCTGCACCGGCGCGGCCTTGGCCTGACCGGCAAATGCGATTGCAGAGATCGCGACAGCGCCAACAGCAACGGCGCGCGAATAGGTCTTGAACGTGCCCAGATTGAACATTTGATCGCCCCTGTTTGCTCGGTGTCTTCGATCACCGCGGCACCATTGCGGTGCTCCGTTGCCTGGATCACTAACGGCAAAAAGTTTCGGGACGTTTGCGCCGGAAACCGAAAACGGTTTCGTGGCGGCAAGGATTGTTTCATGACAGTTTCGTGGCGCAGCGGTCGCGTTAACGACCAAAACAGCGCGCCGACACTTCTGTGACGTCACACGCCTGAAATATCCATGGTTGATGGTCGAAAGCCGAGAATCATCAAACTCTCGGGATTTCCCCATGCGGGTATTAATCGCGACTGACGCCTGGCATCCGCAGGTTAACGGTGTGGTCCGGACGCTGACTTCGCTGGCGAACGCGGCCAGGGCCCTGGATGTCGAGATCGACTTCCTCACCCCGGACGGCTTCCGGTCCTGGCCGCTGCCGACCTATCCCGGCCTGCGCATCGCGCTGCCGGGCGCCAGGGAGATCGCGCTGCGGATCGAGAAGGCGGCGCCGGAAGCGTTGCATATCGCGACCGAGGGGCCGATCGGCTGGGCTGTGCGGGCCTATTGCCGCCGCAACGGGCTTGCCTTCACGACGTCCTACACGACGCGCTTTCCGGAATATATCTCGGTGCGGACCGGCCTTCCGGTCGCCGTCGGCTATGCCGTGCTGCGTCACTTCCACGATGCCGCCGCCACGACCATGGTGGCGACGCCCTCGCTGCGGCAGGAGCTGTCGGAGCGCGGCTTCAAGCGGCTCGCCTTCTGGACCCGCGGCGTCAACACCGAATTGTTCCATCCCGACGCTCCCGCGAAGCTCGACCTGCCGGGGCCGATCTTCATGACGATGGGCCGCGTCGCGGTCGAGAAGAATCTCGAAGCCTTTCTGTCGCTCGACCTGCCCGGCACCAAGGTCGTCGTCGGCGATGGCCCGCAGAAGGCCGCGCTCGAAAAGAAATATCCTGACGTCGTCTTCCTCGGCGAGAAGAAGGGCGCGGATCTCACCGCGCATCTCGCTGCTGCCGACGTGTTCGTGTTCCCGAGCCTGACCGACACGTTCGGCGTGGTGCAGCTCGAGGCGCTCGCCTGCGGCACGCCGGTCGCGGCGTTCCCGGTGATGGGCCCGAAGGATGTCATCGCCGATCATCCGATCGGCGCGATCGACCACGACTTGCGCGCCGCGTGTCTGCGCGCGCTCACCATGTCGCGCGAGACCTGCCGCAATTTCGCGCTGGAGCGTTCCTGGGAAAACAGCGCGCGCCAGTTCGTCGGCAACCTCACCTCACTTCAGCCCAGCCGCATCCTGCGCGCCTCGCCCCGTATGGCGCGGCGGCCGGTGCGCGGTTGATCCCTTACGTCTTGACCCACAGCGAGAACCTCATCGATGGCTAAGATCATGAACCTTGACGGCGCCCAGCAACTCGACCTCACCCGCGGCACGGTCGAGCAGGCTTACGATCGCTGGGCACCCGTCTACGATCTCGTGTTCGGCGGCGTGTTCGCCAAGGGCCGGCAGGCCGCGATCGCGGCCACCAACAAGATCGGCGGCCGCGTGCTCGAGGTCGGTGTCGGCACCGGCATCTCGCTGCCGCTCTATGCGCCGAACCTGCGCATCTTCGGCACCGACATTTCGGAAGCGATGCTCGACAAGGCGCGCCAGCGCGTTGCCGAAGGCAAGCTCAAGAACGTCGAGGGCCTCGCGGTGATGGACGCCGAGAAGCTCGAATTCCCCGACAATTCCTTCGACGTCGTGATGGCGCAATATGTCGTCACGGCCGTGCCGAATCCGGAAGTGGCGCTCGACGAATTCGCCCGCGTGCTGCGCCCGGGCGGCGAGCTGATCATCCTGACCCGCGTCAGCGCGGATGCCGGCGTCCGCCGCTTCATCGAGCAGAAGCTCCAGCCGGTGGTGCGTCCGCTCGGCTTCCGCACCGCCGAGTTCGCCTGGTCGCGTTACGCCAAGTGGCTGGCCGGCGCCCACGGCATCGAGCTCGCCGAGCGCCGCCTAATTCCGCCGCTCGGCCATTTCTCGCTGGTGCGCTTCCGCAAGGTCGAAATCGCCAAGGCGGCCTAGCACTGCTGTTGCTCCTCATGGTGAGGAGGCGCGCAAGCGCCGTTTCGAACCATGAAGGCCCGTGCTGATGCAGCTCGGCCTTCATCCTTCGAGACGCGCGTTCCGCGCTCCTTAGGATGAGGGGAGAGAGTAACCCGTGCGTCATCGCGCCGCTGCACATCGTCACATGACAAAATGATGATGTCACATGGCGTACATCGAATCCCTGTAAATCCTGAACCCGAAAGCATTTTGGGGGAGAGCATGATCAAGAATTATCTCGAGCAGCTGCGGATCCAGCGCTGGGACGACCATCGCTACTATCACCACAGCCGCATCAACCAGAGCCTGCACTTCGTCAGCGCGCTGAGCTTCCTGTTCGCCTATGTCTGGCTGTTCGTCGACCCCGTGGTCTCCGCGCTGGTCGGCTGGCTGGTCTCGATGACCTCGCGCCAGGCCGGCCACTTCTTCTTCGAGCCGCACACCTACGATCACATCAACCAGGCAACGCACGAGTACAAGGAAGAGATCAAGGTCGGCTACAACCTTCAGCGCAAGGTGGTGCTGATGTCGATCTGGGCGCTGTCGCCGCTGGTGCTGTTCGTGGATCCCACGCTGTTCGGCCTGTTCACGCCTTGGGCTTCCGCGACCGATTTCATGCGGCAGGTTGCCAAGATCTGGCTCGTGGTCGGCGGCGGCGGTCTGCTGTTCCGCACCGTGCACCTGTTCTTCATCCGCGATGTCGAGACCGGCTTCGTCTGGATGACCAAGATCCTGACCGACCCGTTCCACGATCTGATGCTCTATCGCAATGCGCCGCTGGCGCTGATGCGCGGCGAGCTGATGGACCCCGGCCTGCACCTCAATCCCGAGCACACGCTGGGCTTCATCGACGAACCCACGCTCGAAGAGCAGCACGCCTGAGCGCGCCGCGCATATCGAACACTCCGATGTCCATTGGTTGCGTCATGCCCGGCCTCGTGCCGGGCATCCACGTCTTGGGGGCTGCGCACGCGGCGCTCTCTTCACCTCTCCCCGCGTGCGGGGAGAGGTCGAATTTGCGCGAAGCGCAAATTCGGGTGAGGGGGGCCCTCCGCGGGGGCGCTGCTTCCGGATTGTCCGCCAATTCTCACCGCGCGCGCGGAGAGCCCCCCTCACCCCAACCCTCTCCCCGCAGGCGGGGAGAGGGGGAGGAGAGGGCGGTGTTTGTCGAGAAGTGCGGAAAGGCCTTAGCGTCCAAAACGCTTCGCCAGCATCTCTTTCAGGATCTGCCGCTTGATGTTCTTGTTGGTGAGCACGCCGTCGTGCCACCAGAAGCCGTCGGCCTTCATCTTGCCGGCGGCGCGAACGAAGCGTTCGGCGACTTCGGTGAAATCGGCGTCGGTGTAATTCAGGCTGAAAATCAGCCGGCCGGTGCCGACCCAGCTCAGGGACAGGCCTTCGGCGCGCAAATAGTATTGCAGCATCCAGTTGTAGCGGGACGGCGTGGTGTATTTCACCGTCCAGATCGACGAGAAATTGGCGAACCGCACCGGCAGGTCCGCATCGCTCATCATCCGGTTGAGCTTCTGCGCGCGGCCGTTCCAGGTGGCGTCCAGCCCGTCATAGATGGCGCGGAAGTTCGGGCTGGCGAGGCGGCTCAAGAACTCGTCCATCGCCGTCATGACGTAGGGATGCGAGTTGAAGGTGCCGCGGGCAAAGCAGATGTCGGCGGGACGGTCGTCGCGGAAGCGGCGCATCAGCTCGCGCTTGCCGCAGACGACGCCGACCGGCAGGCCGCCGGCGAGGCTCTTGCCGTAGGTCACCATGTCGGCCTTGACGCCAAAATATTCCTGGGCGCCGCCGGCGGCGAGACGGAAACCGACGAAGACCTCGTCGAAGATCAGCACGATACCGCGCTCGGTGCAGACCTCGCGCAACTTCTTCAGCCATTCGGTGTAGGCCGCGCGATCGAAATTACCGCCGCGGGAGCTGTCCACCAGCGAGGAATCGCCGGGCGCGTTGCCGTTCGGATGCAGGCCCTGCAGCGGATTGACCAGCACGCAGGCGATGTCCTTGCGCGTCTTCAGCACGTGCAGCGTCTTCTCCGACATTTCGGAGAGGGTGTAGGTCTCGTGGGCGGCAATCGGATTGCCGACGCCGGGCTGCACGTCGCCCCACCAGCCGTGATAGGCGCCGGCGAAACGAACCAGATGGGTGCGCCTGGTGTGGTAGCGCGCAAGGCGCACCGCCTGCATCACGGCTTCGGTGCCGGACATGTGGAACGAGACCTCGTCGAGGCCGGAGATCTGGCAGAGCCGCTGCACGTTCTCGAGGATGACAGGATGGTAGGGGCCGAGCACCGGACCCAGTGCATGTGCGCGCTTCTCGGCGCCCTCGATGCACTCCTTGTAGAAGTCGTTGCCGAAGATGTTGACGCCGTAGGACCCCGTGAGATCGTAGGAGGTGTTGCCGTCGACGTCAGTGACGGTGACGCCGCTGGACGATTCCATGAAGGTCGAGGTGCCCAGATGCTCGCGGACGAGACGCGAGAACTGGAACGGCACGCGGTAGCTTTCGGTGAAGTTCAGGTCGGAGATCGTCTCCGCCGCTTCCTTCGTCATCGCGCGGCCCTTCGGGTAGCGCTCGGCGTAGAGTCTGGCGAGGCGGAAGAAGGCGTCCTTGCGCTGGGCCACGATGTGATCAGGCGCGCCGTCGCAGCCGAAATATCTGTCACCCTCGAACTCGTAGAACGGGAGCAGCTTGGCCACCCGGCGCGACATCTTGGAGTGCCCGGCGAGCGAGCGGTGTTTGGCGCGGGACAACTCGACCCGCGCCTTGAGCTTCGGGAAGGCGGCGGCAGCGGACGCTGCGGCGGCCACGGACAATGAGAGAATCGGGAGTGTCGTTTCCATGACAACAAGCGCTAATACTGCGAGCTGACAGATTCATGACAGTCAAAGCCCTCATCGCCTCTTTCACCCAGCAGGAAGACCTCAACTTCCTGTTGACCAACCGCATCCCCCGCGCCGCGCTGACCCGCTTCATGGGTTGGTTCTCCAAGATCGAGAACCCACTGGTGCGGGACGTCTCGATCGCGCTGTGGAAGCTGTTCTCCGACCTCGATCTGTCTGAGGCGAAGAAAACTCATTTCAGGAGCCTGCACGACTGCTTCACCCGCGAGCTCAAGCCGGGCCTGCGGCCGTTCGATCCGGACCATTCCGTCGTCGCCAGCCCGTCCGACGGCATCGTCGGTGCCCATGGCAGGATCGCCGACACCGAGCTGTTCCAGGTCAAGGGCGCGCCCTATTCGCTGCTCGACCTGCTCGGCGATTCCGCGCTGGTCGACCAGCACCGCAATGGAAGCTTCGTCACGCTGCGGCTGACCTCGAGCATGTATCACCGCTTCCACGCGCCCTTCGATGCGCATATCGAGCGCGTCACGCTGATCCATGGCGATGTCTGGAACGTCAACCCGATCGCGTTGAAGCGGGTCGAGCGTCTGTTCTGCAAGAACGAGCGCGCGGTGATCCGGACTCACCTCAGCTCAGGCGAAGCCGTGACGCTGGTGCCGGTTGCAGCGATCCTGGTCGCGAGCATCCGGTTGCACTTCCTCGACATGGTGCTGAATGCGCAGACACG
This sequence comes from Bradyrhizobium sp. YR681, assembly GCF_000282615.1. Lineage (GTDB taxonomy): Bacteria > Pseudomonadota > Alphaproteobacteria > Rhizobiales > Xanthobacteraceae > Bradyrhizobium. The sequence goes on along the minus strand of NZ_AKIY01000304.1, from coordinate 15,576 downwards.
CGGCCCGGTCAACTTCCCCTGCGATGTCGATGTGACCAAGGGCGAGGAGCTCGGCTGGTTCGAGCACGGCTCGACCATCATCATCCTCGCGCCCGGCGATTTTGCCTTCTGCGAAGGCATCGCCGAAGGCTCGCGCATTCGCGCCGGTCAGGCGCTGCTGAGAAGAAACTAGCCTTCAATCCGCCGTCCCCGCCGCTTATATGGTCGGCGGGGACGGTTCGATCGATACGGATTCGGTGATGGCGCGGGCGCCGGTACTGGCGGCGGGTGGGATTGTGCTGCGGCGTGGTGCGCCGCCGCTGTTCGCGATCGTGCGCCAGCGCAAGCGCAACGAATGGGTCTTGCCCAAGGGCAAGCTCGACGACGGCGAAACGCCGAAGCAGGCCGCGCACCGCGAAGTGCTCGAAGAGACCGGCCACGAGGTCGCCATCCACGAATTTCTGGGCACGCTGGTCTACCAGTCCGGCGGGCGCTCCAAGGCCGTGCATTTCTGGCGGATGGAGGCCAATGGCGGTCCTGTCCGCAAGCTGATGAACGATATCAAGGCGGTCGACTGGCTGACGCTGGAGGACGCAATCGCGCGCCTGTCGCGGGAATATGAGCGCGCGTTCCTGATCCAGGTCGGTCCCATCGCGCTCGCCGCTTCGGGGCTGCCGGATGCGCCCGCGCGCCCTTCAGAGCCGACGGCGCCTGTCACCGACGACGTCGATGCGGCCTTGCAGGCGCTGACGCCAGCCGAAGCCGCTTCGGTCGACGAGCTGCGCCACGGGCTGCTGCAAAAGGTGAGGGCGTGGCTGCGCGGCGAGGCGTGAGTTGTCATCGCGCGTTGTCTCCAAGTCGTCATTGCGAGCGTAGCGAAGCAATCCAGAATCTTTCCGTGGAGGGACTCTGGATTGCTTCGCTGCGCTCGCAATGACGGAGGAAAGAGCGGTGCGAGCGACGTTGATCCTCATGGTGAGGAGGTAGCACCGTCACCGCCGCTCCTTCTTCTCCTTCGGAGCCGGTGCCGGCTTGCGCGGCGCGGCGGGCAAGCGTTGCGGCATTGCGCCCGGGCGTACGCTCGGTGGCGGAGCGCCGGCCGCGCGGCCTGGCTCGATGCCGGCGCGCGGCGGCCTGCCGGGCTGCGGTGCCGTGGTCCCGCCAGGCGGAAGCGGCACAGCTCCGCCCGGCTCGACCGGAGTCCGTCCCGTGCGCGCCGGCCGCGCCGGCGGCGGGCTGCCGGGTGTCGCGCCGGGTCCGGTACGCGGCACGCCTGCCGGTCGATCCGCGCGCGGATTGCCCGGCTGCACTGCGCCGCCTTCGCCGCGCCGTTGCGGCTGGGCCCCCTGGCGGTTCGGCGCGCCCGGCTGGCCAGGCGCAGTGTTGGGCCGCAATTGCTGCTGTTGCGGCGGCTGCGCCGGCCGCGGAATGCGGCTGATCGCGGCCGGATTGGCGCGGCGGAAGTCGCGCTGCTCGGTGATGATCTGCCGTCCCGTGGTCTGGGCCAGATGCACCTGGCTGACGAAGCCGCGGTCGCGCGCGATCTGCTGCGGGGCGATCGTGATCGGCACGGCGGCAAAGCGCATGCCGCCTGCGCCGCCGCTACCCGGGCGGATCGCAAAACCACTCGCAGCCTGTGTCAGCGCGCCGAGCCGCGTGCCGCTGCTGCGGTCGTTGACCTCGATGTGGCCGACCCGGCCGTCGGCGTCGGGATAGAGCTTGATGTTGACGTTGTTCGCGGCGTTGGCTGCCGCGCCTTCGGGCACGTCGACGACGCCGGTGGTGCCGCGGATGCCGAGCGTGGCGGTCGGCGTCGCGATCTTCATGTCGCCGGTCTTCGCCACCGCCGCCGCCACGAAGGCCACCGTGCCCTTGCCGATGTCGAAGATCGCCGAATTCTGCTTGCCGCCGTCCTCATAGACGTAATTGTCGATGGTGATCTTGGCGCTGGCGGAGAGATTGAACGTGGTCGCGTCGTTGAAGGTGATGCCGAGCGCGGAGTTCGACGAGGTCTGGACGATGTCGTTGAGATAGATGTCGTCGCGCACCCGCAGCGGATAGGAATTCCTGTCGCGGATCACGGTCGCGATTCCCGTGACGGTCGCGACGTTGCCGATCGGCTCGACGGCGGCGGGTTGCGTATCCGCAGTCGGTGCCGGGGACGCCGCTGGCGCCGGGGAGGGCGCCGGCGTCGGCTGTGCTTGCGGCTGTGCCTGCGCAAGCTCGATCGTCTCGGACGCCGATGCGGCGGTCGCGCCGGCCAGCGGCATGGCCAGCAGCGCAACAGCAAACACGAAGCGGCGCCAAGCCACCATCAAAGCCACGAATGAAGTCCCGGTGAGAACGCAAGGCGAGGTCCGCCGATATCAGCCGCATCAGGCTGAATGGCGGATGAACATGTGTCGCACGGGGGAGGTGAATGTTCAAACGCCACGTCCCGGTGTCAGGGACGTGGCGCCATGATAAGAACAAGAAGGCTTGTCAGCCGCGATGTGGTCGGTGTCAGCTCACGCGCTTCCAGGTCTGGCCGCCGCAGAACATGCCGCCGAAGGCGCAGCCCTGCACGCGCATCGCATTCGGGCCCTTCATCGCGATCGTCGAGTCGTAATTGCGGCCGGAGTCGGGATCGTGGATGCGGCCGCTCCACTTGGCGCCATCGGGCTTCATGTTGATCAGGATGCGCTCGTTGGTCTTCTCGGCATAACCGCAGAGATTGGCGCCGCACTGTTCGACACGGACATTGCCCTTGTTCTCTTCGGTCGCCCAGACGCCGATCGGCGTGTTGGCGGCTTGCACCGGCGCAGCGGCAACCGGAGCCGGAGCGGGCACATAAGCAGGAGCGGGCGCAGCCGCGGCCGGAGCGGGAGCTGCAACCGGCGCAGGCTGCGCCGTTGTGTCGACGGGCGGCGCGGCGGCGATGGTGGTTGCCGGAGCGGCGGGAGCAACGGCGGGGGCGGCCGGCGCGGTCGCTGGCACAGGCGCCTGCGGCTGCACGCGGGCCGGTGCGGGCTGCGCGGTGGTGGTGGCCGGAGCCGGCGTGGTGTCGGCATCGTCGTCCTTGGAGCCGCCGAGGCCCTTGAGGTTGATGTTGTTCAGCTTGATCGGCTTGTCCGACAGGCCCGGCGCCACGATGGTCACGCAATTGAGCGAGGCACAGTTGCGCGGGGTCTCGATGCGGATGTGCTGGCCCTCGATCTGGAACGAGATCGTATTGCCGGCATGGGCTGCGGCGGTCGAAGCGAGGAAGAGCGCGGCGGCGGCGATGGTGAGCTTGTTCATGACAACCTCCGAAAAATGCGGGTCCCGATATGGACGAAGTCGCTGGTGGATGAAGCGTGGTTCGACCCTAGGCCGGTCTGGCCGCGCCTTCCGTGACGGGCGTCACAAGGGGGCCACTGCCGATGGGTGAGGCAGCGCACATTCAGCCGCCGCGTATCCCGCGTAATCTCGTCGCGACACAGATGGAGGCGCCGATGACGCGGCTTGTGACTTCGCTTGGCATCGTGATCGCACTGACCGCGATGGCACCCTCGGCGCAGGCCGGCTCCTACGCCTTCTCGATCGGCGGCCACCGGTTCCATGTCGAAGCGCCGCGCAATTGCCGCTCCACATCATGCGTTTCGGTGTCCAGCCGCAGCTTCCGGTCGACGGACGATGCCGGCGCGGCATCCGCCCCGCCGCCTGCGCCCGCACCGGTGGTTCAGGCGCCGCAGCCGGTTGCTCCGGCGAGGCCAGTGCAAGCGACCGTCGTCGCCCCGCCACCGGCACCGCCGGCCCCGGTCCTGGCTGCTGCGGCATCACAGCCCGTCGCACCGCCGCCGGCGCCAAAACTGGAGGCGCTGAGCCCCAATCCGCCGCGGGTGGAGCTGTCACGCCTGGATCCACCGAAGACCATGACGCTCGACCCGCCGCGGATGGAGCCGCCGGCTGCGGACCCCGAGATCAGGCCTGCCCAAACCAGCGCGAAGCGCAGCGACGATGAGTCTGCCTATCTGCCGCTCGGGCAATGGGAGAGCGACGGCGCCAAGGGCCTGGTCCGCATCGAACGCTGCGGCCCCGCGCTGTGCGGCTACGTGCTGACCGAGACGTCGAGCCGCGGCGAGAGCGTGCTCGTCAACATGAAGTCGAAGTCGCACGATTCCTGGACCGGCAGCATCTACAGCCGCTCCAGCGGCAACACCTATTATGGCACGATGACGCTGAAGAGCTCCGGCAAGCTCTACGTCGAAGCCTGCGCGATCGGCCGCTTCTGGTGCTCCGGCAACGACTGGACGCGCGTCGAGGAGCCGCGTGATCAGATGGTCACGACGTCGCGGTCGTGGGGCGCAAGGTCGTAGCGTCGCAGGATTTGGCACGCAGCAAAACGCCGGGTGGCTGGAAGCGCCGGGCGAACTGGCAATGCCGTTGGTAAAATCTAGATCATGCCGAGCACGATGGCGCCGACAAAGGCCATGGCGAGGTACGCGGTGACTACACTCAGTCTCCCGGCGAACGTCATGAGGTGGCTCCCTCCATGCGCGCTGCCTGACGCGCAGATTCATGGTTAACAGAAAGTGCGCTTTCGAAAAAGTCAGCCTTGCTGTCGCTCATCTTCGGCAGCCGCCGGCGTTGCCGCGCCCGTCATGGTTAAAGAACACTGAAATCAACGTGTTGAAGAGTCTTTAAGTAAATTCACCGAACCTGCGTGCATGACGCGCGGAGTTCGTTTGTATCTCGTCGGCTCCATCGTCCTTGTTTCGCTTGCGGGTTGCGGACGCGGCTTTTTCCAGGCCGAGCGCGAACCGTGGCGGGCCGAGGCCGAAGCCGCTTGCCTGAAATCGGGAGCGGTCAAGGAAAGTGCGGACATCGTCCGTATCGACCCGATCTCGGGGCCCGGCATGTGCGGCGCCGAGTATCCGCTCAAGGTCGCCGCCATCGGCGAGCCCTCGAGCAGCTACGGCTTTGCCGACGAGGAGCTGCGTCCGCCGGGGAGCGTCGGCGGCCAGCCGCGTTGGCCGGTGACGCAGCCGCGACCGAACTATCCGCAGGGCCAGATCGCTCCGGCATCGCCCTATCCGCAACGGCCAAACTATCCCGAGAGCGCGGTGCGCCAGCCTGCCGGCTATGGCGCCTCGCCCGGCCCGATGCCGCTGAACGCGCCCGGCGTGGCGCCGCAGGACGACGAGATCGATCTGCCGCCGGAGGGCGCCGATGCCGCGAGCGCCGCGCGCTACATGAATGCGCCGAGCTATCCGGCCCGGTCGGCGGCGCCATATTCGCAGCCGCCGGCGCCGCAACCGCTGCCGCGCCTTGGTCCCGCGCAGGGCAATCCCGTCACCGCCGTCGGCCCGGTCGCGATCAAGCCGACTGCGACGCTGGCCTGTCCGATCGTGTCCGAGCTCGACCGCTGGCTCGCCGACACCGTGCAGCCCTCGGCGATGCGCTGGTTCGGCGCCCGCGTCGCCGAGATCAAGCAGATCTCCGCCTATTCCTGCCGCGGCATGAACGGCAACTCGCATGCCCACATTTCGGAGCATGCCTTCGGCAATGCGCTCGACATCGCCGCCTTCGTGCTCGCCGACGGCCGGCGCGTCACCGTCAAGGACGGCTGGCGCGGCATGCCGGAAGAGCAGGGCTTCTTGCGCGACGTGCAGTCGGGCGCCTGCGTGCATTTCACCACGGTGCTGGCGCCGGGATCGAACGTCTATCATTACGATCACATCCATGTCGATCTGATGCGCCGCGCCAGCCGCCGGCTGATCTGCCAGCCTGCCGCCGTCTCCGGCGAAGAGGTCGCGGGCCGCGCCCAGCAGCGCAACCCTTACGCCGGCCGGCGCGACCCCACCATCACCGGCTCGCTCGGAACGCGCAAGAGCACGACGCGCAAGCAGGAAGAAGACGAGTACGCCGACGACTAGACGAGTTCGCCAGCAGCCCGGATGGAGCGAAGCGCAATCCGGGAACGTTGTCCCCGCATTCCGCTTCGCTCCAAGCGGGCTACGATCGCGTCAACTGAAATGTCCATCGTCCGCTATCTCACCCATCCGCAGGTGCAGATCGATCCCGCCGTGCCGGTGCCGCAATGGGGCCTGAGCCCGGTCGGCCGCGGGCGCACCGAGGCCGCGGCGAGCGCGGGCTGGCTTGCGAACACCACGCAGATCGTCTCCAGCGGCGAACGCAAGGCGATCGAGACTGCCGAGATCATCGCCGCCAGGCTCGGCCTCATGATCGAGATCCGCGAGGCCATGCACGAGAACGACCGCTCCGCGACCGGCTTCCTGAGGCCGGTCGAGTTCGAAGCGGTGGCCGATCAATTCTTTGCGCAGCCGCATCTCAGTGTCCGCGGCTGGGAGCGCGCCGTGGACGCGCAGGCGCGCATCGTGCGTGAGGCAGACGAGGTGCTCGGGCGCAAACGCGCGGGCGACGTTCTCTTCGTCGGCCACGGCGCCGTCGGCACGCTGCTGTTCTGCCACATCGCCGGCCATCCCATCGATCGCGTCCACGATCAGCCCGCCGGCGGCGGCCATTGCTTTGCGTTCGTCCGCGTCGGCCGGCAAATCGTGCATGGCTGGCGTCGCATGGAAGATATGGACCAGCCATTGCGGCACTGAGGCTGGCCTGCTCAGCGGGCGCTGTGTCTTCGGCAAAGCGTCTTTCGGGCGCAAAAATTTGCGCGGTCGCGATTATCGCTCAAATCATTGAACCGAAAACACTAATCGTGTCCTGAGTAGTTTTGCCGGCGGTTGGCACGGTCGCTGCAATGAGGGAGCCGTCACGAAGCGGCGCGCCTGGCGCTGCGAGCCAACGGAACCCGTCATGCAGATGTCCGTCACCCCGCCTTACTCCGATCTCGAACAGCGCGTGCTGTCGCGCATCACGGAGCAGCGCTGGCTTGACCTGGCATCCGAACTGATCCGAACCGGTCAGCCGCGCTCCGGCAATCCGCTCGATCCCGACCTGCCGCCGGCCGAGGAAGAGGCGATCTCGATGCTGGTCGCCGGCAAGCTCGAAGCTCTCGGCATGGACGTGACAAAACACAGCGCGCAGCCGCACCGGCCGAACGTTCTCGGCGTGCTGAAAGGCCGGGAGGGCGCGCCGTCGCTGATCCTGAACGACCACCTCGATACCTATCCGGTCGCCGAGCCCGAGAAGTGGCACATGACGGATTTCGATCCGTTCAAGGCCACGCGGCATGGCGACCTGCTCTATGCGCGGGGTACCTCCGACACGCGCGGCAATCTGGCGGCGTCGCTGCTCGCGGTTCAGGCGCTGATCGAGGAAGGCGTCAAGTTCGATGGCACCTTGATGTGCTGCTACACCGTCGACGAGGAGCGCAACGGCACCGAGGGCTCGATCTACATGCTCGACAAGGTCGGGCTCACCGCCGACTACGAGATTACGGCCGAGCCGACCGCGTGGGGCGACGTGTCCAACGATTGGGGCATGAACCTCTCGGTGGCCAATTCCGGCCATTGCCTGATCGAGGTCACGGTCGAGGGCATCAAGTCGCACATCTGGCGTCCCGACATCAGCGTCAACGCCATCATGGAGGCGGGGAAGCTGTTGCCGAAGCTGAAGGAGATGGCATTCACGCACGTGCCCAGCAAGTTCATGGGGCACACGCCGCCCTGCTGCTCGGTGGTGCGCATCCGCGGTGGCCTGCCCGGCGAGATGCAGTTCTCGCCTGATGCCTGCACCATCACGCTTGCGGTGGTCGGCATCGTGCCGGGCATGACGCTCGGAAGCGTGATCTCCGACATCGAGCGGATCGGGCAGGAGACATTCGCGGGCGTCAACGATGTCGGCATCCGCGTACGCCAGGTGCCCGGCTCGCTGTTCGTCAACGCGACCGAGCCGGTGCCGGTCGAAGAAGAGCCTTGCCGCTCGTTGCGCGCGGTCTATCGACGCCTGATGGGCCGCGAGCCCGGTGTCAACCGCAAGAACGCCTTCAACGACACCATCCGTTTCCGCGAAGCCGGCATCAACGCCGTGACCTTCGGTCCCGGCGAGGACGGCTGGGCGGTCGACAACGAGAACATCTCGATCACCAAGTCGGTGATGGCGACGCGGATTTACGCGCTGACCATCATGCAGATCCTGGGAGTGCGCACATGAGTGTCGAGGCAAGTCCGATGGACGTTCCGATTTCCACGGATCGCACGCGGCGGGGCCAACCGAAACTGAGGCTCCCAAAGATTTCTCGTTCTTTTCTGCTGTCGTCGCTCACCGTCGCGCTCCTTTTGGCGGCCTGGACCGTGGTGACGGAGATGGGCTGGGCCAACGAGCTGTTCCTGCCGAAGCCGCAGGCAGTCTGGGCCGCATTCGTCAAGACCATGACAAAGGGCTACCAGGGCGCGACGCTGCTCCAGCATCTCGGCGCCAGCCTTTACCGCATCCTCACGGCGTTCGCGTTGGCGTGCCTCGTCGGCATTCCGCTCGGTGTTCTCATGGGCGTGTCGGGCAACGCACGCGCGCTGCTCAATCCGCTGATCGAGTTCTATCGGCCGCTGCCGCCGCTCGGACTTTATACGCTGCTGGTGATGTGGCTCGGCATCGGCGAGAGCTCGAAGCTGTCGCTGCTGTTCCTCGCCGGCCTGCCGGGAATCGTGATCTCGACCATCCAGGCCGTCACCAGTGTCGATCCCGTCTATGTGCGGGCCGCGCAGTCGCTCGGTGCGACCAGGCGCCATCTGCTGTTCCACGTCTATCTGCCTGCGGCGGGACCCTTGATCCTCGCCGGCATGCGCATCTCGCTCGGCTTCACCTACACCGTCCTCGTCGCCGCCGAGATCGTGGCGGCCTCCGCCGGCATCGGCTGGATGATCTGGGATGCGGCAAAATTCCTGCTGTCCGACGTCGTGATCATGGGCCTGATCGTGCTCGGCCTCACAGGCGTCGTGCTCGACCTCACGATGCGGGGAATCGCCAGATTGTTGATGCCGTGGGCCCGAACCTGATCCTGATCCTGATCGAGGAGAGATCGATATGATGAACAGACTGATTGCAACTCTTGTCGTTTCCACGTTTGCGCTCGCGGCGGCGGCGCGGGCCGAGGACAAGCCGGCGAAGGTGACCGTCGGTTATCTGAACCTGGTGAACGCGCAACTCGTGACGAAACATCTCGGGCTGCTGGGCAAGGAGATGCCGGGCGTCGACATCAAATACGTCAAGGTTGGCGGCGGCGGCGACATGCTGCGGGCGATCGCAGGCAACGACGTTGACTTCGGCGGCCTCGGCAATCCGCCGACCGCGATCGGCGCGACCCGGGCGCTGCCGATCAAGGGCATTCTCGTGATCAACCTGCTCGACTATGTCGAAGCGATGGTCGTCCGCACCGACAAGAACATCACCTCTCTCAAGGACCTCAAGGGCAAGACGGTTGCCGCGCCGTTCGGATCGACGACGCACTACCTGCTGCTCCAGGCGCTGAAGGACGAGGGTGTCGATCCCGCCTCGATGAAGATTCTCGATCTCGCGCCGTCTGACATCGCCGCGGCATGGCTTCGCGGCGATATCGATGCCGCGTGGTTCTGGGAGCCAAACCTCGACAAGGCGGTCAAGAACGGCGGCAAGATACTCATTACCTCGGGCGAGATGACCAAGCGCGGCTATCCGACCTGGGATATCGGCGTCGTCATGAACGCGTTCGCGGAGAAATATCCGTCGTATGTCGAGAAGTTCATCAAGGCCGAGTGCGAGGGCATCGATTTCTGGCTGAAGAACCCGGAGAAGACCGCCGAGATCATCGCGGAAGAACTGTCGCTGCCACTTCCCGACGCGACACGGATGATGAAGGGCACGGGCATGGTCCCGTGCAGCAAGCAGCTTACGGAGGAATATCTCGGCACATCCGCGAAGAAGGGCAAGTTCGTCGATACGCTGATCTCCACCGCGGACTTCCTGGTGAAGCAGGAGCGCTTGCCCAAGCTGTTGCCGCGCGCCGACTTCGAAGCCTTCCTCCAGCCGGCCTATCTGGAAAAGGTGATCGGCCGTTAAGGCCAGTTGCCGGCGGGCTCGCCTCGCCGGCCCCTCCCGTTCCCGCAAGCACGTGACCGACATGGATATCTCACCCCGGCACCTCCGTGCCGCCTACCGCAGCGGCGCGCTCAGGCCATCCGACGTGGCTGCGCATGTGTTGCTCCGCCTGAACGCCGATGACCAGAGCGGCGTCTGGATATCGACGGCGAGACCCGAGAGCGTCATGGCCGCCGCGCGCGTGCTCGACGCGCGGACCGGAGAGATCGAGGCGCTGCCGCTCTATGGTCTCGTGTTCTCGGTCAAGGATTGCATCGACGTCGCAGGCGAACAGACCACGTCGGCCTGTCCGGAATTTGCCTATGTCGCGCAGCATACGAGTCCCGTGGTGGCCGACGCCATCGCCGCCGGCGCGATCTATATCGGCAAGACCAACATGGATCAGTTCGCGACCGGACTGGTCGGTGTGCGCTCGCCTTACGGCATCGCGCGCAACCCGCATCATGCCGACTATATTCCCGGCGGCTCCAGTTCCGGCGCAGCGGTGTCGGTCGCGACGGGGACGTCGTCCTTTGCGTTCGGCACCGACACCGGCGGATCGGGCAGGGTGCCGGCATCCTATTGCGGCGTCACCGGCTTCAAGCCCGCGCCCGGCGCCTTCAGCCAGCGCGGCATGGTCTATGCGTGCCGCAGCTTCGATACCATCTCGCTCTACACGCAGCAGCCGGACGATGCCTACGACGTCTACCGCGTGCTGGCGCGGCATGATCCCGCCGACTGCTTTTCGCCGGTCGATTTTGCCGGCTGGACTGAGCAGGCTTCACCAGCGCGGCCGCTGAAGATCGCAACGCCGCGCCTCGATCAGCTCAGGTTCTTTGGCAATGACGAGACGGAACGGCTGTTCGGCGATGCGCTACGCAGGCTGCGACAGCTCGATCTGCCGATCGCCTCGGTCGATTTCTCTCCGTTCACTTCGATCAACGACCTGATGTTCTTCGGGCCGTTCCTTGCCGAGCGGGATGTCTCGGTCGGTGCGTTCCTCGATGCCAATCCCGATGCCGGCGTCCAGATCGTGCGCGACCTCGTCATCGGCAGCCGGAAGTTCTCTGCGGCTGATACCTACCGCGCCCTCTATGAGGTCAGGGAAGTCCAGCGTTCTCTTCGTGATTTCTGGCAGACGCATGATGCGCTGGTCGTGCCGACGGTCGGCACCATCCTCAGCATCGCGGACGTTGCGCGTGATCCGCTGACGGCCAATTTCAACAACGGCTATTACACCAACTACGCCAATCCGCTCGGGCTTGCGGCAATCGCGGTGCCGAATGCGGTGACCGGGGCGGGCGTACCCTATGGCGTCACCTTTCTGGCGCCGGCCGGGCGGGAGCGCCTGCTCACCGGCCTCGCCTGCGCATTCACAGGGGCGGCAGCCCAACCTTGATCACCCGCGCCGCGTTGCAATCCGATCCGAGACCTCCTAGCCTTCGAGCCGTCACTCGAAGGGAGACCGAGCGTGGAGCGCCTGCATGCGCGTGAGGTGGCTGATCCAGTCGAGCCGTGCGCCGAGTTGCGAAGGGCTGGGACCGGACGTTACGTGCTGAAGGCGCTGGACAAGCCCGATCTCGACCTGGTGATGCGCACCGGCAGGTTGGCGACCTACCAGAACCGCGCATATCTGTTGCGGGAAGGCGAGCCCGCGGACGGCATCCACATCATCCTGAACGGGATCGTCGAAAGCACCCATGCGGGCACGCAGGGGCGCGAACTGATGCTGGCGACCTGGGAGGCCGGCGATTTTGTCGGTGCCCCCTACATTCTCGGCGATCACCGCCACAGCTGGTCGGCTCGCGCGCTTGGGCGCGTCGAGGCCCTGCATCTCGACCAGGATGCGATCCGCACGTTGATCGCGCAGTCGCCGTCGTTTGCGGTCGCACTGATCGAGTGCCTCGGCTTCAAGGGCGAGACCTATTCGATGCTGGCGCAGACGCTGGCGGGGCAGAAGGCGGCCGAACGGCTGGTGCTGCTCCTGGTCAAGCTGTGCGAGAACGCGGCGCAGGACGAGAGCGGCCCGATCTCGCTCGGCCGCGTGACGCAGGCCAATCTCGCGCGCATGATCGGCGCGACGCGGCAGTCGATCAGCCTGATCCTCAACCGTCTTCAGGACGACGGCATCATCGCGACCGGCCCGACCAAGATGGTCGTCAACGATCTCGCCGCGCTGAGGAAGCAGGTGACCGACTAGCGCAAGCTGCTCTGAATCTACCTCGGGCCCGGCTTTGACGGCGCGGGGACCAGGCCCATGCACAGCTGTACCTCACCCGGGACGTTGTAGGTGCGCATGATGTGGCGGCTGTCGCGCAAGCCGGACGCCTCACGCTGCACCACGAGCATCCAGAGTGCCTGGCCGGCTTCCAGCACCAGCTTGCGCCGCGCCGGCTGCATCGAAGCCGGCAACTCCGGGGCAGCGTTAGCGGCGTCGAACTCGCGCAGGCGTGTCAGCGCCTGTTCGAGCGCGCGGCCCATTCGCCCAAGCGCCGAGGCCTGTTCCTGGACGATCTCATAATGGAGGATATCGACGGGCGGGCGAAGATCACGAGACATGAGCCCGAATATAAGGCTGTCAGTCCGGAATGTGCAACGCGCGGCCTGCCGCTGTCACTTGGCTTGATAGGCCGCCAGAAACATCCGCGTCGCGCTGTCGACCACCTCGGTCATGCGCTCTTCAGACGGCGGCGGCGCGGCCTGGAACACGAAGGGCAGGAAGAGCGAGGCCTTGCACAGTTCCATGAACTGCGACGCCGCAAGGTCGCAATCGTCGATCTTGAGATCGCCGGAGCCAACATGGATTTTGAGATACTCGGACAGACGGTTGATGGTCTTGTCCAGCACGCGCAGATAATAGCGGCGGCCGACATCGGGCATGCGCTCGGCGATCGCCATCACGGTGCGGATCGCCGAGCCGCCGCCGGGCCGGCAGAGCAGGTGGATGTAGGCCTGGCCGAAATCCTTCAGCGTGGTCTCGGCGTCGCGCACCGGGTCGAAATTGAACACGACCTGGCCGTGAAACAGCGCCTCCTGCTCGAGGATGGCTTCGAACAGCGCGCATTTGTCGGCAAAGTAGACGTAGAGCGTGCCCTTGGAGACCTGCGCCGCCCGGGCGATCTCGCCCATGCTGGCGCCGTCAAAACCAAGATCCATGAACACCTTGCGGGCCCCGTCCAGGATCTGGCGGCGCTTGGAACTGTCCTCCTCCTGGATGACGTGCAGATGTTCGCTGGCAGCTACAACCATTGGTTCAGGGTCTCGGAAGGTTTTTGGGTCGGGGCCTGGACGGTGAAACCTGAATAAAGGATTCGGCTCCTTAGGGTCCAATCGGGAATATTATCTATATTGACCGAACCGTTCGGTCAATGATATTTGGGATGAGCGAAAGGAACCGGCCGCAGGACGGCCGTCCTTGATCGCGTTTTTTTGGGGAGGCCGTTATGGCCGTATCGAGAGACCAGGCTGCGCGCGTCCTTCGCCAGGAAGCGGTGGAGACGACGCCGGAGCAGGCGGGCAGTGAAGTGACGACCGAGAAATCTGCTGCCCTCGCCGAGCAGTTGCGCTCTCATGTGGCTGAAGAAGCCAAGCGCCGCACCGCCGAGGTGCCGGAGAAGCCCGTGACCGACAAGCCGGCCGCACCTGCGCCGACCGCGTCCGCCGCCGCACCGAAATCCGGCAAGCGCAAATTCGTCATGATGGGCATCGGCCTGGTGCTCGCGCTCGCGGCTGCCAGCTATGCCGGCTATTACACGCTGGTCGGCCGCTTCTATGTTGCGACCGACGACGCCTATGTCCGCGCCAACAACACCATGCTGGGCGCGCGCGTGGCCGGTCACATCGCCTCGATCCTTGCCGGTGACAACACCACGGTGCGCGCCGGCGATATCATCTTCCGCATCGATGACGGCGACTACAAGATCGCGGTCGATGCCGCCGCGACCCGGATCGCGACCCAGCAGGCCACCATCGACCGCATCGGCCGCCAGGTCGCGGCGCTGGAGAGCCAGGTCGCGCAGGCCAAGGCGCAGCTCGTCTCGGCCGAGGCCGGCCTCAAGCGCGCCGATCTCGACTATGAGCGCCAGCAGGCGCTGAGCAGCAAGGGCTTTGCCTCGCGTGCGACGTTCGAAAGCTCGGAAGCCGGACGCGACCAGGGCGCCGCCGCGGTCAAGGCCGCGCAGGCCGCCTACGACGTTGCCGTCAGCAATGTCGACGTCACCAAGGCACAGCAGGCCGAAGCGAAGGCGCAGCTCGCCGAGCTCAAGACCACGCTCGCCAAGGCCGAGCGCGACCTCGCCTTCACGGCGGTGCGCGCGCCCGTCGACGGCACGTTCTCGAACCGTCTCGTCAACGCCGGCGACTTCATCGCGGTCGGCCAGCGCCTCGGCAATGTCGTGCCGCTCGACGACGTCTATATCGACGCCAACTTCAAGGAAACGCAGCTCAAGCGCATCCGTCCCGGCCAGCCCGTGACGATCAAGGTCGATGCCTATGGCATGCGCAAGTTCTCGGGAGTCGTCGACAGCATCGCGGCGGGCTCCGGCTCGGTGTTCACGCTGCTGCCGCCCGACAACGCCACCGGCAATTTCACCAAGATCGTGCAGCGCGTGCCGGTCCGCATTCGCGTGCCGAAGTCGGTGGCGAAGCAGAACCTGCTCCGCGCCGGCATGTCGGTCTACGCGACGGTCGACACCAACAAGGGCGCGGCCGACGCCGACAGCGAGATCGATCTCGACGATCCCACCGCGATCCACCCGCAGTAATCGCAACCCGCGCGCTGCGAGGTCGGACCATGGCCAACGCCACGACTGCTTCACCCGCCATGATGGCGAACCCCGCTTCGGAGCGCATCGCGCCGAAGCGGCTGTTCGCCTTCATCATCATGGTGTTCGGGATGTTCATGTCGATCCTGGACATCCAGATCGTCTCCGCGTCCCTCAGTGAAATCCAGGCCGGACTGTCGGCGAGCTCCAGCGAGGTCGCCTGGGTCCAGACCGCCTATCTGATCGCCGAAGTGATCGCGATCCCGCTGTCGGGCTTTCTCTCCCGCGCGTTCGGCACGCGGCTGCTGTTCGCGATCTCGGCGGCCGGCTTCACCGTATCGAGCCTGCTGTGCGGCTTTGCCACCACCATCGAGGAGATGATCCTCTGGCGCGCGCTGCAGGGATTCCTGGGCGCCGGCATGATCCCGACGGTGTTCGCCTCGGCCTACACCGTCTTCCCGCGCTCCAAATTCCACATCGTCGGTCCCATCATCGGGCTGGTCGCGACGCTGGCCCCGACCATCGGGCCGACGGTCGGCGGCTACATCACCGACCTGATGTCGTGGAACTGGCTGTTCTTCATCAACGTCGTGCCCGGCATCGGCATCACCCTCGGCGTGCTGGCTCTGGTGGATTTCGACGAGCCGCATTTCGAGCTGCTCGACCGCTTCGACTGGTGGGGCCTGTTGTTCATGGCCGGCTTCCTCGGCACGCTGGAATATGTGCTGGAGGAAGGTCCGCAACACGAATGGATGCAGGATACGTCGGTGGCGATCTGCGCCTGGATCTGCGCGGTCTCGGCGATCGCCTTCTTCTGGCGCGTGTTCACGGCGGCCGAGCC
>NZ_AKIY01000303.1 GCF_000282615.1 Bradyrhizobium sp. YR681 | reverse complement strand
CGAGCGCAGCGAAGCAATCCAGACTTTGACCGCGGAGACAGTCTGGATTGCTTCGTCGCAAGAGCTCCTCGCAATGACGGGTGTTGAGGCGGTGCGCTCCCGTCGTCCAGGACCGCCTAGTGGAACCCTCCAGACCCGCTATTCGCCATTGACAAACTCATTCGCCAATATCTAATTTGTCCCCACAATAACCGGCCGTTCCAAGCGGCCCCATAAAGTGAGGGAACAACGATGAGAGGGCTTTTGGCCTGCGCCATGGTCGCGGCCATGACTTCCGCTGCCATGACTTCAGCCGCGACGGCGCAAGTCTCCGACGACGCGGTGCGGATCGGTGTGCTGACGGACCTGTCGAGCTGGGGCCGCGACAACAGCGGGCCGGGATCGGTCGAAGCGGCCAAGATGGCGGTCGAGGAGTTCGGCCCGACCGTGCTAGGCAAGCCGATCGAGATCATCAGCGCTGACCACCAGATGAAGACCGACGTCGGCGTCCAGATCGTGCGCGGCTGGTTCGACAACGGCAAGGTGGACGCCGTCGTCGACATTCCCAATTCCGGCATCGCGATCGCCGTCCACAACATGGTGCGCGAGCGCAACAAGATCGCCCTGCTCTCCGGCCCCGGCGCGAGCTCGCTGACCGACGAGCTGTGCAGCCCGAACACCGTGCACTTCACCTATGACACCTATGCGCTGTCGAAGGTGACGGCCTCCGCCGTGATCAAGGAAGGCGGCAAGTCCTGGTACTTCATCACCGCCGACTACGCCTTCGGCCAGCAGCTCGAGAAGGACGCAACCCGCTTCATCAACGAGATGGGCGGCAAGGTGCTGGGCGGCGTCAAGCACCCAACCAACACCGCGGACTTCTCCTCCTTCGCGCTGCAGGCGCAAAGCTCGAAATCGGACGTGGTTGCGTTTGCCAATGCCGGCCAGGACACCGACAACGCCATCAAGCAATCCGGCGAGTTCGGCCTCGTCCAGGGCGGCCAGAAGCTCGTCGGCCTCCTGATGTTCGACACCGACGTGCACGCGATCGGCCTGAAGGCCGCGCAGGGCACCTACATGACCACGGCATCCTATTGGAACATGGACGAGGCGACGCGGGCCTGGTCGAAAAAATTCTACGAGCGCGCCAAGGTGATGCCGACGATGATCCAGACCGGCGTCTATGGCTCGGTGCTGCATTATCTCAAGGGCATCAAGGCGGCCGGTACCGACGATCCGGCCAAGGTGATGGCCAAGATGCGCGAGCTGCCGATCGAGGACGTCTTCGTCCATGGCGGCAAATTGCGCGAGGACGGCCGCGTCATCCGCGACATGTATCTGGCCAAGGTGAAGACGCCCGAGCAGTCCAAGGAGCCCTGGGACTATCTCGATATCGTCAAGACCGTGAAGGGCGAGGATGCCTTCCGCCCGGTCTCCGAGTCCAAATGTCCGCTGCTGAAGAAGTGAGGCCCGCATGACCGGCAACGAGCGCAACGCAAGCGAAACATACGAGTGCGATGTGCTCGTGGCCGGATCGGGCTGCTCCGGCATGTCGGCCGCGATCACGGCGCGATATCGCGGCCTCGACGTGCTGATCGTCGAGAAGGAGCCGCGCTTCGGCGGCACCACCGCCCGCTCCGGCGGCTGGCTGTGGATCCCCGGCACGTCGCTGGCGAAGGCCTACGGCATTGCGGAGACACCGGAGCAGGCCCGCATTTATTTGCGGCACGAGGCTGGCAACAACTTTGACGCCGCGCGGGTCGACGCCTTCCTGAGCGCCGGCCCCGAGGCGGTCGATTTCTTCACCAGCAAGACCGCGCTGCGTTTCGACATGCCGCTGGTGTTTCCGGACTATCATGCGGAGGCGCCCGGCGGTGCACAGGGTGGCCGCTCCATGGTCACGCGTCCGTTCGACGGCCGCGAGCTTGGCGACCAGATCAAGACGCTCGGCATGCCTCTGCCCGAGCTCACCGTGTTCGGCATGATGCTCGGAAGCGGCAAGGAGATCATCCACTTCATGCGGGTGACGAAGTCGCTGACTTCGGCGGTCTATGTCGCCAAGCGCCTGTCGCGACATCTGATGGATGTGCTGCGCTATGGCCGCGGCATGACGCTGACCAACGGCAATGCGCTGGCGGGACGGCTGGCAAAATCGGCGCAGGACCTGAAGATTCCCATGTGGCTGTCCTCGCCGGTGCGCGAGCTGACGGTCGAGAACGGCGCCGTCACCGGCGCCATCGTTTCGCGGGAGGGACGCGACGTGCGCGTCCGCGCGCGGCAGGGTGTCGTGCTCGCCTGCGGCGGCTTCCCGCATGACGTCGAGCGGCGCAAGAAAATGTTTCCGCACGCGCCGACCGGCAATGAGCATTTTTCGCCGGGGCCGACTGGCAACACCGGTGATGGCCTGCGCCTTGCGGAAAGCGCCGGCGGACATGTCGAGGATCGCCTGCCGAACGCGGCGGCCTGGGTGCCGGTGTCGCTGACCACGCGCAAGGACGGCTCGAAAGGCGTGATGCCGCATTTCATCGACCGCGCCAAGCCCGGCGTGATCGCGGTGATGCGCGACGGCAAGCGCTTTGCCAATGAAGGCAACTCCTATCACGACTTCGTCCAGGCCATGATCAAGGCCGCAAAGCCCGGCGAGGAGATCGCGGCGTATCTCGTCTGCGATCACCCAACGCTGCGCAAATATGGCCTTGGCTGCGTGCCGCCGTTCCCGATGCCGCTCGGCCATCACCTCGATACCGGCTATCTCATGCGCGGCGATACGCTGGAGGCGCTGGCGGCGAAAGCCGGCATTGACGCGACGGCGTTCACCGAGACGGTCAAGCAGTTCAATGCGACCGCACCGCTGGGCCATGACGCCGCCTTCGGCAAGGGCTCGAAGGCCTACAACCGCTACCAGGGCGACGCCATGCATGGCCCTAATCCCTGCATCGCGCCGGTCGAGAACGGCCCGTTCTACGCCATCAAGATGGTGATCGGCGATCTCGGCACCTATGCCGGCATCATCACCGACGAGCATGCAAGGGCTCTCGATGCCGAGGGCCGGGTGATTCCCGGGCTCTATGCCGCCGGCAACGACATGGCGAGCATCATGGGCGGCAATTATCCCGGCGCCGGCATCACGCTTGGGCCGGCGCTGACCTTCGGCTACATTGCCGGCCGTCATCTCGCCGACAGCGCCGCCAGGCGTGACGCGGCGTAGAGCATGATCCGGAAAAGTGTGCAGCGGTTTTCCGAAAAGATCATGCTCAAACGAAAACTCAAGCGCATCGGAGGCGCATGAAGAGAGAAAGCCGCGGCATCCAGTCGATCGAGGTCGGCGGAGAATTGCTCCGCGCGCTCGCCAAAAGCGGCGAGCCGATGATGCTGCGCGATCTCGCCCGCGAGGCCGGCATGACGCCGGCCAAGGCGCATCCTTATCTCGCCAGCTTCTCCCGCATCGGGCTGATCGAGCAGGACGAAACCACCGGCCGCTACGAGATCGGCGCGCTGGCGCTGGAGCTCGGCCTGATCAGCCTGCGCCGTCTCTCCGGCGTGCGCATCGCCGGACCGAAGATCGCCGCGCTCGCGAGCCAGATCGGCCATGCGGTCTCGCTGGCGGTCTGGGGCACGCACGGCCCGACCGTCGTGCAGCTCGAAGAGCCCGGCCAGCCCGTGCACATCGTGATGCGCGCCGGCTTGGTGATGGCACTGCTGGAGACCGCCACGGGGCGCGCCTTTGCAGCCTTCCTGCCGGAGAAGACGATCAACGCCGCGCTCGAAAGCGGCCTCGATCGCCAGGGTGTCGGCTACAATCCGAAGCGGCCGGTGAAAGGCGCCAAGGTTGTGGAGATGCTGGCGGAGGTCCGCAAGCACGGCCTCGCCCGCGCGCTCGGCGATCCCCTGCCCGGCGTCAATGCATTCTCGGCGCCCGTGTTCGATCATGCCGGCCATGTCGCGCTTGTCATCACGGCGATGGGACCGGAAGGCACGTTCGATGCGCGCTGGGACAGCCCGATCGCGCATGCCTTGCGCGACTGCGCCGCCGGCATCTCGAAGCGGCTGGGTTACGGGATGACGATCGCGGCGGAATAGGTGACACAACCAGCGCTGTCATGCCCCGGCTTGACCGGGGCATCCAGTACGCCGCGGTGGCCGTTGTGAAAGCGAGCTCCTTAACGCCGGCCTCTGGAATACTGGATCGCCCGCCTTCGCGGGCGATGACAGCGCATGTGGGCGGGCGACAACCGCCCTCTACTTCTCCTTCACCGGCACCGTGTAGTTCAGAATCAACCGGCCCCCATCCGGATAGATGGTCTGCCCGGTGATATAGGACGCATCGTCGCTGGCGAGGAACGCCACGACGGAGGCAACCTCGCTCGGCTCACCTCCGCGGCCCGCCGGCGTACGCGACATCACGGTCTTGCGGGCATCCTCCGAGGTGTAGATGGACGACGCCACCATGTCAGTCAGGATCGTACCCGGCCCGACCGCGACGACGCGGATGCCGTGCGGCGCGAGCGCGACCGCGGCGACGGAGGTGAGCTGCTTCATGCCACCCTTGGACATCGCGTAGGTCGCAAGCGCCGGGATCGCCAGCAGCGCGTTCACCGAGGACATGTTGATGATGACCCCGCCGCCGCTGCCTTGCGCAATCATCTGCTTCGCCGCGGCCTGCACGCCAAAAAACGCGCCCTTCAGATTGATGCCGATGATTTCGTCGAATTCCTCTTCGGATATCTCCAGGATGTCGCGGTTGCGGGCCACGCCGGCATTGTTGACCATGATGTCGAGACGGCCGAACTCCTTCACGGCGGTTGCGACGAGC